>NZ_JBKGUA010000002.1:0-373100 GCF_046543485.1 Paraburkholderia sp. EG304 | reverse complement strand
GCCGGCTTCTACGATCCCCTTCTTGGCCGGATCGGCCGGCGGGCATGGATCAATCCGGAAACCGTACCCCTCGGCGCATTCCGCGTAGGAGCGTTGCACGACAGGGTCGTAGGTGCAGGCACGCGTGGCGGATTCAACCGGTCGTAGTCGCGCGGCAATTTGCCCTTGAGATTCGCGTTGTCCCGCTCAACGGCGAGGATCGCATCATCGATCAACGTGGCGATGTCAGGGCGTGTCGCTTGATTCTGCAGGTTCGACCAACGCGCTTCGGGCGGCACCCAGAACACCCGCTCGGCGGTGTACTCGTCGCGCGATTCAAGCAGGCGTTCGAGCTGGTCGTCCTTGATGCCGTCGTTTACCAGTTCCGCACGTAGGTCGTCGCGGCGGCTCTCGAAACTGTCGGAGATGTATTTGAGAAATAGCAACCCAAGGACAACATGCTTATATTCAGCAGCGTCCACCTGGCCACGCAGAGTGTCGGCGGTTTTCCACAGTGTGTCTGCGTAGGTGAGGTCGATGGTGTTTGCTTCAGTACTCGCCATCAGTGCTCCGTTTTGGTTTCATTCATCGTGTCGCGTCCGTCCAATCTCATTGACCGCTGCTCGGAACGCTTAACGTTTGGCTAAGGGGCGTCCAAAAGCGCAGCTTTTGGACGCCCCGAGTGAGCGAAGCGAACGACTTGAGCCAATGTTTAGATTGCCCAGCCGAACGTTGGAAATTGTGCTAGCGGCGAGCATAACCCGCCGGGCGTCCGGCGTGCCGTTTTTGGGTCCGGGAGAATATTTGTGCGGTGCACATTCTCTGAAAGCAACTCCCTTGTTGAACAAAAATAACGGCCTCTACTTTTAGCCGCGGCGCCCAAAGGAGGGACACCTGGGACATCTTTGGGCAGGGCGTCTTGGGAAAAATCCGGCGCAGTTATGACAGCTTCTTTGCAAGATCCTCGGCCCTTGGATGGTAGTAACGCATCAACATGCGCGGGTCTTTGTGGCCCGTTATCTTTGTCAGCTCATGCATGGGGAATATCGATGCCAAGCGGGAGGTTGCCTCGTGTCGGAGGTCGTGAAAGCGAAGGTCCGTCAGGAATTTGCCGTCCGGTCTCTGTTGCGCAGCCCTTGACTCATCGATGTAAAGCATTCGAGCGCGCGCTACTGCGCGCTCGAATGCTCTCGTGACGGCGTCGCCGCGAATCTCGAACACGCGGCCGGCGGCGTCTTTGTCGATCCCGCTCGTATCATCCTCGGCGTGATCCCGCGCATCTTTCAGCGCCTGAAGAACAGCAACGGCGCGCGAAGATAGTGGTACGTCGCGAGCGTCTCCGTTTTTCGTTGAAGGCAGGTGCACGACGCGGCGATTGAGGTCTACATTCACCCACAATAGGGACACGATTTCACCCCGGCGCATCGCGGTCTCGACGGCCAGCCAGATGATGGAAGGGAGCAGTGTCGAACCGCTAGCATTGGCTACCCTTTCGAGTTCGCCGTCTTGTGTAGCACGTTGCGGGTCGGATTCTTCTCCGTCTACCGTGTTGAGTGATGCGTTGTTGACGGCAATGCGCCGAGTGCGAGCGTTGTTAGGTTGCGGCTTGCGGACCAGTTCGACCGGATTCGACAAGCTATCCATGCCCCATTCTTTGCGGGCGATGCTGAATACATGGGACAAGGACCGCCAAGCGGCGCAGGACCGTCGCGGGCTTATAGTCCTTCAGCCATTCGTCCCGGAGCTTTGCTATGTCCGCGCTGCGAATCGTTGCTAGCGGCCGCTTTGCGAGGTCGACTGCCTTGCAGGTCTTTAGAACCGACAATTCCTGCGCAGCCCCCTTCTTCGCCAGCGAGATTTCGTCCTCGTAGCGTTCCAGTGCCTCATAGAGAGTTGTTGTCTCGGCCTCGCTGCGGCTGACCCATATACCGCGCGACATTTCCGATTCGATCATACCGGCCCAAGCTTCCGCGTCCGCCTTGGTGTTGAAGGTCTTACTTTGTGCGGGGTAGCCGCGACGGCGTACCTGTGCCTCCCACTGGTAATGGCCGCGCTTTCGTATGGTCGGCATTTCTCGGTGCTTGCTCGAATGGAGTGTGGCGGAATTGTGGCAAATAATCGTGAACGGCGCTAGATCCGTTGGTGTATATAGCGCGGTTTTTACATTCGCAATGCGAAGGTCGGGAGTTCGATCCTCCTCCTCGGGATGCAGGGGATAGCCGTGTCCACAACTTCCGTCAACGTCACTGCTTCACACGCTTTAGCGCACGCACGTTCTGATCGCGTCCTTGATGCTCACGAACTCGGTGAGACTTATCTTCGCCGACCTGCTGCAACGATACTCAAAGATCTCACGCGAGCGCCCCATCGGCTGCCAGCCTCGAGGCGAGAACGTCTGGCCCGACTGCAGGCCATTCGGTTGCCACAACAAAACGACTTCGCGCCCGTATGAGAGCCCTTCAAGTGCGGTCGCATAGAAGACACCGTGATAACCCGCATCGAAATTGTCATTGGCGGAATCGTGAAACGGCTTCAGTACCTGACTGTTAGACGTTCAGGTTGCGCAGCCGGTGCATCATCCATTCAGCCTTGTCCTTACCATAGGCTTCGACGAGGCGCGGCATCACGCTTTCGTAGCCGGGACGCACCTGCGGATTCGGCATGTCGCTGAACAGTACGCTGTGGCCATTCCCGAAAGCGAACCAGCCGTCGTCGGTTTCGCTGTCGCCGGCGCCGAGCTTGCTGTAGTCGAGCGTGCCGCCGGGGGTATCGCCTTTCTTCGCATTCGACTCGCTGCGATGCTGCACGGTCGCAACGTAGTTGTAGTGCGCAGTGCTCACGTGGTAACCATCGAGACCGTTCTCGTTCTGCAGCTTCCAGTTGCCGTCGAACGCATAGGTCGACTTGCCGGGCAGTACGTCGAGCTCGCCGGTCGGCGACTGCGCGACCATCATGTCGAAGAAAATGCGCGCGTCGCCGAGATAATCTTCGAGCGTGTCGGTGCCGTCGACGTCGAGGCTCACGAACACGAAGCCCTTGTAGCTCGCGATGCGCGCTTTTTTCAGGCCGCGCACCGACTTGTCGAAGTCGTCGCAGTACTCGCCGGGCGCCTTCACCTTCACGAGGCGGCCGTCGTTCTTGTAGCACCATGCGTGGAACGGGCACGTGAAGGTCGACTGGTTGCCCTTGCTCATCCGCGTGAGCGTCGCGCCGCGGTGCTGGCACGCGTTGATTATCGCGTTCAGGTTGCCGGCGCCGTCGCGCGAGATGATCAGCGGCTGGCGGCCCGCCCGCATCGTCAGGAAATCGTTCCTGTTGGCGATCTCGCTTTCGTGGCACGCATATATCCAGGCCTTCTCGAAGATGTGCTCCATCTCAAGCGAGAACAACTCGGGCTCCGTGAACATCTCTCGGGCAATCCGGTACACGCCTTCCGCCGGGCGAAAGTCCAGACAGCCGCTAACGAATTCGCGCCATTCGGAGGCGCTGCGCTTCTCGCTCATGATGTGTCTCCCTCCTTGTGTCCAATCGTTTGAACGTGACAGGCTCGATTGAATACCCAAGTGAAGAGGCCAACTATCCAGCCAATATGCATTTGCTATCCGAATAATCTGGATGGCGCCTGGATAATCTGGCGATCGGGCGCAGACCCCCGCGGGCAAGAATCTGACTATGCAAACGTTTGCCAATGCGTCATGTCTGTTACGCTAACGTTTTCGTAGGTCGCGTAATTGACGGTATTGCCGGGACGCGGCCACCTCTTCACGCGCGACTTTCAGCGCAAGTCAAAAACCAAAAACGCATGGTGACGCGCGGACCGAACAACGTGATTGCGATCAGTGTCTTGCTGGCCGGCGCGATCCTCGCGATCGCCGTGTCGCTGCTCGCACAGATGCGCGAAGACGCGTTGCGGCGCGCGCAGGACTCCATCGGCAACATATCCCTGCTGGTCCAACGCGACGTGTCGCGCAATCTCGAGATTTACGACCTGTCGCTGCGCGCGGTGATCGACGGACTCAAGCAGCCGGGCGTGCTCGATCTGCCGCCGGCGATCCGCCAGATGGTGCTGTTCGACGGCGCGATCAGCGCACAGGACATGGGCTCGGTATTTGTGCTCGACGAGAACGGCAACGTGCGTTTCGATTCACGCGCGTGGCCGCCACGCGAACACAGCCACGCTGACCGCGATTACTTCAAGGTTCAGCGCGCTTCGCCCGACGTCGGCCTGTACATCAGCCGCCCGTTCAGCCAGAGCGGCACCGACGAGGACCTGCGCATCGCGCTGAGCCGGCGCATCTCGAGACCCGACGGCAGCTTCGGCGGCGTGGTGGTCGGCACGCTGCGGCTCACGTATTTCCATCGGCTGTTCGACGGCATGAAGCTCGGGCCGAGCGGCTCGATGGCATTGATGCTCAGCGACGGCACGATGCTGATGCGCCGTCCCTACGATCCGAAAACGATCGGCATCAACCTGACCGGCACGGCCAACTTCTCGCGCTTCGTCAAGCAGCCGAGCGGCGACTTCTTCGGCACCGCGGCGATCGACCGCGTCGAGCGCTGGTACGCGTTCCGCCACATCGACGGCTTTCCGCTGATCCTCGACGTCGCGTTGTCCACGCGCGACATCTACGTTCAATGGCGGCGGCGCGCATGGATCATCGGCACGCTGATCGTCGCGCTCGACGTGACGATCATCGCGCTCGCGATCCTGTTCTCACGCCAGTTGCGTTTGCGCCGCGCGGCCGAGGAAGAACTGCGCGAACTGGCGCGCACGGACGGGCTGACCGGCCTGAACAACCGCCGCACGTTCGAGGAGCACGTGAACGACGAATGGCGACGCGCGCAGCGCAACGGCAGGCCGCTGTCGCTGCTGCTGATCGATGTCGACAACTTCAAAGGCTTCAACGACCTGTACGGTCATTCGGCCGGCGACGAAGCGCTGATCGGCGTCGCTCGCTGCATCGCGCAGAACGTGCGGCGTCCGGGCGACACGGCCGCGCGGTTCGGCGGCGAGGAGTTCGCGGTGCTGCTGCCGGACACGGATGCGGCGGGCGCGCAGCGGATCGCCGAGCAGATTCGCGCGGCGGTGCAGGCGCTGCAATGCCGCCATGTGGCCAGCACGCATCACGTGCTGACGGTGAGCGCGGGAGCGGCCACCGCTCAGGGCGCGGCGTTCGCGACCAGCCGCGCGCTGGTCGACGCCGCCGACCAGGCGCTGTATCGCGCGAAGGATGCCGGTCGCAATCGGGTGATGGCGTACGGCGCGACGATGGGCGACTCTTCGCCGGCCAGCGCCGCTGTGACGCCGGATATCGACGCGCGCGGCGCGGAGTGACGCGCACCCGAGCCGTGCTTGTCAACCCGCTTCATGGCCTGCTTCATGGCCCGCTTCATAGCCTGCTTGCCAGCCCTTATCGCTCTCCGTAAACTCGCGCGTAACTTCGCCGGACCCACGCCGCAGCGCGTGATCGGCATACACCACGCCGACCCTGAGGAGAATTCCCGCGATGGCCGCATCCTATTTCCCCCGCTGGCGCCGCCAGCCTGCCGCCGCCGAGGGCGGCATCGTCGGCATCGACGAACGGCTCGGCTGGCCGCAGATGTTCGCGATGGGCGTCCAGCACGTCGTCGCAATGTTCGGCTCGACCGTGCTCGCACCGCTGCTGATGGGCTTCGATCCGAACCTGGCCATCTTCATGTCGGGCATCGGCACGCTGTTGTTCTTCGTGCTCGTCGGCGGGCGCGTGCCGAGCTACCTCGGTTCGAGCTTCGCGTTCATCGGTCTCGTGATCGCGGTGACCGGCTACGGTGGACACGGCGCGAACCCGAACATTCCGGTCGCGTTGGGCGGCATCATCGCGTGCGGTGTTGCGTACGGGGTGATCGGGCTGATCGTGTCGGCGGTCGGCACGGCCTGGATCGAAACGCTGATGCCGCCGGTCGTGACCGGCGCGATCGTCTGCGTGATCGGTCTGAACCTCGCGCCGATCGCCGTGCATGGCGTGAGCGGCAGCAATTTCGAATCGTGGATGGCGCTCGTCACGGTGCTGTGTGTCGGCGCGGTCGCGGTGTTCACGCGCGGCATGCTGCAGCGTCTGCTCATCCTGATCGGCCTGCTGCTCGCCTACGTCATCTACGCGATCGTCACGAACGGCCTCGGCATGGGCAAGCCGATCGATTTCTCGATCGTCCAGAACGCCGCGTGGTTCGGCATGCCGCACTTCATGTCGCCGGTGTTCGACCCGCACGCGATGACGCTGCTCGCGCCGATCGCGGTGATCCTCGTCGCCGAAAACCTCGGCCACATCAAGGCCGTCAGCGCGATGACGGGACAGAACCTCGACCGTTACATCGGCCGCGCGTTTCTCGGCGACGCGCTCGCGACGGTCGTATCGGGCTTCGCGGGCGGCACCGGCGTGACCACATACGCGGAAAACATCGGCGTGATGGCGGTCACGAAGATCTATTCGACGCTGGTGTTCGTGATCGCCGCGTTGATCGCGCTCGTGCTCGGCTTCTCGCCGAAGTTCGGCGCGGTGATCCAGACGATTCCGGGGCCGGTGCTGGGCGGCGTGTCGATCGTCGTGTTCGGGCTGATCGCGGTGACGGGCGCGCGCATCTGGGTCGTCAACAAGGTCGACTTCTCCGATAACCGCAATCTGATCGTCGCGGCCGTCACGCTCGTGCTCGGCGCCGGCGACTTCTCGCTGAAGCTCGGCAGCTTCGGGCTCGGCGGCATCGGCACAGCGACGTTCGGCGCGATCATTCTGTACGCGCTGTTGAGAAGGAAGCCGACGCAAGGGCCGGTGGCCTGAGCGTCTTTTATCGGCACCGGCATTTCAAGCGCCGGTGCCGAGCTCGATCCAGCAGCGAACTCCTACCTCCTACCTTCTACCTTTTGCGCGCGGTCAGCGCCGTCTCCGACAGATCCACTTCGCGCATCAGCTTGTTCATCGTCTCGTCGTTGATACGCTGGGAGTCGCGCAAATCGAGCAGCGTCTTGCGCTCGGCGCGCATCGCCGCGAGCTTCATGCGGAATTCGAGCGCATCCGCACGGCGCGCGAGTTCGCGTGGCGCCTGGTCGTCGTCGAGTGATGCGAGGCGGCGGCGGTACAGGTCCATCACGCGCGCGGTCACATCGGTCGCATAGGCCTGCGCCGATTCCTCGAGGTCCGCGCACTCGGTTTCGTGCAGATGATCGATCGCGCGAATCGCCGATTGCGCGGCCAGCGTGCGCGCGAGCGCTTCTTCTGCCGCATGCGGGTCCTTGCCGCGCCGCCAGCCGCGCAGCAGCAGCGGCAACGCGACGACCGCCACCAGCAGCGACAGCAGGATCACGCCCGACGCAATGAAGATCGCGAGGTCGCGTCCCGGCAGCGGCGTGCCGTTAGGCAGCACCTCCGGCAGCGACAGCACGCCCGCGAGCGTCACCGCGCCGCGCACGCCGGCTACCGTCGTCACCGACACCATGCGCAACCCCGGCACCGCGTTCGCGACACCGTGTTTCGTCGCGCCGCGGCTCGCGAACCAGCGCAGCAGCCACACCCACGCGAAGCGCATCGCGTACAGCGCGAGCGCCACCGCAACGATATAGCCGATCAGCAGCACGACCTGCGCGTCGTTGGTTTCGTGCGCATCGAGCAGCGCGCGGCCGAGGATGTGCGGAAACTGCAGGCCGAGCATGATGAACACCATGCCGTTGAACACGAACTCGATCATCGTCCACGTGCTCGTGGCCCGCACGCGTGAGGCGACCTGCCACTTTTCCATGATGCTCGCGTAATTCATCATCATGCCGGCGGAGACCGCGGCGAGAATGCCCGACAGCTCGAAGCGCTCGGCGGTCAGATAGGCGGCGAACGGAATCAGCAGCGTCATCACGACGCCCGGCGCGGGATCGGCTTCCTCGGTGAGATTCAGGAAACGCGCGGACACGAAGCTGAACACCGCACTCACCGCTGCGCCGACCGCGAGGCCGCCTACCGCGATGACCACGAAGCTCACCGACGCCGCACGCAGCGAGAACGCCCCGGTCAGCGCAGCGGCGATCGCGAACTTCAGCGCGACGAGGCCCGACGCGTCGTTCATCAGCGCCTCGCCTTCGAGGATATGCATCAGCTGCCCCGGAATCTTGCCCTTGCCGGCGATACCCGACAGCGCGACCGCGTCGGTGGGCGACAGCACTGCGGCGAGCGCGAACGCGACCGGCAGCGAGATCTGCGGCACCAGCACGTGCACGAAGTGACCGACGACCAGCACCGTCATGAACACGAGACCCAGCGCGAGCATGAGGATCGCGCGGCGCGCCATGAAGAACTCGCGCTTCGGAATGCGCCAGCCATCCGCGAACAGCAGCGGCGGAATGAACAGCAGCATGAAGATCTCCGGATCGAACGCGACGTGCAGATCGAGGCGAGGCCATGCGAGGATCGCGCCGATCGCGATCTGCACGAGGGGCAACGGCAGCTTGAACGGCAGCGCGCGGGTCAGCACACCGGACGCGGCGACGGCCAGTAGCAGGATCAGAACGGTGAAGACTATTTCCATCGTGAATTCCGGGTGGATCAAGGGGCCATCCGCGCACCGCATCGGTGCGCGCCACGCCCCCGGGCGGCGCACGAACACTGTCGCCGGTGCAATCTTTCGGGCGAATTACAGCACAGTGTGCGCCAGCGTGCGCATGGACCTTGCTTAACCGGTAACGATGACGCACATTTGAGAGACGGTGTCGGTCTAGTTGCCGTTCGCGTTCTGACCGGCCGGTTCTCGCGTGAGAGGATTGCATGACGACTGCGCAACAGGACAGGGCGGCAAGCGTGCCGCACGGCTTCGAGGTCGAGGTGACCTCGGGCCTTCGACGCTATTCGGTGCAGCACGGCGAACTGACGCTGACTAGCGTGTTCCAGCCGATTTTCAGTTTGTCGCACCTGCGCGCGGTTGGCTACGAGGGCTTGCTGCGCGCGCACGACGCGCTCGATCGCGCGGTGTCGCCGCTCGACGTGTTCGGCGAGGCCGCGCGCCTCGGCGACGCGCTGCAGATCGACCGGCTCGCGCAGACGCTGCATCTGGAGAACTTCAAGGTGCTCGGCGCGGAGCGCGAATGGTTGTTCCTGAACGTGCATCCGGGCGTGCTGACCGACCCGTATCTCGCGGCCGCTTTGCTGGCCAATCTGCGGCGGCTCGATCTGTCGCCGCGGCGTGTCGTGCTCGAAGTGCTCGAGCAGCGCGCCGAAGATCTCGATCGACTCGCCGACGCGGTGCGCGAGTTCCGCGAGCGCGGCTTCCTGATCGCGCTCGATGATTTCGGTGCCGGCCATTCGAACATCGAGCGGATTTGGCAACTGAATCCCGATATCGTGAAGCTCGACCGCATCATGCTGTCGCACGCCGCGCATCGCGCCGACATGGCGACGATCCTGCCGGGGCTCGTGTCGCTGCTGCATGAGGCGGGTAAGCTCGTGCTGATCGAGGGCGTCGAGACCGAGCATGAAGCGCAGATGGCGCTCGCCTGCAATGCGGACTTCGTGCAGGGGTTTTTCTTCGGCCGGCCGAGTCCCGGTATTGCCGATGCGATCCACACGGCGATTTGCATCGGCGAAGTCACCGAGCGTTATCGCGCGCAGGCCGAGGCGCGCGAGCGGCGCAGCGCGATCCGGCTCGCGCCGTATCTGCGCGCGTTCGAGCGCGCCGCGGAGCGTCTCGCCGCCGGAGAGCCGCTCGACGAGGTGTGCTGGAATTTCCTCGCGCTCGATCACGCGGCGCGCTGTTTTCTGCTCGATGCGAAGGGCCGCCAAGCTGGCCGCAACGTCGTGCTGCGCGCCGATCGCGCGGCGCACGAAACGCGCTTTCTGCCGCTCGCCGACGCGCAGGGCGCGAACTGGCTGCGTCGGCCGTACTTCAGCGTCGCGATCAATGCGCCGGAGCGCGTGCACGTGACGCGGCCGTATCTGTCGATCAACGAGGCGTTGCCGTGTGTGACGCTGTCGGTGGCGACGCGCGTGGGCAGCGAGACCTGCGTGCTGTGCGGCGATATCGATTGGGTCGAGGACGAACGGGGCGCGCGCATCTGACATGATGTCGTTTTAATCGAAATCAGCCTGCGCTCATGTCCGTGCTGCTCGAAGTGATTGCCACGACCGTCGCCGATGCGCGCGCTGCCGCGCAAGCCGGTGCCGACCGTCTCGAACTGGTGACCGCGATGGGCGAGGGCGGTCTGACGCCGAGTGTGGGCTTGATCGAGGCGGTGGTAGCCGCGGTCCGCATCCCCGTGAACGTGATCGTGCGGCCGCATAGCCGCTCGTTCGTCTACGACGCCGACGACTACGCGGTGATGCTGCGCGACATCCGTGCGGTGAAGGCGGCGGGCGCGAACGGCATCGTGATCGGCATGCTGGATGCCGAGCGCGCGATCGACCGAGAAGGTCTCGCGCGCGCGTGCGAAGCTGCCGATGGACTAGCGATCACGTTCCATCGCGCGTTCGATGAAGCGCGCGATCTGCGCGAAGCGCTCGATGTATTGCTCGGTTTCGACGCGGTGACGAACGTGCTGACGTCGGGCGGAAAGCCGTCGGTGCTGCAGGCGCAAGCCGTGGTCAGCGAGCTGGTGCGGCAGGCTGAAGGCTCGCCGTGCACGGTGCTCGCCGGTGCCGGCTTGACGGTCGATGCGGTCGAGGACTTCGTGAGCAACACGCACGTCGAGGCCGTCCATTTCGGCTCCGGCGTGCGCGTGAACGGCAACGGACTCGCGCCCGTCGATCCGGCGAAAGTGATGCAGGTGAGGGCGCTGCTCGACGCGACGTAAAACCGAGCAGCGCAACGAACGTACTTACTTCGCGACGACCACCGGAATGCCGCGCAATTGCCCGGCGCCCTTCATTTCCTCGAGTGACTTCTTCACCGCGACACCCGTCGCAGCATCGATGCCGAGGCGCGCGGCGAGGTCGCGTTCACCACGCTTGACCCCCGCCAGATTCGCCAGCTTCACGTGCCCATAACCGCGTACGCGCGCATGCAGTTCAGCGAGTTTCGCGACGTCGTCGAGATGGCTCGCGTCGAGTTTTGCCAGTGCGCGTTGCAGCGTGGTTTCGTAATCGCTCGCGAGTTCGCGCTCCATCTTGCGCTCGAGTGTGCGGCCGAACGGATCGAGCGCCGTGCCGCGAAGACCTCGCCATTTCGCGAGCAGGCCGAGCACGGGCCACATCCACTGACCATAGGTCTTCTTCGTGGGCACGGCGCCGGGCTGCGCGCGCGTAAGCGTCGGCGGCGCGAGGTTGAAGCGGATCGTGAAGTCCTTGCCGGCAGCGCCCTCGAACTGCGCTTCGAGCGCTTCGCGGAACGCGGCATCCGTATGCAGACGTGCGACTTCGTACTCATCCTTCACCGCGAGCAGCCGATAGAACGTCGTCGCGACTGCACGTGTCACCCGCTCGCTCGTCTTATCGACGGCCGTTTCCGCGCGGCGAGCCGTATCGACTAGCGTGCGATAGCGCTTCACGTAAGCGGCACCGCCATACGCGAGCAGACGTGCTTCACGATGCGCGATCAGCTCGTCGAGCGTATCGACCCGCACGCCCGGCTTCGGCGCATGGCGCGACTGCCACAGCGATTCGAGCGCGGCCGGATCAGCCGCGGCCATGCGCCCGATCGAAAACGCGAGCTGGTTCATCTGCACGGCGACGTTGTTCAGTTCGATCGCGCGCATCATCGCGGCGAACGATACCGGCACCAAACCGAGCTGCCACGCGAAACCGAGCATCAGAATGTTCGCGCCGATCGTGTCCCCGAGAAAACGCGTAGCGAGCGCTTGCGCGTCGCACGTAGACATGCGCTCTGCACCGGCCGCGTGACGCATCTTGTCGATCAGCGCGTCGGCATGCAGCGTCGCGTCGGGGTTCTGCACGAAGCTCGCGTTCGGAATCGCATGCGTGTTGACGACGATGCGCGTGCGGCCATGCCGCACCGTCTGCAGCGCATCGGCGCTCGCGCCGACCACCATGTCGCAGGCGAGTAGCACGTCGGCCTGCTGCGTGTCGATGCGCACCTGGTTCAGCCATTCGTCGCGCGCGGCAAAGCGCACGAACGACAGCACCGAGCCGCCCTTCTGCGCGAAGCCCATGAAGTCGAGCACCGACGCGCTCTTGCCTTCGAGGTGCGCGGCCATGCTGATCAATGCGCCGACCGTCACGACACCGGTGCCGCCCACTCCGGTGACGAGGATGTCGTACGGCGCGGCATCGAGTGGCGTCGCGGGAATCGGCAACGCGTTGACTTGGGCGGCGAGCGCCTGCGGATCGAATGCGACGCCTGCGGCCTTTTTCAGCGTGCCGCCTTCGACGGTGACGAAGCTCGGGCAAAAGCCGTTCACGCACGAGTAGTCCTTGTTGCACGACGACTGATCGATGCGGCGCTTGCGACCGAGCGCGGTTTCCACCGGTTCCACCGACAAACAGTTCGACTGCACGCCGCAATCGCCGCAGCCCTCGCAGACTTCTTCGTTGATGAAGAGCCGCTTGTTCGGATCGGGGAATTCGCCTTTCTTGCGACGACGGCGCTTTTCGGCCGCGCAGGTCTGGTCGTAGATCAGCACGGTCACGCCGTCGGTGTCGCGCAACTCGCGCTGCACCGCGTCCATTTCGCTGCGATGGTGAAACGTCGTGCCCGGCGGAAACTGGCCGTGATGACCGTCGTATTTCTCGGGCTCATCGCTGACCACGACGAAGCGCGACACGCCTTCGGCTTCGACCTGTCGCGCGATCTGCGGCACCGAGATGCTGCCGTCGACGGGTTGACCGCCCGTCATCGCGACCGCGTCGTTATAGAGGATCTTGTAGGTGATCGTCGCTTTCGCGGCGACCGCCTGGCGGATCGCGAGAATGCCCGAGTGAAAGTAGGTGCCGTCGCCGAGATTCTGGAACACGTGGCGGGTCTTCGTGAACATCGAATGCGCGGCCCAGTCGACGCCTTCGCCGCCCATCTGAATCAGCCCGGTCGTATCGCGCTCCATCCACGACGCCATGAAGTGACAGCCGATGCCGGCCTGCGCGATCGAGCCATCCGGCACTTTCGTCGACGTGTTGTGCGGACAGCCGGAGCAGAAGTACGGCGTGCGCTTCACGCTGTCCGCCGCGTTCGACAGGATCTGCGGCGCGACCAGATCGACGACGCGTTCGCGGCGATCGAGCGCCGGCTTGTGCTTCGCGAGCCAGTTCGCGAACACCGGCAGGATGCGCGACGGCCGCAATTCGCCGAGCGACGACAGCAGCAACGTGCCATCTTCGGCGTGCTTGCCGATCACGACCGGCCGCGTGCCTTGCGTGCGGTTGTACAGATAGTCCTTGATCTGCTGCTCGATCACGGGGCCCTTCTCTTCGATCACGAGCACTTCCGACAGGCCCGATACGAACGCGTCGATGCGTGTCATCTCCAGCGGAAACGACAGCCCGACCTTGTAGATGCGCACGCCGGCCGCGTCGAGATCGGCGACCGTCAGATCGAGCCGGCGCAGCGCTTCCATCAGATCGAGATGCGCCTTGCCGCACGTGACGATGCCGACGTTCGCGTGCGGGCTCGGCGCGATCCATTTGTCGATGCTGTTGATGCGCGCAAACTGGCGCACCGCGTCGAGCTTCGCGTGCAGACGCGCTTCGATCGTCAGGCTCGGCAGATCGGGCCAGCGGTTGTGCAAACCGCCGGCTGGTGCTTCGAATTCCTGCGGCGGTGCCCATTCGGTTTGCAGCGCGTCGAGATCGACGGTCGAGCCCGATTCGACGGTCTCCGAAATCGCCTTGTAGCCGACCCACGCGCCCGAGAAGCGCGACAACGCCCAGCCGTACAGGCCGAATTCGAGCATGTCCGCGATGTTCGACGGATTCACCACCGGCATATGCCACGCCATCATCGCGAAGTCGCTCTGATGCGGCATCGACGACGACACACAGCCGTGATCGTCGCCCGCGACCACCAGCACGCCGCCGTGCGGCGACGAGCCGTACGCGTTGCCGTGCTTCAGCGCATCGCCCGCGCGGTCGACGCCCGGGCCCTTGCCGTACCACATCGCGAATACGCCGTCGACGGTGCGCTCGGGATCGGCTTCGACGCGCTGCGTGCCGAGCACGGCGGTGCCGCCGAGTTCTTCGTTGATCGCGGGCAGAAAGCGGACATCGCTCGCGGTGAGCAGTTTTTTCGCCTTCCACAGTTGCTGATCGACCATGCCGAGCGGCGAGCCGCGATAGCCGCTGATAAAGCCGGCGGTGTTCAGGCCGCGGGTTTTGTCGAGCGCGCGCTGCATCAGAGGGAGGCGCACGAGCGCCTGGGTGCCGGTCAGAAAGATCCGGCCGCGCGTCGCGGTGAGATTGTCGGAAAGCTTGTAGTCGGCGAGAGCGGGCGTGCCGTCGATGGGCAGGCGAGCGGTCATGGGGAGTCTCCAATGTTCTGGCTCGGCGCGCGGATGGTGGGGTCACCGATGACGCGCAGCGAAAGAGACTCTATTTTTTAGCGCTCGCGGGAGTGAATTATTTCTTCTTTAATCGGACGTGCACGAATGGGCGCGATGACTCGCGCGTTTCGGCCCGCTTTTGAGCCGGATTTGCCATGCGGCGGCGCGCTTCGGGTATCCCCTGGGTATCGTGGGGCGTCGAATGGGACTGTGGCTATTGCTACTGCGCGGTGTTCGCCGCGATGTCGGGTTGGAGCGGCGCCGCATCGAGCGGCACGATCTCGTCGAAGTGCGAATAGTCGATGTGGCTCACGCCGTCTTGCTCGCTCATGATGTCGACGAACCGGTGCTGCCAGACGATCTGGTCGCAGGTCCACATGTGGCGCGCCTGCATGGTTTGCGACGTCGATTCGTCGATGCCTTCGAGCGTGAGCAGCAGCGACACGTCGCGGCCCTTCAACGATTCGGCGTTTTCGCCGAACAGCGGACTCGCTTCGTCGATGATGTGCATCAGCGTCCAGCCGAGCTTGAACACCGGGTGCTGGTCGCGTACCAGCGTGAGGTCGTAGAGCTTGCGAAGCGTAAAGCCTTCGATCGAGGTCTCCAGACGCATGATGCGCAGCCGCGCGCGTGCCTCGGCGATCACGTTTTGACGCGCGTTGGCCGAGCGCACCATCAACGTCATGCGGCCGTCGATCGGCCGGATCACCGCATAGCGCGCGAACATGATCTTCGCGTGCGGCCGCGAAAAGCGCGCGAAGATCAGCCCGGTCGCCAACGCGATGCTGGACATGCCGATGAAGATTTCCAGCGTCGCGATCCAGTGCGCGTAGACGGTTTGCGGATGCATGTCGCCGTAGCCGACCGTCGCGAGCGTTTCGACGCTAAAGAAGAACGCGCCGCCGAAGCCCTTCGGAAACAGATTCGCGATCGGAGCGTCGCCGAGCATGTAGAGCATCGCGAAGACGGTGTTGAGCAGCAGGAACAGCAGCGCGAGCGACACGAAGAACACCGGCCAGCGCACGCCGAGCGCGCGGTGATACAGGTCTTGCCACAACGGTGTCGGCATGCCGTGCGCGATCACCACGCGATCGTCGAGCCGCATTTCGCGGCTGCCGCGTGGGTGGCGCCTCGGCGCGCTCGTGTCGGTGTCGGGGTCGCCGAGCGTGGAAAAACGGTCTGACGGTTCGGTTGCCATCACGCGCTCGTGGGGATCAATACAGGCACAGCGTAGCATGGCGCGAGAGGGGGTAGAGAGGGGCGAAGCGGCGCCGTTGCCTTGCAGTTTTGCGAATGACATTCAGCATTCCGACGTTATATGACAAGGCTCATGTAGTTGACTGGACCGTGCCGATCAGCTTGATTTACCTCGTCACTAGCATGGTAGTGACGAGGGTTATTTTTATTCGGAAAAGCTATCTCAATTTAAATTGTTTTCGAGATAATCAAATGTCTTGGTTTGTTTTCTTAATTTACTGTACCATTCCGAAATCAAAATATGATTGAAATAATCTGATATGTCGTGGGATAAGACCGCTGCTGTTAACTATTTGCAATCGAATGCAAGACCAGTGAGCCGTGGAGAATGCGCCCGGTACGTTAGAGAAGCAATTGAGCGAGGCGGAATTGTATTGGCTCGCACCCGGTCCGCGAAAGACTACGGGCTTTCGTTGGCTCACGCTGGGTTTCGCGCGGTATCGACAGCCTCTCCCCAAAAAGGCGATGTAATCGTGATCGACGGCATCCATTTGCATCCGCACGGACATATGGCAATGTACGATGGACAATACTGGATTTCCGATTTCAAGCAGTGGCGTGGCTTCTATCCCGGTTCCGATTACCGGTCCGCACGACCGGATTACAAGATCTATCGCCACGATTGAGGTTGCATCCATGAGAAAATATCTGGCGATTTTTATCGCCGCGCTGTTGCTGATTTTTAACGGCACCTCATATGCAGGAAATGCGACCCACGCCGAACAAGCAACTCCCGAGACCCGCGTAAGAGATTTCTACGCATGGTTCATTCCGCGCCTGGCCGCAGACCGCGACTATCCGATCATGGACAAGGAGATATACAGGCACGTTGCAAAACCAACCGTCGATTTATTACGAAAGCAATATCAGGCCAACAAATTGTCCGAAGATGCGGAGTACTTCACGAAAGTGCAAGACTTCGACGAGAAAGATTGGGCCGGGCATATAGCGGTGCATCCAGTCTTCATGCTCGACAGCGTGGCGCTCGTGGCTGTTACGTTCGGCTTGAAAGACAAACAGACCAATATCGTGTTTTTGCGCCAGGAAAACGGAATCTGGAAGATCACCAAGGTCGTCGACACGCTCGACTATCGCTGACAGCTCAGCGTTATCTTGCGTGGCGACGCGCAGCGCTCAAGGCCGCCACGGCGAATCTCGACGCGACCTCAAAAAGCGCGTCGACAACCGCTTACGGAAACACGTGCGGCTTCGGAATCCCCGCGCCGTGCTCGATATCGTCGACGGCCTGCCGATGCGCGCTTTCCACCGCTTCGGCCTGCTCGGCAAAGCCCGCGTCGCCGCCGACCGTGGTCCACGGCTTGACGGGCTTCTCGCGATGACGGATTTCGTATTCCGCGTCCCAGCGCGCGCCGCTCAGCTCGAGCGGACGAACGTGAATCGAATACACGCCGTATTGGAACAGCTGTTCAGACATGATCGCCTCCAGCCGGCCGACCCCGCAGCGGTGCGCCAATGCGCGAGCACGCTGCTGCGCCTTGGTTCGGCCTACAGTTCGATTTCCCCGAGGATTCGATGTGCGAGCGCTTTGGCTTCTTCGAGCGCTTCTCCCGGCGTCGACGACGTCGAGTCGACTTCGTAGAGCGTGGTCTCCTGATCTTCGCTGGGTTCGCCCTCGTCGCGCGCGAGGGTGACGACACCTTGAAAGGCGTCCTGTGCGACTTCTCTTATCGACGCAGTGGCCGTGTAGATCCCTTTTGTGTAGGTGACGTCCTCCATGGCCTCGCTCCTTTTCGCAAAGGTTTCGATATTTTCATCCTAGCACGGCGTGGCGGGATCGGTTCCCGCCCAGGGCGGCTTCGCGCCGCGCGACGTGCTCGACACCCGTCACGCTACGCGCGCCCCAAGGCAGCAGAATTACAGCGCCGCGTTTTACAGCAGCGCGACCACCTCGTCGAGCGTCGGCGCGTGCGCGCCGGCATGGCCGCAAGCCGCCGCGCCTGCGGCGAGCGCGAATGCGAGATGCTCGGGCCATCCGCGTTGCGGCGCGCTCATCAGGCTGAACAGCAGGCCGCCGATCGACGCATCGCCCGCGCCGACCGTATCGACTACTTCGACGCGCGGCGGCTTAGCCTCGATCACCGCGGCGCCGTCGAGCAGCATCGCCGTGTCGGGGCCGCGGGTGACGAGCACGGTGGCGGCCGGATTCATCGCGCGCAATTGCGCGAGCGCGGCGGCTTCGTCGCTGGTCTTGAAGAACATGCGCAAGTCTTCGTCCGATACCTTGATCAGATCCGCGAGCGCGGCCATCTGGCGCAAGGTCGGCTCGTAGCCGTGCTCCATCAGATTGCGATAGTTGGGATCGAAGCTGATCTTCACGCCGTGCGAGCGCAACTCGGCGGCGAGCGCCGCGAGCGTATCGCCGAGCGGCTGACGCACGAGGCTGATGCCGCCGAAGTGCGCCCATTTCACTGCGTTCATCCAGCCGGCCGGTAGCCTGGCTGGATCGAACGCGAGGTCGGCGCTGTTCTCGCCCATGAAGAAGTACGCGGGAGGATGCGTCTGATGCACGATCGCGAGCAGCGGCGGGTGCTCGACGCGCTGCAGGAAGCGCATGTCGAGCCCGGCGGCGACGCTCGCGTCCCACAGCTCGTCGGAGAAGTTATCGACGCCCAGCGAGCCCGCGCACGCGGTCGGCAGGCCGAGCCGCGCGACGCAGCGCGCGACGTTCCAGCCGGCGCCGCCTGGACGCGACAGCCAATGCGATGCGCCGGTGCGCACGAGGTCGGTGAGGATGTCACCGGCGGACACGAAAACGGGGAGGTCGGTGGTTGCGCTCATTGTGCTTTCTCCGCTGAAACCGCTGCGGCGGGCGCGGTCGATCCAGCCGACGCGTCTTCGCCGAGCGCATGGGCGAGCACTTCGTAGCACGCGCCCATCGTGTGATAGTCGGTCTTGCCGGCCGGGCTCTTTTCGTCGCTGTACTTGCGGTTGTCGCAAGTCAGGATGCGATACCACGCGCCGTACTTGTGGTCGACGAAGTGCGTCCAGCTATAGCGCCAGATCTCGTCGTACCAGTCCCAGAAGCGCTCGTTGCCGGTGCGCTTGCCTAGCAGCGCGGCGGCCGCGAACGTCTCGGCCTGCACCCAGAAGTACTTGTCGTGATCGCACACGGTGCCGTCGGGGCCGAAGCCGTAGTAGAGGCCGCCGTGGTCTTCGTCCCATGCGTGCGTCATCGCGGCGTCGAACAGTTCGATCGCGCGCGGCAGCAGCCACGGCAGCGGACGGAAGCGTTCGAGAATCAGCAGCAGCTTCGCCCATTCGGTTTGATGGCCGGGCTGAAAGCCCCACGGACGGAAGATGTTCGAGCTGTCTTCCTCGTTGTAATGCCAGTCGACCGACCAGTCCGCGTGAAAGTGCTCCCACACGAGCCCTTGCGACAGCTTCGCCTGGCGCAGCGTGATGTTCGACGCGACGCGCTCGGCGCGATCGAGATACACCAGATGACCGGTCGCCTCGTGCGCGGCGAGCAGCGCCTCGGTGGTATGCATGTTCGCGTTCTGCCCGCGATACGTGCTGACGCGCCAGTCGGCCGATGCGTCGTCGGCATAGAGGCCGGCGGCGGGGTCCCAGAAGCGGTGCTCCATCAGTTCGAAGGTCGCGCCGATCATCGGTTTCGCTTCTTCGATGCCGGCCATCGCCGCATGCGAGTACGCGAGCAGCACGAACGCGAGGCCGTAGCAGTGGCGCGTCGCGTCGAGCGTGCGTTTTCTGCCGTCGCGCCATTCGATTTCCCAGTCGTAGCCCTCGTGCTGCGAATCCCAGTGCGCGTCGCGCAGAAAGCGCAGGCCGTGGCGCGCGTATTCGAGGTGCTTCGGGTCGCCGAACTGCCGGTACGCCATCGCGTAGTTGAACACGTAGCGGCAACTGCTCACCAAATGGCGCGTGGTGCGGTTGTAGACCGAACCGTCGTCGCGGAAGAAGTGGTAGAAGCCGCCGCTCGGGTCGAGCACGTTCGGCGCATAGAAGCGCAGCGTGTCCTCGATGTGCGCGAGCAAAAACTCGCGCTTACGGAAGCTGGCGACCGGCGGCGCCTTCACGACGTCGGTGAGAGGGTGATGCGGATCGGTTTTCGTCATGGCGTTTTCACCAAAGTACTGGCACGGGCAACGAGTTGAACGGGCAAGCGGACTTCGAGTTCGGCGGGCGAGTCTTCGAGCAGCAGTTCGACGCCGCGTCGGCCGAGCGCTTCCTTGTCGACAGCGATCGTCGATAGCGGCGGGGTCGCGTGGGCGGCGGCGGGAATGTCGTCGAAACCGATGATCGCGATGTCGTCGGGCACGCTGAGACCGCGCGCGAGGCACACGCGCAGCGCGGCGAGCGCGGCGGCATCGTTGAATGCGAATACGGCGTCGGGGCGCGGGCCCGGCGCGTCGAGCAGGCGCTGCATCGCGCGCGCGGCGCCGGTGTCGGGATCGAGCCCGGCGTCGATGGTCACTTCGAGCGACGGGTCGAACAGCAGCCCCGCTTCGAAGAACGCGCGCCGGTAGCCGAGCGCGCGCTCGGCGATGCTGAAGTGCGCGAGCGAGCCGCCGATGAACGCGACGCGCTTGCGCTGCTGCGCGAACAGATGGCGCATCGCGAGGGTGGCGCCGCCGGCGTTGTCGAGATTGACCGAGCGCAGGCCCGGCGACCATAGATCGATCAGCACCAGTGGGCGTTGCATCGCGACCAGCGTGGCGAGCGTTTCGGGCTCGACGAAGCCGGCGATCGTGACGGCGTCGGGCGCGTGCAGGCGCATCTGGTGAATCACGTCCTCGGTCGGCCCGGCGGTGAGCACCGACGGCACGATGCCGCGTTCGCGGCACGCGTCTTCGACGCCGTGCAGCACGTGCGAGAAAAACGGGCTCGCGGCGAAGTTGTTGTGCTGACGATGCAGCAGGAAAGTCAGGCGACGGATGCGCGGACGCAGCTGCGCCGAATCGTAGCCGAGTTGGCGCGCCGCTCGGACGACGCGTTCGCGCGTGGCCTCGGAAAGGCCCGGCTGATTTTTGAGCGCGCGCGACACGGTGCCGATCGAAACGCTGGCCGCGCGGGCGACGTCGCGGATGGTTGTGGCCATCGAATGAAGCTGCCGCGCAAGGCGAGGCAGCACGGGTTCAGGTCGGGCGATTGTATAGTAAAACGCTGCCAAAACAGCCCGCAAAACGCCCGAGCAACACCGGTAAATACCCGTATTTTATGGAGTTGTCTGAAGTTAAAGTGTTTAGTAAAAAAGACTAAACAATAGGTGGGCCGCCGTTTTCGACGCACATCCAGAATCGTCCTATGCCATCCGGCCGAGGCGACAGCGAGAGCGTTTGCGCGTGAAATAACGACAACGGCCAATGAAGCGCCAAAAGAAAAAGCCACCCGAAGGCGGCTTGCTTCACACGATCAAAACGACGCTCAGGGAGGGCGCTTATGAATGTCCTGTTTGCATTGCGTGTGCGTTCAACGGCGCGCGACGGCGGCGGCGGGTCGCCGCGCCGCCGCCTCGCTCTCGCCGCTGAGGTCGCGGGCGCCCCAGCGCTGCGCGAGCGCGGCGCAGACCATCAGCTGGATCTGATGGAACAGCATCAGCGGCAGCACCACGGCGCCGACCGCGTGCGACGCGAAGATCACCTTGGCCATCGGCACGCCGGCGGCGAGGCTCTTCTTCGAGCCGCAGAAGATGATCGTGATCTGGTCCGCGCGGTTGAAACCGAGCCGCTTGCTCGCGAAGATCGTCATGCCCAGCGCGAGCGCGAGCAGCACGCAGCTCACCACGACGAGGCCGCCGAGCGCAGAGAGCGGAATCGTATGCCACAGGCCTTCGGTGACGGCCTCGCTGAACGCGCCGTACACGACGAGCAGGATCGAGCCCTGGTCGACGAACTTCAGCACGCCGCGATTCTTCTCGATCCACTTGCCGATCAGCGGGCGCAGCAGCTGTCCGGCCACGAACGGCACGAGCAGTTGCAGCACGATGTTGCCGATCGTATGCCACGGCGACGCGCCGCCGCTCGCGGCCTGATTCGTCACGATGAGGCTGACGAGTGCTGGGGTAACGAAGATGCCGAGCAGGCTCGAGGCGGACGCGCTGCATACCGCGGCCGGCACGTTGCCCTTGGCAATGGACGTGAACGCGATCGACGACTGGACCGTCGATGGCAGCGTGCAGAGGAAGAGGACGCCGGCGTAGAGCGACGGTGTGACCAGAGGCGAAAGGACCGGTTTAAGCGCGAGGCCGAGCAGCGGAAACAGCGCGAACGTGCTCAGCAGCACCACC
The DNA here is from genome assembly GCF_046543485.1 of Paraburkholderia sp. EG304. NCBI lineage: Bacteria > Pseudomonadati > Pseudomonadota > Betaproteobacteria > Burkholderiales > Burkholderiaceae > Paraburkholderia > Paraburkholderia sp. EG304. The sequence goes on along the minus strand of NZ_JBKGUA010000002.1, from coordinate 351,162 downwards.
AGGTGAAGGCGCCAGTGCGTCGCGCCCGCAATGATCGCCTCGCGTGACAGCTTCGCGCCGTGCAGGAAGAACAGCAGGCCGACCGCGATGTTCGTCACCCAGTTGAATCCCACCGCGGCCTGTCCATGAACGGGCAGCAGGCTGGCGAGGATCACGGTGCCGACGAGGCACAGCGTGAAGTTATCGGGAAGGAGTTTCGGACGGGCCATGTCGCAATCTCAATTCAATAACGCGGTGTAAGCACGGGACGGGCCTGTCAGGGCGCGGTGCGTGCCAATGTGAAACGACTATTGTTGTCGAAAGTCGATTGAAAACGCAAATTCATTTGCCGAATCGATTAATGATGTCTGCGCATTGACCCGGCGGCCCACCCGATTTCAGTATTGGCGACGTGCTTCCTCGCCACAAATCGTTTACCCATTGAGGTTGCAGGCGGCGTTTATTTGCAACAAACGGCGCTTGCGTGAGGTAGGTAAAAACGCCCCTTGGCAAGCCGCAAAGACGCCCCCCGCACAAGGGCTCCAGCGCGGAAAAACGCCGCAGTAACAGGGTGTTACATCCACCGACGAGACCTAACACTTTTTGGCTCGACACCCTCTGCCCACGACCATAAATTACTCAGTCAAAGGCCGCAGGGATACCCTGCGCCGCGGCAGGCACGCGGCGCATTTCTCCTCCCGCAACAGGTCCATCGCAGCTCGAACGGTGGATTTCAGGCAAGTCTTCGGGCGTGAGAGTCACAAGGTGGACGGGTTGTCGAGAACGAGGCACTGGGTGTGGGGCGCGGTTATCGCCGTGCTGTGCTCGTTCGCCTATGCGAAGGGGCAAGGTGTGCCGCATGGCGGCGGTGCTTATTCGCACCAGGCTGGGGGCCACGCGCCGCGCATGGAGATGCGCGGCGACGGCCATTACGCCGGCCCGGGCGGTGCGCCCGCTCCGCGTGGCTCGCGCAATGCGACGGCTTGGCGTGACGCACGCGCGCAGCGCGGCAATCCGAACATAACGGACGCCAATTTCGGTTATGGCTTCGGCAGCTACAAGTCCGGCATGCGCCGTGTCGGCGATCCGTCCAGCTATGCCGGCGCGATCACGCCGGTCAGCGCGGAATCGCGTCCGGTGCCGCATCCCCCGTCCAACATGCCGATGCGCAACGGTTCGATCCGCGCCGACGTCGCCCGCTACAACGAAGAGCGCGGCGCCGCGCGTCCGATGCAACGTCCAGCCGACGATCCGCGGCAACCAGGCGGTTCACCCTATCGCAATTAGCTGAGCGCGATTTACCCGATCGTTTCGCGTCATGTGGGCCACGTTCGCCGCTACCTGAACGGGTGAGCCTGCCGGCTTTGCACGCAACGCGACCGCATATCGCCTGTCGCAAAACCCGTCCTCCGAATCCCTTCCCGCGATCCCTTGCGCGCCTTCCGCCGCGCCCGAGCGCCCAATCTGACGTTTCGACGCCACACTTTTTTGAAAACGCTCGGCATCGAAGTATCTGTCAGCGTCAAATCTTGGCATTCTGCCGCGTCGCGTCATCGGCCCGTATTCAAGGCGCTCCCACACGCTGTGGCGCGCCGTTCGCCGCATGCCGCATTGCGTTCGAGGCGCCGGCCGCAGTCCGCTCAAAGTGTCGTATCAAGCCGATAACCGACCAAACTAATCAGACCGATATACCCGCAATAAGCAGCGATATTTTTGTTTATAAAAATGGTCCGCAAAGATGGACCCGCCCCGATTGACTCGACGATCGAACGGATAACAACAACCTTTCGCGCGAGCGCCCCCTTTCGCACAGCCACACCTTTTTGACAAAGATTGGAGAACCCATGAACACAAGCCTCAGCAGCGCGCTGAAGACTACTCTCAAGGCCACCGCATGCGTCGCCGCGCTGGCGAGCGCATCGTCGGCGTTCGCGCAATCGAGCGTGCAGCTTTACGGCCAGGTCGACGAATGGGTCGGTGCGCAGAAGTTTCCGGGTGGCAAGACGGCGGTGGTCGTGTCGGGCGGAGGCATGTCGACGTCTTACTGGGGCTTCAAGGGGACCGAGGATCTGGGCAACGGCTACAAGGCGATCTTCACGATCGAAGGCTTCTTCCGCGCGCAAACCGGCGAGTACGGCCGCTTCACCGGTGACACGACGTTCTCGCGCAACGCGTATGTCGGTATCGAAGCGCCGTGGGGCACGGTGACCGCCGGCCGGCTGACGACGCCGCTGTTCGTGTCGACCATCCTGTTCAACCCGTTCGTCGATTCGTACGTGTTCTCGCCGATGGTCACCCACGTGTACCTCGGTCTCGGCACGTTCCCGACTTACACGACCGACCAGGGCGTGACCGGCGACTCGGGCTGGAACAACGCTGTGTCGTATGCGACGCCGAACTTCAACGGCCTGTCGGCGACGGCGATGTACGCGCTCGGCAACACGACGCAGAACGGCGCGAAGAAGTGGAGCGGCCAGGTGCTGTACTTCCACGGCCCGTTCGCGGCGACCGCGGTGTACCAGTACGTGAACTTCAACAACGTGCCGGGCGACCTCGGCAGCTTCGAAACCTCGGGCGTGCCGGGTCTGCGCAGCCAGAGCGTCGCGCAGGCGGGCGTGTCCTACGACCTGAAGTTCGTCAAGCTTTACGGCCAGTACATGTACACGTACAACAACCAGCAGGTTACGAGCTGGCACGTGAACACCGGACAGGGTGGCGTCACAGTACCGTTCGGGCCGGGCTCGGTGATGGCGTCCTACGCCTATTCGCGTAACGGCGGCGGTTCGAACCAGACGCGCCAGACGGCGGCGGTCGGCTACGACTATCCGCTGTCCAAGCGCACCGACGTCTATGCCGCGTACATGTATGACCACATCACCGGTCAGTCGAGCGGCAACACGTACGGCGCGGGGTTGCGCGCGAAGTTCTGATCCCGGCCAACGGTTTCACCGCAAAGCCCGCGTTCCGCCCGGAACGCGGGCTTTGTCGTTTTCGCCGCAGTCGAAGACCGGATGTTTGCTGCCGTTCCTTTGATAAACCAGGCAAAATGACGTCGATTGATTCCTGAAGCGAGCGACTGAGATGGACACCCTCGTCAGCATGAAAGTATTTCGCCACGTGGTCGAAGCCGGGAGCTTCGTCGGTGCGGCGGAGAAGATGGAGATGTCCGCCGCGATGGCGAGCAAGCACGTGATGCATCTGGAGCAGCAGCTCGGCGCGCGGCTCCTGAACCGCACCACGCGCCGCGTCGCACCGACCGAGGCGGGCCGCGAGTACTACGAGCGGCTCAGTCAGGCGCTCACCGAGCTCGACGAGGCCGGCCAGGCGGTCGGCGCGGCGAGCGTCGTGCCGCATGGGCGACTGCGGGTGTCGTCGCTGTCGGCGTTCGGCCTGAATCACGTGATGGCCGCGGTCGCGGACTACGCCGAGCAGTATCCGCAGGTCACCGTCGATATGACGCTGTCCGATCGCGTCGTCGAGCTGATCGACGAAGGTTTCGACGTCGCGATTCGCGCGTCGCCGGGCGGGCTCAAGTCGTCGTCGCTGATCGCGCGGCAGATCGCGACTGCTCACCTGGTGCTGTGCGCGTCGCCCGCCTATCTGCGCAAGCATGGCACGCCGAAGCGCGTCGCCGATCTCGCGCGCCACAACTATCTGCAGTACGCGGGCGTGTCGGCGCTCGAAGTCGCGACCGGCGACGCGAGCTCGCGCGTGCGCCTGTCGGGCAACCTGATCGTCAATCAGCTCGAAGCGCAGCGCGTGGTCGTGCTGCACGGCGCGGGCATCGCGATGCTGGGCACCGAGGTGATCGGCAGCGATCTCGCCGAAGGGCGGCTCGTGCCGCTGCTCGTCGACGAAGTGCCGCCGCGCGAGCTGCCGATCCACGTCGTCTACACGAGCCGGCGGCATCTGTCGGCCAAGGTCCGCTCGTTCGTCGATTTTCTGGCGGAGCGGTTCGCGAACGAATCGCTGTGGCCGTCGCTCGATGAGATCAAGGGGTTGGCTGTGCGGTAGCGTTTCCCGAAGCACCTAACAGACGCCGCCAATCGGCCGCCCGGCGCCCCGGCGCCGTCTTACCCCGTTTCTATATACTGACTGTCAACACCCATCAGTTAAATGAATTGGGGGAGACATGACCGATCTGTCCACGCCGCAGCGTGCCGGCAGCCACGAACTGCCCGCGGGCCGGCGCCTGCGCTTCGTCACCGCCGCCGCACTGTTCGACGGCCACGACGCGTCGATCAACATCATGCGGCGCATCCTGCAGGCGAGCGGCGTGGAGGTGATCCACCTGGGCCACAACCGCTCCGTCGCCGAAGTCGCGACCGCCGCGCTCAACGAGGACGCCGACGGCGTCGCCGTGTCGAGCTACCAGGGTGGTCACAACGAATATTTCCGCTATCTCGTCGAGTTGCTGCGTGCGCGCGGCGGCGAGCGCATCAAGGTGTTCGGCGGCGGCGGCGGCGTGATCGTCCCCGAGGAGATCGCCGCGCTGGAACGCGACGGCGTCGAAAAAATCTACTCGCCGCACGACGGCCAGCGGCTCGGCCTGCAAGGCATGATCGACGATATGATCGCGCGCTGCGTCGAAGGCGCGCGCGCGGCCGATGCCGCGCGCCCGACGCCGGTGCGCGAATGGCTCGCCGAACTGGCCGCGCGGCCGTTGCCGCTTTGCGTCGAGGTTAATGCTCCGCACGGCCGCGCTGCCCCTGGCTCGTACCCCGCCGATCCCGCCGCGCCGATCTTCCGCCGCCTCGCGCAACTGATCAGCGCGTTCGAAACGAACACCGTCGACGCCGCCGCACGCGACCAGCTATCGACACTCGCGCAGACCACGCGGGTTCCCGTGCTCGGCATCACCGGGACCGGCGGCGCGGGCAAGTCGTCGCTGACCGACGAGCTGATCCGCCGTTTCCGGCTCGACTACGACGACACGCTGAACATCGCCGTGCTCGCGATCGATCCGTCACGCCGCAAATCCGGCGGCGCGCTGCTCGGCGACCGCATCCGCATGAACGCGATCGGCGATTGGGGCGGCGGCGCACGGGGCGACGCCCGTGTGTATATGCGCTCGATGGCGACGCGCGAGGCGTCGACCGAACTCTCCGACTCTCTACCCGCCGCGCTGATGCTGTGCAAGGTCGCGGGTTTCGATCTGATCGTCGTCGAGACCTCGGGGATCGGTCAGGGCGATGCGGCGATCGTGCCGTTCGTCGACGAATCGCTGTACGTGATGACGCCGGAGTTCGGTGCCGCGAGCCAGCTCGAGAAGATCGACATGCTCGACTTCGCGAGCTTCGTCGCGATCAACAAGTTCGATCGCAAGGGCGCGCAGGATGCGCTGCGCGATGTCGCGAAGCAGGTGCAGCGCAACCGCGCGGACTTCGCGACATCGCCCGATGCGATGCCGGTGTTCGGCACGATCGCGTCGCGCTTCAACGACGACGGCGTGACCGCCCTGTACCTGCGCATCGCCGCAGCGCTGCGCGCCCACGGTCTGCGCGACGGCGGCGCCCGGCTGAGTGCTCCAGAAGGTTTGCGCTTTTCGAGCAACCTGCACGCAATCGTGCCACCCGCGCGCGTGCGTTATCTGGCCGACATCGCACAAACCGTCCGCGGCTATCGCGAGCGGGCCGACGTGCACGCGCAGATCGCGCGCGAGCGCTGGCAACTGATCGAGACGCGCCGCATGCTCGGCGAAGCGGGCCACGACGCGTCATCGCTCGACGCGCTGATCGAGCAACGCAACACCGCGCTCGGCGAGCGCGAACGCAAGCTGCTCGATGCGTGGCCGCAAACGGTGGCCGCCTATACCGGGGACGAACACGTGGTGCGCATCCGCGAACGCGAAATCCGCACCGCGCTGACGGTCACGACGCTGTCCGGCTCCGCAATCCGCAAAGTGTCGCTGCCGAAATTCGTCGATCACGGCGAGATCCTGCGCTGGCTGATGCTCGACAATCTGCCCGGTTATTTTCCGTTCACCGCTGGCGTGTTTCCGTTTCGCCGCGAGAACGAGGACCCGACGCGCATGTTCGCGGGCGAGGGCGATCCGCAGCGCACCAATCGCCGCTTCAAGCTGCTGTCGGAAGGTATGCCGGCCAAACGGCTATCCACCGCATTCGACTCGGTGACGCTGTACGGCGAGGAGCCGCACGAGCGCCCGGACATCTACGGCAAGGTCGGCAATTCGGGCGTGTCGGTCGCGACCCTCGACGACATGAAGACGCTCTACGACGGCTTCGACCTGTGCTCGCCGGAAACGTCGGTGTCGATGACGATCAACGGCCCCGCGCCGACGATCCTCGCGATGTTCTTCAACGTCGCGATCGACCAGCAGATTGCTTTGAAAGAGCAACAGCAAGGCCGTCCGCTGAGCGAAGCCGAACTCGCCGCAACGCGCCGTGCCGCGCTCGAAAACGTGCGTGGCACCGTGCAAGCCGACATCCTGAAGGAAGACCAGGGGCAGAACACGTGCATCTTCTCGACCGAATTCAGCCTGAAGGTGATGGGCGACATCCAGGCGTATTTCGTCGAACACGGCGTGCGCAATTTCTATTCGGTGTCGATCTCCGGCTATCACATCGCCGAGGCCGGTGCGAACCCGATCTCGCAGCTCGCCTACACGCTCGCGAACGGTTTCACGTACGTCGAGGCGTATCTCGCGCGCGGCATGTCGATCGATGACTTCGCGCCGAATCTGTCGTTCTTCTTCTCGAACGGCATGGACCCGGAGTACACGGTGCTCGGCCGCGTCGCGCGACGCATCTGGGCGATCGCGATGCGCGAGCGCTATGGCGCGAACGAGCGCAGCCAGAAGCTGAAGTATCACGTGCAGACGTCGGGCCGCAGCCTGCACGCGCAGGAGATCGATTTCAACGACATCCGCACGACGCTGCAGGCGCTGATCGCGATCTACGACAACTGCAACTCGCTGCACACCAATGCGTTCGATGAAGCGATCACGACGCCGACCGAGGAATCGGTGCGCCGCGCGGTCGCGATCCAGCTGATCATCAATCGCGAATGGGGGTTGGCGAAGAACCAGAATCCGAATCAGGGCAGCTTCGTGATCGACGAGCTGACCGATCTGGTCGAGGAAGCGGTGCTCGCCGAGTTCGAGCGGCTCACCGAGCGCGGCGGCGTGCTCGGCGCGATGGAAACCGGCTATCAGCGCGGACGGATTCAGGACGAGTCGATGCTGTACGAGCATCGCAAACATGACGGCTCGTATCCGATCGTCGGCGTGAATACGTTCGTGAGCGCGCATCCGCATGAAGCGCCGCGTCCGCTGGTGCTGGCGCGTTCCACCGACGCGGAAAAGCAGAGTCAGCTGCGGCGGTTGCGCGATTTCCAGACGCGCCACCGCGACGCCGCGCCTGAGGCGCTCGAACGCCTGAAGCGCACGGTGATCGACGACGGCAACGTGTTCGCGGTGTTGATGGACGTGGTGCGCGTGTGTTCGCTTGGGCAGATCACCCACGCACTGTTCGAGGTGGGCGGGCAGTATCGGCGGAATATGTAGGCCGCGAGGGGCGGCCCGGCCCGCCCCCGTTCAACACCTCAGCGTGCGATGCCGAGCCGCGCCTTCGCGTCGTCGTATTCCTTCTTCAGACGCCGCACGAGTTCGGCGACGTCGGGCACGTCGTCCATCAGGCCGACGCCCTGGCCCGCGCCCCAGATGTCTTTCCACGCCTTCGCTTTTTCGCTGCCGAAGTTCATCTTGGTCTTGTCCGATTCGGGCAGCGCGTCCGGGTCGAGCCCCGCGTTCTGGATGCTCTCGCGGATGTAGTTGCCATGCACGCCGGTGAACAGGTTCGTGTAGATGATGTCCGACGCCTTCGCGTTGATGATCGCCTGCTTGTAGCTATCGACCGCATGCGCCTCTTTGGTCGCGATGAAGCGCGTGCCCATGTACGCGAGGTCCGCGCCCATCGCCTGCGCGGCGAGAATCGAGCCGCCGTTCGCGATCGAGCCCGACAACACGATCGGGCCGTCGAAAATGCGCCGCACCTCGCCGACCAGCGCGAACGGCGAGGTGGTGCCCGCGTGGCCACCCGCGCCCGACGCAACCAGAATCAGCCCGTCGACACCGGCGTCCAGCGCCTTCTGCGCATGACGCAGATTAATCACGTCGTGCAGCACGATGCCGCCATAGCTATGCACCGCATCGACGATCTCGCGCGCCGGCGCGCGCAGGCTGGTGATGAAGATCGGCACCTTGTGCTCGACGCAGACGCGCACGTCGTGTTCGAGCCGCGCATTCGACTGATGAACGATCTGATTGACCGCGATCGGGCCGATCACCGCATCCGGGTTCGCGGCCCTGTGCTCGGCGAGTTGCGCCTGGATCTGCGTGAGCCACTCGTCGAGCAACTCGGCCGGACGCGCGTTGAGGGCAGGGAACGAGCCGACGATACCGGCCTTGCACTGTGCCAACACGAGTTCGGGATAGCTGACGATGAACATCGGTGAAGCGACGACGGGCAGCGCGAGGTTTTGCAGAACGGCGGGCAGTGCCATGGTGCGAATCTCCAGATTGGGCCAACCGGTGCGGCGCGCGCCCGGCGAATAGATGAGTTTAGCGGCGGCACGCGGCTTGCGGCAGGCCGAGCGGCGAATGCGTGTGGCAATCGCACGAAACCGGCATACCGCAGTCGCGGCAAACATTTAAGAACGATCGTTCGATTATAGGCTAAGTGGACGAGCACCGGCGCGTTAGGGCCATTTGAACGGTTCGAAGGAGTATTCAGGTTCCATGTCTGCGGGGGTTATCCCACCTCGCACGGACTTGTCGGCCTTCTACAATGCACGGACCTGAATCGATCAACGAGACGTCATGGCCTTCGAAAATTTCACGCCTTTTCGCGTCGCCGTGGGCGATGTCGATATTTTCGGAGTGAAGGGCGGCGCCGGGCCGCCTCTGTTGCTGCTGCACGGCCATCCGCAATCGCATCTGATCTGGGAACGCTGCGCCGCGCCGCTCGCACAGCACTTCACGGTGATCGCAACCGATCTGCGCGGCTATGGCGCGTCGGGCAAACCGCCGAGCGATGCGACGCACATGCCGTACTCGAAACGCGCGATGGCCGCCGACCAGGTCGCGGTGATGCGCCACTTCGGCTTCGAGCGCTTCCTCGTCTGCGCGCACGATCGCGGCGCGCGAGTCGCGCACCGGATGGCGCTCGATCACGCCGATGCGGTCGAGCGTTTGATGCTGCTCGATATCGCGCCGACGCTCGCGATGTACGAAGCCACCGACCGAACGTTCGCGACGCACTACTTCCACTGGTTCTTCCTGATTCAACCCGAGCCGCTGCCCGAAACGTTGATCGGCGCGAATCCGGCCGCCTATGTCGACGCGGTGATGGGCGGACGTCACGCGGGCCTCGCGCCGTTCGATCCCGCCGCGCTCGACGCCTATCGGGCAGCGCTCGCCCAACCGGGCGCGGTGCACGCGATGTGCGAGGACTATCGCGCGTCGGCGAGCATCGACCTCGAGCATGATCGCGCCGATATCGAGCGCGGCATCAAGATCGGCTGTCCGCTGCGCGTGCTGTGGGGCGACAAGGGCGTGGTCGAAAAATGCTTCGATGCGCTCGACGAATGGCGGCATGTCGCGCGCGACGTGAGCGGCCGCGCGCTATCGTGCGGACACTATCTGCCCGAGGAAGCGCCGGACGAACTGGTCGCCGAGATGCTGTCGTTTTTCGAGGCGGTCGAAAAATAAGCGCTGGGCCGCTTCGCGCGGCCTTCGTTCGACCTTTCTCAGCCGAGCGGCGGCAGACGTCGTGTGACCGGCGTCGACTTGACGATCGCGGTGCTGGTCTCCGCGCGCTCGGTCACTTTCGACAGGATCTCGTCGAGTTGCTCGATCGAATGCAGGTACAGGCGGCAGATGAAACAGTCGTCGCCGGTTACCTTGTCGCATTCGACGAACTCCGGAATGCGCCGGATCACTTCTTCCACCAGATGCAACTGGCCCGGCAGCGGCTTCACGCGCACGATCGCCTGCAGCGTGAAGCCGAGCGCGCGCGGATCGATCTGCACGGTGAAGCGTTCGATCACGCCCTGCGCTTCGAGCCGCCGTACGCGCTCAGCCGTGCTGGGCGCCGATAAGCCGACGACGCGCGCGAGTTCGCTGACCGGCTGACGCGCGTCCTGCGCGAGCGCGGCGAGCAGTGCCCGGTCGGTGTCGTCGAGTGCGACCGGTGTGATCGAAGCAAGGCGCTTGCTCATAATGGCCTTCGTTTATGAGGTGAAAAAGCAGTAACGCTTAAGTTTAGCCATGTATTCGCGTGGGTGGATTAATTACACTGCCAGTTATGCAGTCATCAATCCGGGATCGAACCATGGCTTCAAACAAGGCTTCAGCAACGACCGCGAGCAGTTCGTCCAGCGACATCCGCCGCGGCGCGGCCGAGATGAGCATTGCGATGCTGATGTCGGGCACGATCGGCTGGCTCGTCGTGTCGTCGCAGCAAAGCCCCTTTAACGTGGTGTTTTTCCGCTGCATTTTCGGCGGCGCGACGCTCGCGCTCGTGTGCGCCGTGCTCGGCCTGTTCCGCCGCGAGCTGTTTTCGTGGAAGATGCTCGGCCTCGCGTTACTCGGCGGCGCGGCGATCGTCGTGAACTGGGTGCTGCTGTTCGCCGCATATTCACGCGCGTCGATTTCGATGGCGACGGCCGTCTACAACACGCAGCCGTTCATGCTGGTCGGGCTCGGTGCGCTGGTGTTTCGCGAGCGCATCAGCACGTCGACGATCGCGTGGCTCGTGGTCGCGTTCGTCGGGCTCGTGTTCGTCGTGAAGGTCGAGCCGGCCGTGCTCGCGGTGCCGGGGCAATATCTGGTCGGCGTCGCCTATGCGGTCGGCGCGGCGGCGATGTACGCGGTGTCGTCGATCATCACGAAGCGGCTGAAGGGCACGCCGCCGCATCTGCTCGCGCTGATCCAGGTGTCGCTCGGCGTGCTGTTGCTAGCACCGTTCGTGCGCTTCGACGCACTGCCCGCAAGCGGCGTGCAGTGGCTCGAACTGGTCGTGCTCGGCGTCGTCCACACAGGTCTCATGTACGTGCTGCTGTATGGCGCGATCCAGAAGCTGCCGACGTCGATGACGGGCGCTTTGTCGTTCATCTATCCGGTGGTCGCGATCATCATCGACCGGATTGCGTTCGGACAGACGCTCGCATGGATTCAGGTGCTCGGCGCCGCGCTGATTCTGCTGGCGGCGGCGGGCGTGAATCTCGGCTGGCGGATCGTGCCGCAGAAAAAGCGCTTGTCGTCCACGTGATACGGCTCTTGCCAGGGATTCCGGAATAAGCGCGCGCATTCGAACGCCTAACGCGGCTTGATGACAGAATATGTATGCATTTGTAAAACGCGGTGTCAAATTTCTGTAGGGAAATCACCGATGCGTTGCGAATATTCGCTCGCGTATCATTGATGGCGACGCTGATCACGTCCACACAGATGTTCCGCCGCTCGCCTTGTCGAGCGGCTTTCTTTTTGTAGGTACGGTTTTGGTTCCGGTGCGCGTTCCAACTGCACCCGACTGCACGGGCCAATCACACGTTCAACGCCGCGCGAGAATGCGCGTGCCGTCCACTTCGAGCGGTCCACCGTTTGCCGCGAGCTCCCCGATCATTCCCTTCAGCAACGCTGGCCATTCGCTGCGTGGCTTCAGCATCGACGCGGCGGCGCGCATCACGGATGCGTCGTCGAGCATGCGCAAAAGCGTGTCCACGCTCATCTCGCGGACTTCGAGCAGCTTGAATACGATTAGCACCTTCAGCGCGTTCCTCGCATTGCGAGCGGGATCGGCACGCAACCAGGCGACGCGCGACATCGCGCGTTCGAGCGCCGGTTCGACATGCGTGAACGGCGCGCCGTGGCCAGGGATGACCACGCGCACGTCGAGTGTCGCGATCATGTCGAGCACGGCCTGCTGCTCGGCAAAGCCGCTTTCGCCTTCGAGTTCGGGAAAGATCACGCCGAAGCCGTTTTCCCATAGTGCGTCGGCGCTGATCAGCAAGCGTTCGTCCGCGCAATAAAGCATCAGCGAATGCGGATCGTGGCCCGGCGCGCCGAGCACCTGCCAGTCGAGCGCGCCGAGCCGCAAGCGCGCGCCGGGCGCGAGCGTGCCGGTGAAACCGAAGCGCTCGCAGGTTTGACCGGTCGCGCGAAAGCTGAGGCGCGTTTCGTCCCAGTCGCGTACGGCATCGGCTTCGGATGACGGGATCAACGTGCGACACGGCCATGTGGCCTGCAACAGCGTGTTGCCGCCGCAGTGATCCGAATGCAGATGCGTGTTGACGATCAGATCGAGCGGCCGCGTGTGCAGCGCATTGCGCACCAGCGCGACCGTCTGCGAAGCGTGCGTCGCATAGCCGGTATCGACGAGCGCCGCGCAGGTGTCATCGACGAGCAGCACGTTGTTCGACGACAGCCAGCCGCGCTCGAACACCTGGATCGATGCGGGCAGCGCGATCATGGTGCGGCCGTTTTCGATTGCGCGTGCTCGAGCACGTCGGGCTTCGGCATCACGAGGATCGTCGAGGTGCCCGTAAGCATCAGCTTGCCGCGCTGATTGACCACCGTGCCTTCGAGGTAGGTCAGGTCGCCGCTCAGGCTCGGCTTCCAGTGAGCGTCGCGCACACGCCAGGTGATCGTCAGCGTGTCGTGCGCCTGCACTGCCTTCTTCAGCTTGATATCGAATTCGAGGCCGAGTGGTTGCGCGTAAGTCGAAAAATGCGTGGCGAGGAGCGCCATGAAATACGCGGTGGGTTGCGTGCCCGACGCGATCAGCCCGCCAAAGCGGCTTTGCGCGGCATACGCTTCATCGTGATGCAGCGGGTTCAGATCGACGACGAGCGTCGCGAACGATTTGATCGAATCCACCGACAATTCGACCGTCGAACTGAACGTCTCACCGAGCGTGACGACGCGCGGTGCGGCTTTCATTGCTTCTCCTTCGCCGTCGATGCCGTGCGGCTAGCGATGAACTGCGCGTGGCGCGCTTCGATCGAGTCCCATACCGCGCGCTTATCGTCGTCGTCGAAGGTCGACCAGCCGGCGATTTCATCGATCGTGCGCAGGCATCCTTCGCACCAGCCGGTCGACGCATCCATCCTGCACACGTTGATGCACGGCGACGGCACACAGACGCCGGCGGCTTTTTGTTCGTAAGGCTTACTGCTCGCCATCGTGTTCAGGCCGGCTCGCGCAACGCGACATCGGCGACCGGCGCCCCGGTCAGCGCGATCAGCTCCTGCGCGGTGAGATTGAACACTGCATGCGGATGACCAGCGGCCGCCCACAGGCTCTCCAGCTCGAGCAGATCGGCATCGATCAGCGTGACGGGCTCGGTCGCATGGCCGACCGGGCACACGCCACCGATCGCATAGCCGGTTTTTTCACGCACGAACTTCGCGTCCGCGCGGCCGATCTCGCCGACCTGCGCGGCCACTTTCTTTTCGTCGACGCGATTCGCGCCGCTCGCGATCACGAGCACCGGGGCGTCGTCTTCGCGGCGCCGGAACAGGATCGACTTCGCGATCTGCGCGACCGAGCAGCCAAGTCCCGCGGCCGCTTCGGCGGAAGTCTTGCCGGTTTCCGGCAGCATCACGATTCGCCCCGCGTGACCGCGTTCGCGCAGCAGCAGCGCGACGCGGCGTGCCGAGTCGGGCAGCGCGGCGAGATCGTCGGAGTCGAAGGACGCGAGGTCGTTCATCGTTGGAGATCCTGATTCAAAATGGATGGAGCGTTTATACGCAGGAATTCGCTTCGCTGCGCGCCTTCGCGAGCAGCGCCTTGCCGGCGCGCGACACGTTGGCCCGGCCGATCGCGTTCGAAATGAAGTCGCCGATCTCGACCACCTGGGGGAGGTCGATGCCGGTCTCGATGCCGAGGCCGTTCATCAGATACAGCACGTCTTCGGTCGCGACGTTGCCGGTCGCGCCCTTCGCGTACGGGCAACCGCCGAGCCCCGCGACCGACGCATGAAAAATCTCGATGCCTTCGAGCAACGCAGCGTAGATGTTCGCAAGCGCCTGGCCGTAGGTGTCGTGGAAGTGTCCCGACAGATGCTCGCGCGGAAACACTTCGGTCACCGCCTCGAACACCTCGCGGGTGCGCTTCGGCGTGCCGACGCCGATCGTGTCGGCGATATCGATTTCGTCGCAGCCGAGCGCCGCGAAGCGCTTGACGACATCGACGACCGACGCGACCGGCACCTCACCCTGATACGGACAGCCGAGCGCGCACGACACGCTGCCGCGAATCCGCAGGCCATGTTCTTTCGCCGCTGCGGCAACCGGCGCGAAGCGCTCTATGCTCTCGGCGATGCTGCAGTTGATGTTCTTCTGCGAGAACGCCTCGCTCGCCGCGCCGAAGATCACGATCTCGTCGGCGCGCGCCGCGAGCGCGCCTTCGAAGCCCCGCAGGTTCGGCGTCAGCACCGAGTAGATGGTGCCGGCGCGGCGCTCGATGCCGGCCATCACATCAGCGCCGTCGGCCATCTGCGGCACCCATTTCGGCGACACGAACGACGCCGCTTCGACGTTGCGAAAACCCGCCGCCGACAGCCGGTTGATCAGTTCGATCTTGGTTGCGGTCGGCACGAATTCCTTCTCGTTCTGCAGCCCGTCGCGCGGACCCACTTCGACGATTTTCACTTGTTGCGGTAAGGCCATGATGTGTCTCCGATCCGATGCGGTTTTATCGCAGTCCCATCCAGGACGGGTGCCGCCGCATTGCTGTGATTCAGTTCAGCGCGCACGTCTGCGACGCGCGCGGGTGTGGGAATTCACTTAGTAGCCGCGCTCCAGCCGCACGACGCCGCTCACCTGCTCGCCGCGCATCATCGCGCCGATCTTGTCCGCGACCTGCACGACGCTGTCCTCGCGCAATGTCAGCGCCGACGTGTGCGGCGTGATCGTGATGCGCGGCTCGCGCCAGAACGGATGATCGGCGGGCAGAGGTTCCTCGCGGAACACGTCGAGCGTCGCGGCGGCGAGCTGGCCGCTCGCGAGCGCGGCGAGCAGATCCGTTTCCACCAGATGCGCGCCGCGCGCGACGTTGATCAGATACGCGCCGCGCACGAGTTTCGCGAAGACTCGCGCATTCAGCACGCTTTCCGTGTCGGGTGTATGCGGCAGCAGATTGACGAGCACCTTAGCGCCGTCGAGGAAGCTATCGAACTGGGCGTCGCCGGCGAACGTCGCGATGCCGTCGATCTGCTTCGCGCTGCGGCTATAGCCGCGCACCGGCAGGCCGAACGAAGCGAGCGTTTGCGCGACCTGCGTGCCGAGCACGCCGAGACCGAGCACGCCCACCGTGAACGTTGCGCGCGGATGCGGCTCGAGCACTTTCCAGCGGCGCTCGTCTTGCAGCATCTGATATTCGTCGAAGCGGCGCAGATAGCGCAGCACCGCATGCGTTACGTACTCGGCCATCTGCGCGCCCATGCCGGTGTCTTCGAGGCGAATCAGCGGCACCTCGGGCGGCAACGTGCCGGGGTGCGCGCGTTCGAGCGCGAGAATCGCATCGACGCCCGCGCCCAAATTGAAGATCGCGCGCAGCGTAGTGCGGCCGGCCAGCATCTCGCGCGGCGGACGCCAGACCACCGCGAAATCGGCTGGCGCGTTGTCGCCGGGCTGCCATTCGCGCAGCTCGGCCGCGGGCAAAGCGCGCGCGAAGTCGTGCAGCCAGGCGGCGGCTTCGGTGTGCGGGGCGTAGAAGAGTATTTTCATGCGGTACGGATTGCGGCGGCGTCGACCTGAGCATCAGCGGGGCGGACTGTCAGCGCGCCTCGGCGATGGGGCGACGCGAGTGGCATCGGGTCTCCTCCCGTTGAAATAGGCTTCATTCTACTTTTTCGACGCAAATCGCGCGCGTCTGCGCACGGGCGTGCGTTTCGCGATGCGTGTGGTCGCGGGCGTCGAGTTCGCACGTAACGGCGCATTTCTTCGTTTGCCCCATAACCAAAGCACAAAATCTTGGTTCATCGACGCGCGACCGAGCGGGACAATGATCGCCCGGATTTCCTGCGCAGCGAGACACGCACATGCTTTCATGCACCCGATCGAGCTGGCCGCCACGGCTCGTCACCGTTCCCGGCCTGCACGGCAGCGAAGGCGCGCATTGGCAAACATGGCTGGAGCGGCAGTTCGCGCGCTCGTTGCGCGTCGAGCAGGCCAACTGGGACGCGCCCGATCTCGCGCTATGGGCAAAGTCGTTGCGCGATCTGCTCGCACGCGAACGCGGTCCGTTCGTGCTGGCTGCGCACAGCTTCGGCTGCCTTGCGACCGCGCATGCGTTGCAGCAGGGCGCGCTCGCCAGCGACGTGGTCGGCGTGCTGTTCGTCGCGCCCGCGAGTCCGCGCAAGTTCGAATTCGCGGGACCGTTCGACGCGCGACGTGTGGGCGTACCGTCGATCCTGATCGGCAGCGAAACCGACCCGTGGATGACGCTCGCCGACGCGCGCGATCTCGCGCAGCGTTTCGGCAGCGCGTTCGTCAATCTCGGCGATGCGGGGCATATCAACACGGCAGCGGGCTTCGGTCCGTGGCCGCGCGCGAAGTACTTCATCGATACGCTCGTGCATTGCGCGGCGCCGCTGCGCTTTCGCGAGGAGGCGATCGATACCGCGCAGCATGCGCTTTTGTGAGCACCCCGCTGCGGCGCGCGCGAGGTAAGCAATCCGTTAGAATCCCGAGTCACGCCGCGTATGCGCGGCTACAGGTTTTATCATCGACGACGGGGAAACAATGAAGGGCATCACGGGGACATCAAGCCGGTTCAAAGCGGGCGTCACGGCTGGCTTCACACTGATTGCGCTCGCGTTCGGCGGCGTCTCGACGGCGCATGCGGATACGTCGCTACTGAACGTGTCGTACGACGTGACGCGCGAGCTGTACAAGGACATCAACGCGGGCTTCATCGCGGACTACAAGCAGAAGAGCGGCGAGACGGTGTCGCTGCGGCAGTCGCACGGCGCGTCGAGCGCGCAGGCGCTGTCGGTGCTGCAGGGGCTACAGGCCGACGTGGTGACGATGAATCAGCCGAACGACATCGACCTGCTCGCCGAAAAGGGCCACCTGGTCCCGGCCAACTGGCGCGCGCGTCTGCCGGACGATAGCGCGCCCTACACGACGACGATGGTGTTCCTCGTGCGCAAGGGCAACCCGAAGCACATCAAGGACTGGGACGATCTCGCGAAGCCGGGCATCCAGGCGGTGATCGCGAATCCGAAGACGTCGGGCAACGGACGTTATACGTATCTCGCCGCATGGGGTTATCGCAAGCAGAACGGCGGCACCGATGCGCAGGCGATCGACTTCGTGAAGGCGATCTTCCGCAACGTGCCGGTGCTCGACACCGGCGGTCGAGGAGCGACGACGACGTTCACGCAGCGCGGTATCGGCGATGTGCTCGTCACGTTCGAGAACGAAGTGTCGCTGATCGATACGGGTGTCGGCGCGGGCAGCTATGAAGCGGTGTATCCGTCGCTGAGTCTGCTCGCGGCGCCGCCGGTGTCGATCGTCGATAAGGTCGTCGACAAGCGTGGCACGCGCAAGCAAGCGCAGGCATATCTCGACTATCTGTGGTCGCCGGCCGCGCAGGAGATCATCGCGCAGCATCATCTGCGTCCGCGCGACAAGAACGTCTTCGCGAAGCACGCGGCCGAGTTCAAGCCGATCAAGACGTTCACGGTCGAGCAGATGTTCGGCAGCTGGCAGACGGCGCAGGACACGCACTTCTCCGATGGGGGGACGTTCGATCAGATTATTGTTGATCGGAAATAAGCTTCGCGTTTAGCGTAAAAAGAAAAGGCTGCCTCGCAAAACGAGGCAGCCTTTTTTATTCCCGCACGCTTAGCGCATGCGAGTTACCGATGCAGCGACTCCGCGACTCAATTCGCCGCGCCGTGATCCCCATGCCCATGCGCACACCCATGCTCGCAGCCACTCCGCTCGACCGGCATCTGCTGCGCAGCCTCAGCGCGAATGCCCAGCCGCGCGAGCAGCTTGCGGTCCGCTTCCGCCTGCGGATTGCTCGTGGTCAGCAACTGGTCGCCGTAGAAAATCGAATTCGCGCCCGCGAGGAAGCACATCGCCTGCAACGCCTCATCCATCTGTTCGCGGCCGGCCGATAGACGCACCATCGCGCGCGGCATCGTGATGCGCGCAATCGCGATCGTGCGCACGAATTCGAACGGATCGATCGGTTCGGTGCCGGTCAGCGGCGTGCCTTGCACCTGCACCAGATTGTTGATCGGCACCGATTCCGGATACGGCTCCATGTTCGCGAGCTGCGCGATCAGCCCCGCGCGTTCGCGGCGCGATTCGCCCATGCCGACGATGCCGCCGCAACACACGTTGATGCCCGCGTCGCGCACACGCTCGAGCGTGTCGAGGCGATCCTGATAGGTTCGCGTCGAAATGATCTGGCCGTAGAACTCCGGCGACGTATCGAGGTTGTGGTTGTAGTAGTCGAGGCCCGCATCGCGCAGCGCTTGTGCCTGATGCGGTTCGAGCATGCCGAGCGTCACGCAGGTTTCGAGGCCCATCGCCTTCACGCCGCGGATCATGTCCTTGATCGGCTCGAGGTGGCGGTCCTTCGGATTGCGCCACGCGGCGCCCATGCAGAAGCGCGTCGCGCCGTTGTCCTTCGCGAGTTTCGCTGCGGCGAGCACTTCGTCGACCGGCATCAGCTTGTCGGCCGCGAGACCGGTGTCGTGATGCACCGATTGCGGACAGTACGCGCAATCTTCTTCGCAGCCGCCGGTCTTGATCGACAGCAGCGTCGACAACTGCACCGCATTCGCGTCGAAATGCTCGCGATGGGTTTGCTGCGCGCGAAACAGCAGGTCGTTGAACGGCAATTCGTACAACGCGACGATATCGGCGACGCGCCAGCGCGCGAGCGGCTTCGCTTCAGTGGCGGCGGCGCTCGTGTCGGCGCTGCCCGCTGCGATGTTCAGTTGTGTCATGTGATCGATCCTCGTGTACGGATGAAATGGGGTTCGGCGCTGCTGGGCAGCGCTATGCCGCGCGCAATTGGCGCAGCGTTTGCAGAAGCCGACGAATGTCGAGCTGTTCGGCCGCAAGTTCCGGCGACAGCGGGCTGATATGCGGCACGATTCCGAGCAGCGGTGCGTCGTACGCTTGCGCGAGATGCGCGCGAATCGACGCGATGTTTTCGTCGGCGAAGGTCATATCCGGGTCGATGCGATTGGCGACCCAGCCCGCGAGCGTGAGACCGCGCGCGGCGATCGCTTCGGCGCTCAGCAGTGCATGGCTGATGCAGCCGAGCCGCATGCCGACCACCAGCACCACCGGCAGCTTCAGCGCGACGGCGAGATCGGCGGTGTCCTGCGTCGCGGTCAACGGCACGCGAAAGCCGCCGACACCTTCGACGACGACGACCTCGGCGAGCTTCAGCGCTTCGCGATGGCACGCGACGATGTGGTCGAGATCGAACGAGACGTTTTCCAGCGCCGCAGCGATGTGCGGCGCGGCCGGTTCCTTCAGCAGATACGGCGTGCGCATCGCGGGCGGCAGCAGCACGCTCGACGCGGCATCGAGTTGATCGGCGTCTTCGTTGTGCAGCACGCCGTTCACTTCGAACGCGCCCGCCGCGATCGGCTTCATCGCGGCCGCTCGCAGACCTTCGCGCACGAAGCCGCGCAATAGCGCCGACGACACGAAGGTCTTGCCGATTTCCGTATCGGTGCCGGTGACGAACAGCGACAGTGCGCCGCCATCGTTATTCAGGTTGCTCATGCGGCGCGCGCTCCGACTTGTTTCAAGGCGGCTTCGAGCCGGTCGAGATCCGCATGCGAGTGCGCGGCCGACAGCGAGATGCGCAGGCGCGACGTGCCGGTCGGCACGGTCGGCGGACGGATCGCGGGCACCCACAGCCCGGCGCGATCGAGCGACGCGGCGATGTCGAGCGTCGCGTCGTTCGCGCCGATGATCAGCGGTTGAACGGCCGTATGCGAATCGACGGGCAGCCACGGTGTCGCCTTCAGCATCGCGCGGGTGCGCTCGATCAGTTGCTGCAGATGCGCGCGGCGCGCATCGCCTTCATCGCCGCCGATGATGCGCAGGCTCGCCGACACGGCATGCGCGGCCGCCGGCACCGACGCGGTCGTGAAGATATACGGACGCGCGCGCTGCACGAGCCATTCGATCACGGTCGCGTGCGCGGCCACGAACGCGCCGGAAACGCCCGCCGCCTTGCCGAGCGTGCCGATCGAGATCAGATGCGGCGAGCGCAACGCGGCTTGCGCGATCGCGCCGCGGCCCTGCGGACCGAGCACGCCGAAGCCGTGCGCATCGTCGACGATCAGCCACGCGCCGTGCCGCTCCGCGAGTTCGAGCAAACGGGGCAGCGGCGCGATGTCGCCGTCCATGCTGAACACCGTGTCGGAGACGATCACCTTGACGTCCGCTTCGGACGCTTCGAGCATCGCGCTCAACGCATCCATGTCGCAGTGCGGATAGATCTGCACATCGGCGCGCGACAGCCGCGCACCGTCGATCAGCGATGCGTGATTGAGCGCATCGGAGAACAGCGTCGTGCCGCGGCCCGCGAGCGCGGTCAGCGTCGCGAGATTCGCCATATAGCCGGTGCTGAAGTACAACGCGCGGGCATCGTCGACGAAGCCGCCCGCGAATGCCGCGAGATCGTCTTCCAACTGCGCATGCGCGCGCGAATGACCGCCGAGCAGATGCGAGCCGCCGCTGCCCGCGCCATATAGCCGCGCGCCTTCGGCGATCGCCTCGATCAACTGCGGATGCGCGGCGAGGCCCAGGTAGTCGTTGCTCGCGAAGCCGATGATTTCACGGCCGTCGACCGTCATGTGCGCGGCGCAGGGTGTGTCCGCGGTGCGGCGGCGGCGACGCAGGCCGCGTGCGTCGATTTCCTTCAGGCCTTCGGCGAGTGTGTCGAGCAGATGCATCAGCGGGCCTCCGCGAGCGTGGCGTCGAAGGTGTCGCGTGTGCGCGCGGCGAGCAGCGCGAGTTCTTGGTCGTCGAGAATGTACGGTGGCATCAGGTACACGGTGGTGCCGATCGGGCGCAACAGTAGCTCGCGTTGGAGCGCGTTTTCGAAGAAGCGGCGCGAGAATGTTTTGGCTCGCTGAGGATCGTCGATCACCGCATCGAACGCGAAAATCGTGCCGCGCTGACGCAGATTGCGTACCTGCGCGTGCTCGGCGAGCGGCGCGAGCGCGGCCTCGAGCTTTGCCGATTTGCGGGTGTTGGTGGCGAGCACGTCGTCGCTCGCGAACAGATCGAGCGTAGCGAGCGCGGCGCGGCACGCGAGCGGATTGCCGGTGTAGGAATGCGAGTGCAGGAAGCCGCGGGCGGTGTCGTCGTGATAGAAGGCCGCGAAGATCTCGTCGCGCGACAGCACGATCGACAGCGGCAGATAGCCACCGCTGATGCCTTTCGACAGACACAGGAAGTCGGGCCACACGCCTGCCTGTTCGGATGCGAAGAACGTGCCGGTGCGGCCACAGCCGACCGCGATTTCGTCGGCGATCAGATGCACGCCGTACTGGTCGCACAGCGCGCGCAATCCGGCGACGTACGACGCGTCGTGCATCGCCATGCCGGCCGCGCACTGCACGAGCGGCTCGACGATCAGCGCGGCGATGCGGTTCGCGCGCGCCTCGAACAGCGCGCGCACATTGTCGAGCGCGCGGCGCGCGACGTCGGCGGCGGTTTCGCCCGCTTGCGCGAGCCGCGCATCGGGCGACGCGACGACGTGCGCGTGACGGATCAGCGGATCGTACGCGTCCTTGAATAGCGCGACGTCGGTCACGCCGAGCGCGCCGATCGTCTCGCCGTGGTAGCTGTTGGCAAGGCAGACGAATTCCTGCTTGTCCGCGTAGCCCCGATTGCGCCAGCTATGAAAGCTCATCTTCAGCGCGATCTCGACCGCTGACGCGCCATCCGATGCGAAGAACGCGTGGCCGAGCGTGTTGCCGGTCAACGCGTGCAGACGTTCGGCGAGCTCGACGGCGGGTTCGTGCGTGCAGCCGGCGAGCATCGCGTGTTCGAGCGTATCGAGCTGATCTTTAAGCACAGCGTTGATGCGTGGGTTCGCGTGACCGAACAGATTGACCCACCACGAACTGATCGCGTCGAGATAGCGATGACCCGCGCGATCGTATAGCCATGCGCCTTGACCGCGCGCGACGGGGATCAGCGGCAGACGTTCGTGATGCTTCATCTGCGTGCACGGGTGCCACACCGCGCGAAGGCTGCGGGCGACCCAATCTTCAGGGGCGACCGTGGGGGCTGCTGAATTTTCCAAAGAGGTACTCCGAGGTGCTTTTTTGCCACGCACGCGTGAGGGTGATTCCAGGCCCTTTTTGAAAGGTGTTTCCGTTTTTCCGCAGACCTATTCCGGTCGCGGGGAGCGAGCCTTGGCGAGTGCGCGGGGTCGAGATTAGCGGTTTATTTCGCCGCGCGCATCAGGTGCGAAACGCACGTCTTTCGCGCTGGCGTCGAGGTTTGCCGCTGTTCGATGCAGCTCGTTCGACTTCGGGATCGAAGCTCGCCAATCGACGGAGATAGCGACGTCAAAGTAATCGGCTATTACTGGCGAGAATTTGTGGTGAAGAGGTGCTTTTGCACATGCGCGCCGGGCGAACGCTCGTAGCTCTCATCGTGCAACGGCGGCCCGAATGCAAAAAGGCCTGCTGAATCAGCAGGCCTTCGACACGTCGGAACCGGACTCGAATCCGGATGCTATGCGTACCTCACTCCCGGCTCGCAATCGCTTTACGGCTATTCGCATCGGCATCCCCCGCATCCGCCGTCTGCGAGTTCTGATTGCCCCACACGACCGAGTTATCGACCGCATACAGCCGGCACGGATCGGAGCTCTGCTTCTGGCAATTCGCCACCGCTACCGACATCGGATCGTCGCCGCCCTCGGCCCACGACCACGCGCCCGAATCCGACACCGCGAATGCGCGGCTCGGATACTGATGCAGGAAGTTGCGATAGCCATTGCGGCCCTCGTTGTCGAGGAACGGCACCGCGTCGACCGCGTCGAGCGCGGCGAAGCCGGTTGCCTTCGGCGCGGCCGGATCGGCGACGTGATACTGCACGGCCGTCGGCATGCCGGCGCGCGCGAGGAACGCTTCGACGGCCGGCCACCACACGCGCACGCCGTCGCGATCACCGACCAGCCGATGCGCGTCGTTCTTGTACTTGCCGAAGTCGACCATCTTCACGCTCGCGCCATGCGCGCCATACGCGGCGTACATGCCGGCGACGAGCGGCGCGTTCCACACCGAATCGTTATCGCCATAGAGCCACAGCGACGGCACCGTGGTCTTCTCGCCATACGCGCCGAATGCGCGCGTCAGATTGCCTTGCCAGTCCTCGCAGGCGTCCTGGCGCAGGCCGCCCGAGAAATTGATCAGCGCGCGCACGCCGGGCGCCGCTTCGGTGCCGTACGCAATCGTCGCGAGGCCACCATGCGAGGTGCCGGCCACCGCGATGTGCGTCGCGTCGACATAAGGTTGCTTCGACATGTAATCGATCGTCGCGGCAACGTCGCCGGCCTGGCCGAGGCCATTGCGTTGGACGTCGCAGCCGTCCTGCTCGTACACGCCGCCCGAGTGGCCGAAGCCCTGGCGGTTCGGCGCGACGACCACGTAGCCGCGGCGTACGAATTCGCGCGCGAACGGCAGCGGGTCGCTGCGTTCCTGTGTGCGCGGATTGCCCGGAATCTTGCCGTGGTTGAACACGATCATCGGGAACGGGCCGGGGCCGTCCGGCTTATAGATCGTGGTTTCCAGCGTGACAGTGCCGGCGGCGTCGACCGGCACGCGGATGATCTTTTCGTTCAGGTGAGCGGTGGGCAGGTAGACGTCGTCGTCGAGCGCGAGGCGCGGCACGCGGGCACGCGACAGCGGTCCCTGGGTGTCGCTGGACGGCGTTGCGTTGTGTGCCGAAAGCGACGAGTAGGCGAGCGGATCGGCGTGCGCGATCGCGACTGCACACGTGGTCGCGGCGCAGATCGCCGCACACTTCGTCAGAACCTTGCTCAACACCATTGACGCACCTGCTTGAAAGACCTGTCCTGAACTCCGTGCTGTCCGGTTGCCGAAAACGCTGCTGACGTTCAGCTTTCGTCCGCGTTTTCGACACAAACAGACTCACTTGCGTGCGTAGTGCGCAAAGCGCACGCACGCAAATCGAGATCGCACGGGATGAACCCAACGGCCGACGCGACCCCACGCGCCGAGGATGAGCGTCACTCGATGCTGCCGGAGTCTGCGCGGCGCGCTTTCGATCAGCGACCGGTCAGGCTTCCTTTGCATCTTGCGGAACGGGTGTGACCCGCTCTCGCAATGTGACGTCATGAAACTACGGACTCATCCTGGCACGACAATTTTGTTTTGTGCAATCAAGGAGAACCCGCGACGAAAAAATTGCTGCATGCCGAATGAGGCCTCAAAGCCTTGCCAGGCAAGGGCCGGGGACAGGTGGCGGGAAGCGCCGGGTAAAGGTCTGTAAGTGCTGTGGTGCGAGGCCAACGAAGAACCCTGCGCGAGTGGATCGAAAAAAAGGCCCTGTCAGAGGGCCTTTTATGAGTTTTGTAGAGAGCGAACGAAAGACATGAGAAAGCTGCGATGCGTAATGCAGCGATTACTTAACCAGTGCTTGCTACTCATCGACATCGCCATCGACATAACGCCAGCGGCCATCATCGCCACGCAGGAAGCGGCTCAATTCATGCAACCGATGCGCACGTCCGCCCACTTTGTAGCGGGCGATGAATTCGACGGTCGCGTGATCGGCATCGCTTTCGGCGAACGCTTTGATCTGCAGTCCGAGCCACCGCGGCGCGTCGGGTGCGGCGGGATCGACGTCGAGATCGGCGGGGCAGGTGCGGGAGTCCCACGTCGCGCGCAGGTAGTCGGTTGCGCCGAGCACGTACGCGCTATAGCGCGAGCGCATCAGTTCGAGCGCGCGCGGCGCCGCTTCGCCGCCGTCGATATAGCGGCCGCAGCATTGCGCGAAACGCGGGGCTTTGGTCGCGGTGCCTCCGCGTGCATCAGGCGCGGCGCCGCCGCATGGACAGTCGACAGGTCTTTGCAGTGACAATAATGGCTTATTCATTGAAATTTCAGTTGAGCGCGCGAGCGATCAGGATCTTCTGGATATCGCTCGTACCTTCGTAGATCTGACATACGCGCACGTCACGGTAAATCCGCTCGACCGGGAAGTCGGTGAGATAGCCGTAGCCGCCGTGAATCTGCAACGCGGCCGAGCAGATGCGCTCGGCCGCTTCGGAAGCGAACAGTTTCGCCATCGCGGCTTCGGTCAGGCACGGTTGGCCCGCGTCCTTCAGCGACGCCGCGTGCCAGATCAATTGACGCGCGGCTTCGAGTTGCGTGTCCATGTCGGCGAGACGGAACTGCACCGCCTGGTGCGAGATCAGCGGCGCGCCGAAGCTCTCGCGTTCTTTTGCGTAAGTCAGCGCCGCTTCGAACGCGGCGCGCGCCATGCCGACGCTTTGCGCGGCGATGCCGATGCGCCCGCCTTCGAGCCCCGATAGCGCGATCCGGTAGCCTTCGCCTTCCGCGCCGACCAGGTTCGCGGCCGGCACACGGCAGTCCTCGAACACGATCTGCGCGGTGTCCGACGAATGCTGACCGAGCTTGTCCTCGACCCGCGCGACCACATAGCCCGGCGTGCTGGTGGGCACGATGAACGCGCTGATGCCGCGCTTGCCGGCGGTCTTGTCGGTGACGGCCATCACGATCGCGACGTCGCCGTTCTTGCCGCTCGTAATGAACTGCTTAACGCCGTTGAGCACGTACGCGTCGCCGTCGCGCGTCGCGGTGGTGCGCAGCGCCGACGCATCCGAGCCCGCTTGCGGCTCGGTCAGGCAGAACGCGCCGAGCATCTCGCCGCGCGCGAGCGGCGTGAGCCAGTCGCGCTTCTGCGCGTCGTTGCCATAGGTGAGCAGGATGCTGCACACCGGGCAGTTGTTCACCGAGATCGCGGTCGACGTGCCGCCATCACCCGCCGCGATTTCTTCGAGGATCAGCGCGAGCGCGAGCGCGTCCATGCCGGCGCCGCCATACGCGTCGGGCACCAGCACGCCATAGGCGCCGAGCTCGGCGAGCTGCCGGTGCACGTCGCGCGGAAAGGTGCGTTCGCGATCCCATTGCGCCGCGTATGGCGTGATCGCTTCGCGCACGAAGGTGCGCAGTGCGTCGCGCACCATCAGGTGATCCTGGTCAAGCACCATGAGTGTGTCTCCGAGCCGATGATCCGATGCAACCTGGTCGTCTACCAGTCGAGCTGCGTACCGTCGTGCTGAACGAAGCGGCCGTGAAACGCGTCGCGCGATGCCGCCGCCTGCGCCAGCACCTCGCGCATGCCCGCGACGCTGCGCGCCGGATCGAGCGCGGCCTGCGCGCCACCCATGTCGGTGCGCACCCAGCCGGGATGCAGCGACACGCAGGTCGCGCGTTGCGCGTCGAGCGACGCGAGCTTCAGCACGGCGTTCAGCGCCGCCTTGCTGGTGCGATACAGCCAGCCCGTCGTGCCGCTCGCTTCGGCGATGCTGCCCATGCGGCTCGAAATCACCGCGAGCACGCCGTCCGTTTCCTCGACGAGCGGCAGCAGGATCGGCAGCAGCTGCATCGGGCCGCGCACGTTCGTGTGCATCACGTGATCGAAGTCTTCGGCGGTGATCGTCTCGATGCCTTCGGTGCGCGGACCGTACACGCCCGACACCACGATCGCGACGTCGAGCCGTTCGCCGTCGAGCTTCCAGCCGAGCGCTGCGATCTCTTCGGGCGCGGTGACGTCGAGCATGAAGGTTTCCGCACCGAGTTCGTTGAGCGCGTCGAGCGCTGCGCCGTCGCGCGCGGTCGCGAGCACGCGCCAGCCGCTCTTTCTGTACTGCCGCACGAATTCCTGGCCGATGCCACGCGACGCACCGACGATCAACACTGTTTTCATCGTATTCCTCGAAGTTTGGTCAACGCTTCAGATCAGTTCGATACCCATCGCGGTCGCCTCGCCGCCGCCGATACACAGCGTCGCGACGCCGCGCTTCAGACCGCGATTCTTCAGCGCGCCGATGAGCGTAACCAGGATGCGCGCGCCCGAGGCGCCGATCGGATGGCCTAACGCGCACGCACCGCCGTTCACGTTGACCTTGTTGTGCGGCAAATCGTGCTCTTTCATCGCGGCCATCGTGACGACCGCGAATGCTTCGTTGATCTCGTACAGATCGACGTCGCCGGCGCGCCAGCCGTTCTTCCCGAACAGCTTGCGGATCGCGCCGACCGGCGCGGTGGTGAACTTCGCGGGCTCCTGCGCGAACGTCGAATGACCGACGACGCGCGCGAGCGGTGTCACGCCGAGCCGCTTCGCGGTCGATTCACGCATCATCACGAGCGCGGCCGCGCCGTCCGAGATCGACGACGAGTTCGCCGCCGTCACGGTGCCGGTCTTGCTGAACGCGGGCTTCAGCGTGGGAATCTTGTCGAGGTTGGCCTTGAACGGCTGTTCGTCGCGCGCGATCGTGACGTCGCCCTTGCGGGCCGCCACCGTAACCGGCGCGATTTCCCAGTCGAACGAGCCGTCCTCGTTCGCGCGCTTCGCGCGGTTCAGCGACTCGACCGCGAACGCGTCCTGCGCCTCGCGCGTGAAGTCGAACGACGCCGCGCATTCCTCGGCGAACGTGCCCATCAGACGGCCTTTGTCGTACGCGTCTTCGAGGCCGTCGTAGAACATATGGTCGATTACCTGGCCGTGGCCCATGCGCATGCCGCCGCGCGCTTTCGGCAACAGATACGGCGCGTTCGTCATGCTTTCCATGCCGCCCGCGACGATCACGTCGAGCGAGCCCGTGGCCAGCATGTCGTGCGCGAACATCGCCGCGCGCATGCCGGAGCCGCACATCTTGTTGACCGTCGTGCAGCCGGTGGCGAGCGGCAGACCCGCGCCGAGCGCGGCCTGGCGCGCGGGCGCCTGGCCGAGGCCGGCGGGCAGCACGCAGCCCATCACCGCTTCGTCGATCTGCTCGGGCTTCAGACCCGCGCGCTCGACGGCCGCCTTGATCGCGACCGCGCCGAGTTGTGGCGCGCTGAGCGACGCGAAGTCGCCCTGAAAGCCGGCCATCGGCGTGCGCGCCGCGCTGACGATCACGATCGGATCGGCATGGATACCACTTTGAATTGCGTCACTCATGTTTGAGCTCCTTGGTCATAGCTTGGATGGCTACCGCCGCGCGTGGCCTGCTGCGAATCCTCGTGAGATTCATCAAGCCACGCGCACATTCGGCTGGTTCGCCTCTGCATCGGCTGCGTCGGCGAACCGCTCCGGATAACGCACGCAGAAGCGCACGCTCTGGTCGTACGGGAAAAAATCGGGCAACTCGCCCTTCAACAGAAAATCCTTGTATCGCTGCCACAGCTGGGGCTCGAAGAAATCCGCGTGATGCCGCATGAACGAGCGGCGCACACGCGGATCGCCAAGCAGGAACGTGCCGTACGTCTCCGGGAAAATATCGTGCGGACCGACCGGGTACCACGGCTCGTCCGACATTTCGTCTTGCTCGTTGCGCGGCGCCGGCACCGCGCGCACGTTGCAGTCGGTCAGGTATTCGATCTCGTCGTAGTCGTAGAACACGACACGGCCATGCCGCGTCACGCCGAAGTTCTTGTACAGCATGTCGCCGGGGAAGATGTTCGCCTGGATCAGCTCCTTCACCGCGTTGCCGTATTCCTTGATGCCGTGCTCGATGTCGTCGTCGTTGCCGTTCTGCAGGAACAGATTCAGCGGGATCATGCGTCGCTCGATGTACATGTGGCGAATCACGAGGTTCTCGCCGTCGTATTCGATCAGCGACGGCACTTCCTTCTCGAGTTCGCGCAACAGCGTTTCGTCGAGCCGAGCGAGCGGCAGCGCGACGCTCGAATATTCGAGCGTGTCGGCCATGCGGCCGAGCCGGTCGTGACGTTTGACGAGCAGATACTTCTGCTGGATCTGCGCTCGCGTGGTTTCCTTCGGCGGCGGAAAGTTGTCCTTGATCAGCTTGAACACGTAGGGGAACGACGGCAACGTGAACACCAGCATCACGAGCCCCTTGATGCCGGGCGCGACGATGAAGCGGTCGCTCGAATGCTTGAGGTGATGCAGCAGATCGCGATACAACAGATTCTTGCCCTGCTTCTGCAGGCCCAACGACGTATAGATTTCTGCCTTCGGCTTAGCCGGCATCACCGTGCGCAGAAACTCGACATACGCGGACGGCACTTCCATGTCGACCAGAAAATACGAGTGCGAGAAGCTGAAGATGATCAGCAACTGCTCGCGCTTGAGCAGCACGGTGTCCAGCGCGAGCACGCCCGGTTTCACGTGACGCAGCGGCACCGCGAACGGCAGCAGCGCGTCGCCGTTGATGATCCGCCCGACGATATACGCAGCCTTGTTGCGATAAAACAGCGACGACAGCACGTGAATCTGGAAATTCGCCGCTTCGTCGAACACGCCGAACGCTTCGCGAATCGACTGCACCGCACAGGCGACGTCGCGTGTCAGATCCTCGAACGGCGGATCGAGCTGGAAGTTCGTGACGACCCGCTCCAGCGTTGCGGCAAGTCCGTCCGTGCCGGGGTAATACGCGCGATAGGTCGGCTTCGCGGCCGGTTCGTCGTTCTCGATGTATTCGGTCGAAATCGCCGGGCGCACGAAAATGAAATCGTTGTTGAAGTACGAGCGGTGCAGGATCTTGCAGGAAACCGAATTAAAGAAGGTTTCCGCGCATTCGGGCTGACGGTGCGTGGTCAGAAGACCGATGTAGTGCAGCTTGATCTGCTGCCACACTTCGCTGTCGATGTTCTCCGCGTCGTATTCGTCTTCGAGCAGGTGCACGCATTCCTGCACGCGATCGTCGTACGACGCGATGCGCTCGCGCGCGAGCTTTTGCAGGCCGTGCCAGTCGCCGGCTTCGAACAGCGTCTTCGCATGGATCGCCGCGTCGCGAAAGATCCGGTAGTGACGGTCGAACCCTTCGAGCATCGTCTGCGCGACGTCGAAACCGATTTGCGACGATAACAGTTTGGGGAAGTGATTCATCACGCGCGCTCCGCAAACGCCGGTCAGAGTCAGGCAGCTTCAGGCAGGTTTCGCGTCGTGCCTCGTGCCATCGAGCAACGCGCGCGCCTGCGCTTCGTACTGCGCGAGATCTTCGAGCGTCGCGTCGAGATCTTCGCGCTGACGTTCGAGCACTTCTCGGTGACGCGCGACCGTCGCGAGAAACGCGTGCAATTGCGGCACGGTGTCGGTCGGCGACTCGTAGACGTCGAGCAGGTCACGGATCTCCGACAGCGTGAAGCCAAGCCGCTTGCCGCGCAGCGTGAGTTTCAATCGCGTGCGGTCGCGGCCGGAATAGACACGTCGCAAGCCGCTCGAACCCTCGCGGCTCGGCGAGAGTAAACCCTGGTCTTCGTAGAAGCGGATTGCGCGTGGCGTGACGTCGAATTCGCGCGCGAGTTCGGTGATCGTGTATTGCGTATTCATCGGGACATCTCGTGGCCGCTTGGCCGGCACAAAACCGGATTGGACGATAGAATCGACGTTTACGTTATCGTCAACCTGAGCGGGACGCAACTACAACCAGGCCGACCGGCATCGCATACGTGGCCCTGCCGGAGAGTCGTCGGAGGAAGACAGTCCCCATGAATTCACTCGAACACCAACTCCAATACCCGTTCAACGACACGATGCCCGACTCGGGCCGCACGATGGAAGTCGCGCCCGGCGTGCTTTGGCTGCGCATGCCGCTGCCGTTTGCGCTCGACCATATCAACCTGTGGCTGCTGCGCGATGAGATCGACGGTCAGCAAGGCTGGACCGTGGTCGACTGCGGCATTACGTCGGACACGATCAAGGCGAATTGGGAGAGCGTGTTCGAGTCGGCGCTCGACGGGCTGCCGGTGCTGCGCGTGATCGTCACGCATTGCCATCCGGACCACATCGGCCTCGCGCACTGGGTGTGCAGCGGCGGCGAGAAAAAACGGTGGGACGCGCGGCTGTGGATGACGCTCGGCGAATACATGCAGGCGCGCGTAATGGCGACGGGCGACGGTTCGAACGCGGGCGGCGAGGCCGCGGCGCGACACTTCGCGCGGCATGGTCTGAACGACGCGGAATCGCTCGACAAGCTGCGCAATCGCACGAGCTATTACTCGAGCCTCGTGCCGGCGATTCCGGGGCAATACCGCCGATTGCGTGAAGCCGAGGACGTGAGAATCGGCGGCAGGACGTGGCGCGTGGTGACAGGCTTTGGCCACTCGCCGGAACACTGTGCGCTGCACTGTGCGGAAACCGGCACGCTGATTTCGGGCGATATGGTGCTGCCGCGCATTTCGACCAACGTGTCGGTGTTCGATATCGAGCCTGAGGGCTCGCCGCTCGAACTATATCTGGAGTCGCTCGGTCGTTACGAGACGATGCCTGAAGACACGCTCGTGCTGCCGTCGCATGGCAAGCCGTTTCGCGGCGTGCGCACGCGCATTCAGCAACTGCGCGAGCATCACGACGCGCGGCTCGCCGAAGTGCGCGAAGCGTGCGCGGAAAAGCCGCGCAGCGCCGCCGATATCGTGCCGCTGATGTTCAAGCGTCAACTCGATATCCATCAGATGACGTTCGCGATGGGTGAGGCGCTCGCGCATTTGCATCTGCTGTGGCGGGCGGGGGAATTGAAGCGGACGCAGGATGCGGATGGGGTGATCCGGTTTGCGGCGGTGTGATCTCGGCCGTTTGCTGCGGGTGCAGAAGCGCGGACGAACAGATCCGCGCTGGGCGAAGGCACTAAGCGGCGCAATGATGCAGGGTGTCCTCTCATGCGAATTACTTCAAGGCATGTCAGATGCAGCGTTGCGTAGTTGCTCGGCCCGCCGGTTGTTGAGTTCGAAAACGCAAGCTAAACGGCTGATTTCGTGCGCATTGCCGGCTGCACCACCGGTCAGCGAAGCTGCGAAGTCGCATTGAGACTCACGGTACAGAGCGAATTTTCTGTTTGATGCGGCGAGTTTTGCCCTGGCCTGGTTGACGTACTTGTCGTCTTCATCCCATCTGGCGAGGGTGCCAGCCATCTTCTCCTCGGCTCGTCTGAGGGTCTTCTTACTCGCCTCTGCTTTTTCTGCCAGACAGTCCCGCATCCCCGCTTGCGAGAACGCGCTGCATTCCTCGCGCAAGGCCCGCTCGCTTGCGACGGGAACCGCTGAGGCTGCAAGCACCATTGTTGGCAGGCAGGCGGCCAGGGCGAAACAGATCAGCTTTATCGAACGCATAGCGAAACTTAAAGACATGTAAAGAATATATTGAGACGGTATGCGATCGTGCATCAGATGCTACGATCCGAAGCTCGTCTTTAGTAATGGAGAAATTGCGGGGTACTGATGTTTTTCAGTCGGAGCATTATGTACGTAACGGAGGCGCGGGAATTCTCTCTGGCTTCCTGGTGGAGCTTGGTCTCCAGGCGACCCCTGACGCGCGAGGAGCACAACGAAGTAGCGCAAGCGTTGAAAACCGCGCGCGAAGATTATGTGACGTGGGCAAGTTCCCTACCGTGGAGGTCGAGTAATGCGGATATGCATAGCCTGCGGCACCTTCTGTCCCGAACGAACGGTATAAACCTGCGGATTGACTTGATGAGCGACCACGAGGTGGCGCGGGCAATCTTTGGGTATCTTCAACAAGGCAAGCTGATATTTGTTCCGCCGCCTTTGGAGGTCAAATGGCACATCGAAGAGGTCAAGACGAAATGCAAACGCCTGCATCAAAGAGATGATCTGCCCATACCCAATCAAGTATTCGCGAAGGCCGAGATCACGCGTACTGATCTGCCTGCTTTGCTTAATCCGATTGCGCCATCGCCTGTAGCTGACATTATGGCTACTGAAGTCGGCGAAGATATCGACCGACTTGTTCGCAAGTCTCCGGGTTTATTGGCTGATATAAAAAGGCTGGGGGAATCCGGTTGGCAGATCGAGAATGGCAAGCCGCATGGGGGCTCATATACCAATCGCTACAACAAGGTCATCACCCTGGACGGAGATCTCCTCAGCCGCCCAAGCGCATATGTGCAAGTCTTATCCCACGAGGTCGGACATGCGGCGTACTCCTATGACGAGGATGTCTCATCAAAGGCGGCCTATGTGAAAGGCAAGCTCAAAGACGAGGCTGCAGCAACGATGAGCAATATTCGCGCGCAGCGGGAGATTCTTGCCAATCATGGCCCGAACATTGGCGTTGCTGGCGAAAACAGTGCAGCTTACAACGCCGCATACGACAAGTACTTGCAGGACGGAAACGCCGCGGCCTGCAGGGCGGCAATCGGGACTGCATTCGGCGACGAAGTCACGTCGAACACGGGACAGAGGTACGCAGATTACTATGGAAGCTGGTATTACAAAACTTCCGCGTTCCGGTAATCGGACCGGGGTGCTTGCAGCACTGTGCCTGGCGGGATGGTTTGGCGGATGCAGCCTCGCGGCTGGACAATATGGAAAGGATTCACAGATGACTCAACCGGACATGACACTGTGGCAGACCATCGACTCTTTGGTGCAGCAAATTCCATTCACTAAGGAAAAGGTCGAAAGCGTGCTGGCGACTCACCTTGTCGGCAGAGATACCAGCAGAGAGTCAATCCAAAATACCGCATTCCAGTTTTATGTCGGCGGTCCTGCGAAGATGGCAGATGGTGTCGTGATCGGCAATGTGGATTTACGGGTCCGGCACACTGGAGGGCATCCTGGTTTTCTTGCGCTCGGGAGATTGAGCGGCGAATGCGTCACGCTCGCGATGGTCCGTGCGCATTACAGCAACCTCAAGATTACCGACTCTCCGCGCGGACATTCACTGGATGAAACCACGGCATATTCAGCTTTTCTGCCGTGGGGAACCTTGTCCTTCGCTTTCGCTGAACGTAATCGTGATTGTCTCGAAGGGGTATCGTTCGATCCAATAATCGCCGCAGCAGACAGCGCGGTGAAGTAACGGGCGAACTGTATCGGCCGGAAACGCTGGACATAAAAAAGCCGACCCGTGAAGGTCGGCTTTATTCTTTTCCGGTTTCAACCGCAGCACAAGATCACTGCACCACCACCGCCCCAAAGTTCTGCCGTCCAAACGGACTCACGTGATACCCGCTCACGTTCGTACGCGTGATTGCGGCCGCGGTCGGATAGCCGAGTGGAATCCACAGCGCTTCATCGTGGATGATCTGCTGCGCGGCTTCATACGCTTTCGTGCGCTTGGCGATATCCGACGTTGCTCTGCCGTCGGCGATCAGCTTGTCGAGATCCTGATCGCAGAAGCGCGCGAAGTTGATGCCCGACTTGACCGCGTTGCAACTGAAGAGCGGCGACAGATAGTTGTCCGGATCGCCGTTGTCGCCGGCCCATCCCATGAACAGCGAGTCATGCTGGCCTTGCTTCGCCTGCTTGATCAGCTCGCCCCATTCGATCACCTTGACGTCCGCCTTCACGCCGATCTTCGCGAAGTCGGCCTGCAACAGTTCGGCACCGGCCTTCGGATTCGGATTCAGCACGCTGCCATTCGGACGCACCCAGATGGTCGTTTGGAAGCCGTTCGGAAAACCCGCGTCGGTGAGCAACTGCTTCGCCTTCGCCGGGTCGTACGGCCAGCCCTTGATCGAGTGGTTGTAGCTCCACGTATTCGGCGGAAACGGGTTCACGGCCGGCGTCGCGGTGTTGTCGAACACGGTCTTCAGATACGTCGTGCGGTCGAACGCCATGTTCAGCGCGGCGCGCACCTTCTGGTTGTCGAGCGGCTTCTGCTGCGTGTTCAGCGCGACGAAGGCCGTCATGAACGCGGGCGTCTGCACGATCGCGAGCGACTTGTCCTTCTTCGCGTCGGCGAGATCCTGCGGCTTCGGCGACAGTGCGATCTGGCATTCGCCAGCCTTCACCTTCTGCGCCCGCACGGTTGCGTCCGGCGTGATCGCGTAGATCAGACGCTCGATCTTCGGCTTCGGCCCCCAGTAGGTGGGGTTCGCGTCATAACGGATCACCGCGTCTTTCGTATAGCTCTTCAGCACGAACGGGCCGGTGCCGATCGGCTTCGCGTTGAGGTCGACCTGCTTGCCGGCCTTCAGCAACTGGTCCGCGTACTCGGCCGAATAGATCGACGCGAAGCCCATCGTCAGGATCGACACGAACGTCGCGTTCGGCTCGTTCAATTCGAACTTCACCGTGTTGTCGTCGACCTTGGTGATCGACTTGATCAGCTTCGGCAGCCCCATCGATTGCGCGTGCGGGAAGCCGCTCGCGCCCGCCACCTTGTGCCACGGATTGCTGTCGTTGAGCATGCGGTCGAACGTGAAGATCACATCGTCGGCATTCAGCGCGCGGGTGGGCTTGAAGTAGTCGGTGGTCTGGAACTGCACGTTCGGACGCAGGTGGAACGTGTAGGTCAGGCCGTCGGGGCTCACTTCCCACTTGTCGGCGAGCGCGGGCACGACCTTCTTCGCGGCTTCATCGAACGACACCAGCGAGTTGAAGATCACGTCGGCCGATGCATTCGTCGTGACGAGCGAATTGAACTGCACGACGTCGAAGCCGTCGGGGCTCGATTCGGTACAGACAGTCAACGGTTTGGCGAGCGCGAGCGCGGGCGCCGTGAGCAGGATGGCGGCTGCGAGCAGATTGAAGCGCATAGGATCTCCGGTAACGAGCGCAGTCAGGCAGTGCGTCTGGTTGTGTTTATGGCGGCGATGCGTGAGCGGGCAGGAGAGCGCTCCCGGCGCGCGCGTCGCCACGATTGTGATACGTTCCCGGCGCCGTCATACAGGTCGGGCGATCCCGGCCTGCAGCCGAGGTGCCTGCCTTCGAGGCCTGGCCGGCGGCGCGCCTTCGCGAAAGCTTATCGAAGGGCCATTATGGCGACAACAATTTAATCGACATATCCATATGGGGCGGCGCGGCTGCGTTGCGGCATCAGGCCGCCGTGGCCTGGCGCAGCAGGTAGCCGATGCCATCGATTGCGCGCACGCCGTACCACGACGTCATTTCCCCATCGATCAGCTCGATGCGCTTGCCGGTGAACCGCGGATCGCGCGCGAGCGCATCGCGATGCGCGGCCGTGAAGCGGTACGGCTCGCTCGACAGCAGCACGCGCTCGACTTGCGCGAGCCATGGCGCGGTGTCGAAGTCGAGCGTGGGGTAGCGCGTGGCGCCGACGCTGCCGCCGTGCACGTTGGGTAATGTGTGCCAGTTCACGAGACGCAGCATCGCGGCGATGTACGTGTCGCGCGCGACGCTCATCCACGGTTCGCGCCAGATCAGGTACAGCACGTTCTGAGCGGCGAAGGTGTGTGCGGCGGCTTCGCGCAGACGCGCATCGAGCGCGCCGCTCAAGCGCCGCGCTTCTTCTTCACGTCCGAAAATCGCGCCGAGCAGCGCGTACAGCGCGAGATTGTCGCGCGGCGTCTGTGGATGAGTGACGACGATGTGCGGCACGAACGCGCGCAATTGCTCGACGGTGTCGCGTTCGTTTTCGTCGATATTGACGATCAGGTGGGTGGGGCGCAGTGCGCGGATCGCGTCGACTTTGACGGCTTTCGTGCCGCCGATCTTCGGCACCGCGCGGACCTTGTCGCGAGGATGCGCGCAAAAGCCGGTGCGCCCGACGATCTGCCGCTCAAGCCCGAGCGCGAACAGGGTTTCGGTGAGGCTCGGCACCAGCGACACGATGCGCGCATCGGCGCCCGCGGATTCGTGCGCGACGCCGGCTGCATCGACCGCACGGGGCTGCATGGCTTACTCGGTGGCGGCGCGCGGCTTGCGCGGCGCGCGTTCGAACACGCGATCGTAGAGCCAGCGCGGCAGCGCGTGCAGCAACATCGCGGCCACGCGCATCTGCCACGGAAACACCGCGAACGAGGTCTGCCGTTCGACCGCCCGCGCGACCTTCGCCGCGAAGCGGTCGGCGTCCATCAGGAACGGCATGTTGTACGGATTGTGCTCGGTCATCGGCGTGCGGATATAGCCGGGCGCGATCGTCACGACACCGACGCCGAACGGCCGCATCTCGACGCGCAAAGCTTCGAGATACTTCAGCGCCGCCGATTTCGACGCGCTGTACGCGCCCGAGCCCGGCAAGCCGCGCACACCGGCGACGCTCGCAATGCCGACCAGCGTGCCGCGTTTCGTGTCGGCCATCGCGGCGGCGAACGGCTCGAACGTCGCGACCATCCCGAAGTAATTGATGTCCATCACCTCGCGAAACGTGCGTAGATCGCCGTGACCGGTCAGCGCGCCGCGGCTGATGCCGGCGTTGGCGATCACGACGTCGGGCAGGCCGTGCTCGCCGATGAAGCGCGCGGCCGCATCGGCGAGCGCTTCCGCGTCGCGCACGTCGAGCGCATAGATAGAGACGGTGTTCCGGGGATGGGACTGCTGGAACGCGGCGAGCGCGTCGCCGCGGCGGGCGACGAGGCCGAGAATCGCGCCGCGCCGTGCATATTCGCCGGCGAGCGCGAGGCCGATGCCGCTCGAAGCGCCGGTAATGAAAACCTTCAGTGGAGAGGTCATACCGGCGCCTCGTGATTACATCTTTTTGGCGCGGACTTGCGAGACGAGGTAGTCAAGCACCTGGATCGTGCCCGGCAGGGTGCCGGTCGCGGCGGGGCCGGTCAAATACTTGCCCTGCACGGCGAGCGTCGGCACGCCGTCGATCTTGAACCCGTCGAGCAGTTTCTTGTCCTTTTGCAGCGCGCTTTGCGTCGAGAACGAGTTGTACGCTTCCATGTACTTCTTCGGATCGACGCCGAACTTCGCGAGGAATTTGGTCTGGTCTTCCGGCGTCAGCAGATAGTTCTTGTTGACGTGGATTTCGTTGAAGACCTTCGGCGTCAGTTCGTTCGCGAGGCCGAGCGCGTCGAGCGCGTGGAACATCTTCGAGTGCGGGATGAAGTCGTCGCGGAAGGCGACCGGCACGCGGCGGAACACGACGTCCGGGGCCTGCTTCTTGACCCACGTTTCGAGGAACGGGTTGAATTCATTGCAGTGCGGGCAGCCGTACCAGAAGAATTCGATGACTTCGATCTTGCCGGCCGGCACGTCGGTAGGTTGCGGCGTGGCCAGCACGGTGTAGTCCTTGCCGGCGACCGGCGCGGTCGGCGACGCATGCGCGCTCGCCGCGATCAGGCCCAGCGAGAGAAACAGGATGCTCAGCAGTTTTTTCATGTCGTGTAGACCCAGATAAGGCGGTAGCGCGGCGACGCCATGCGAAAGGCCCGTCACCGCTGGTGGGATTCGGTGTGGTCGCCCGCCACAATACAGGTCGAAGCGGCCATCGTGCTTGTGACTCGCGCGTCGCGCCGATAGTTCGACGCGCCGCGCGAGCCGGCATTACCGTTTATTTATTGTTTGGTGAAGCGGATCACGGCGGTATCGACACCCGCGTCCGACAGACGCTGACGGCTCGAATTCATGTCCTCGAACTTCGAGAACGGCCCGATGCGCACGCGGTAGTACGTGACGCCGCCGGCATCGCGCTGCGTGACCTTCGATTCGAAGCCCTGGAACGCGAGGCGCGCGCGCTGCTGTTCGGCATCGGCGGCGGTCTTGTACGCGCCGACCTGCAGGAAGTAGCCGGTGTTCGCGTCGCCCGGTGCGGGTGCGGGGGCGGGCGCGGCAGCGGAGCCAGGCTTGACGTTGGCCAGGGTGGTCGTGCTCGGGCTCTTCGGCGCCGAGCCTGCCGCAGTGGCGGCCGGCGCGCTCGAGGTCTGCGGCTTCTTCGCCGGCGCGGGCGCGACGATGCCGCCGGTGCCGTTTTCCTGCGCGGGGCTCGGTGCGACCGCCGTGCCGTTGTTATTCGCATTGCCGCCCGACGGCGGCACTTCGACGATCTGCGGTTCTTCGAGCATGCCCGACTGGGTCTGCGCGTTGGTCTGACCCGGCGCGGTGTTCGGCGGCGCCGGTTGCGCGGCCTGCGGCACCGGCTGACCCGGCGTCTTGCCTTGCAGCGGACGGTTCGGGTCGTATTGCGCCTGGCTCGCGCCGTTGTCGGTCGGCGCCGGCGGCGCGACCTTCGACACGAACGGCGTAGGCGCACGGGTGATATACAGCGCCACCACCACCGCGATCGCCAGGCCGACGATCAGGCCCAGCACGATGCCGAGAAAAGTGCCCCCGGTTTGCTTCGATTGCTTTGTTGTGCGGCGTGGTTTTGCCATCGTACGAATCACCTGCAAAAAGAATCCAGGAACGGCCGCCGATTATAGCGACGGCCGCGCGCATATTACGCTGGAGGAGTTACATCTTGACGGGAGCGGAGACGCCGATCGTCGCGAGACCGTTGGCCAGCACCTGGCGCGTGGCCGCGAGCAGCGCGACGCGAGCGTTGCGTTCGGCCGCATCGTCGACCAGCACGCGCTCGGCACGATCATTGTAGAACGAGTGAAATTCGCCGGCGAGTTCTCGCAAGTAGAACGCGACCGCGTGCGGCGCGAGCTCGTCGGCGGCGTGCTGCAGCATGTCCGGGAATTCGGCGAGCTTGTTGAGCAGCGCCATTGCGCGCTCGCTCGTGAGTGGCGCGACATCCACGCTCGCGAGCGTGCTCTCGTCGAAGCCGTAGCGCGCGTTGCATTCGGCGATCACCGAGCAGATGCGCGCGTGCGCATACTGCACGTAGTGCACCGGATTCTCGTCGTTCTGCTTCAGCGCGAGGTCGATGTCGAACACGAACTCGGTGTCCGCCTTGCGCGAGATCAGGAAAAAGCGCACCGCATCGCGGCCGCGGCGGATGGTTTCCTCGTCGATCAGATCGACGGCCGCTTCCGAGCCCGGCGTCGCGCCGCCCGACCATTCGATCAGGTCGCGCACCGTCACGTAGCTGCCCGCGCGCTTGGAGATCTTCACCTCTTCGCCGTTGCGCATGACCGTGACCATTTTGTGCAGGATGTAGTCGGGGTAGCCCTTTGGAATGCCGATGCCGAGACCCTGCAGACCGGCGCGCACTCGCGCGATCGTGCCGTGGTGATCCGAGCCCTGCACGTTGATGACCTTGGTGAAGCCGCGCTCCCACTTCGCGACGTGATAGGCGACGTCCGGCACGAAGTACGTGTAGGTGCCGTCGGTCTTGCGCATCACGCGGTCCTTGTCGTCGCCGTCGTCGGTGGTGCGCAGCCACAGCGCGCCTTCCTGCTCGTAGGTCTTGCCCGCGGCGATCAGCGCGTCGACGGTTTTCTCGACCCGGCCTTCCGTGTACAGCGACGATTCCAGATAGTACTGGTCGAACTTCACGCCGAACGCCTGCAGGTCCATGTCCTGCTCGCGACGCAGATACGTGACGGCGAAGCGGCGGATCGCCTCGAGGTCCTCGACGTCGCGCGCGCCGGTGACGGGCTCGCCGTCGCTCGCCTCGACCGTGACGCCGTTCAGATAGTCCTTCGCGATGTCGGCGATGTACTCGCCGTTGTAGGCCGACGCGGGCCAGCCTTCGTCGCCGGGGGCGAGGCCGCGTGCGCGTGCCTGAGTCGACAGCGCGAGCGTTTGGATCTGGACGCCGGCGTCGTTGTAGTAGAACTCGCGATGCACGTCCCAGCCCTGCGACTCGAGCACGTGCGCAAGCGCGTCGCCGAGCGCGGCCTGGCGGCCGTGGCCGACGTGCAACGGGCCGGTCGGGTTGGCCGACACGAACTCGATCAGCACGTGCTTGCCGGCGTCGCGCCGCGAGCGGCCGTACGCGTCCTTCTCGGCGAACACGGCGGCGATCGCGCCTTGCTTGGCCGCGGCCGTGAGGCGCAGGTTGATGAAGCCGGGACCCGCCACTTCGGCGGTCTCGATCAGGCCTTTGGCCTGCGGATTGACGAGCAGCGCATCGACGATCTGTTGCGCGAGCTGGCGCGGATTGGCGCGCAGCGGCTTGGCGAGCTGCATCGCGACGTTGCACGCGACGTCGCCGTGCGCGGCGACTTTCGGGCGCTCCAGCGCGATGGCGGGCGAGACGAAAGCGGCTTCGGTCGCGCCTTGCGTGGCGGTCGCGACCTGCTTCACCGTGTCGGCGAGCAGTGTTTCGAGTGTGTGTTTATGTGCGGGCAGCATGCTTGTTGCAAGTCCAGTGAGGCAATCCGGTAAGGCGGAAGAGGCGCCGGCCGCGGCCGGTGTCGCAAGCGTGAAGCGCGGCCGCGCTTTGCGGCGCTGATGGCTGCGCCGCCGGCAGAGCGTCCCCGAGGCGATGCGACCACTCGCAACGCAAGCAGCGCAACGCGGTGGACTCCGCACGGCGGCTTGCCGTTACGCAGGCTCGCGCGGTATGCGGATTGCGGCCGATGATTCGACGCCCCCGGGTTGCCCGCGTGCGCGATGCTCGTCGAGCCGCGCCGTACGTGGCGCTGGGCGGCGTGCTTTTCCGTTCAGACGGATTTTAGCAGGTGCTAATATGTTCAATGAGTTGCCCGCGAGGGGTGTGGCCGCCGCGCCTTGCCGGCGCCACGTCAGGCGCGCGCAGTTGCCGCCCTTGGGACGCTCGTGCGCTCACCCGACATAACGAAAAAGGGAACAGTCATGCTGATTACTTTCAAGTGCCACGCCTGCCCGGACGTGATGATGCTGGAGAATCTGGCGCAGTATCTGGTCGGCATTGTCGGCAAACGCCTTGGGCAGCGGGGCGTCATTACTCACGACGAACTGGGCCCGGCCATCGAAAAACTCGAAGCGGCGATCACGTCCGACAAGCAGGAGCGCGCCGAGCACGAGGGCCATTTCCACGAGGGCGAGGACGGCCGCGATCGTCACGAGATTCCGCCCGGTCTCGCGCAGCGCGCGTATCCGTTCCTCGACATGCTGCGCGCGGCGCAGAAGGAAAACGCGGATATCGTTTGGGGGATCTGATTTCTGGCGGGTTCCGAGCGCCGCGGCCCGGACTCAGAAAGTCTTCGTAAGCGCTCTGTTGGCGCACCAAAGAAAAGAGCCCGCTCGACGCGGGCTCTTTGTCATTCAGAAGGTTTTATCCGCCGTGCCGCTCATTGGCTCTCGGAGGCCGCCGACGCTGCCGCGCCCTTCTTCATCTTTTGCTTCTTCGCCTTTTTGACATGCGTCTCGGTGGGGGGCGAGTAGGAACTGACCGAGCTCGATCCACCCGGCGCGGCGGGTTGCGCGAGCGCCACGGAAGCACCCGCGGCCAGTGAAACAGCGGTCAATAACAGCGTCAGCTTCTTCATACGATTTTCTCCGTTGACGGTTGCAATCTCGGTGAGCCGGCGCGTTGTGCTCGCGCCTGACGGGGTGAAAGTCGACTCAGTCTACAAAGCCGAAATTGCCGTGGCGCCAAATATTCAGCCTTTCGGACTCGATATAGTCGCGCATGCGCGGCCCGGGCCGCACGGCCGGACCACGCGTCGTTTCACGCTCAAAGCAACGGCGCCAACGCGCGC
This sequence comes from Paraburkholderia sp. EG304, assembly GCF_046543485.1. NCBI lineage: Bacteria > Pseudomonadati > Pseudomonadota > Betaproteobacteria > Burkholderiales > Burkholderiaceae > Paraburkholderia > Paraburkholderia sp. EG304. The sequence continues at coordinate 308,714 of NZ_JBKGUA010000002.1, read as the reverse complement.
TCGGCGTCCGCTTTCGAGAGCGACATCCGCTGTGCGTAGTCGTCGAGCTGATCCGCGCCGATCTTGCCGACCGAGAAATAGGTGCTGTCCGGATGCGCGAGGTAGAAGCCCGACACGCTCGCCGCCGGCAGCATCGCCAGCGATTCGGTCACGCTCATGCCGATTTCGTTCGCCTGCAGCACCTCGAACATGTCTCGCTTGACGAGGTGATCGGGGCAGGCCGGGTAGCCCGGCGCCGGGCGGATGCCGCGGTATTTTTCGGCGATCAGTTCGTCGTTGGACAGGTTTTCGCTGTTCGCGTAGCCCCACAGGTCGCGCCGCACACGCGCGTGCATTGCTTCGGCGAACGCTTCGGCGAGCCGGTCCGCGAGCGCCTTCAGCATGATCGCGCTGTAGTCATCGAGATCCTTCTCGAACTGCTTCTCCTTCACGTCGACGCCAAGACCCGCCGTCACCGCGAACATGCCGATGTAGTCGGCGACGCCCGAGTCCTTCGGCGCGATGAAGTCGGCGAGCGACCGGTTCGGTCGCATCACCCCGTCGACCACCGGCCGCACGCTCTGTTGACGCAGATTGCGCCAGGTGAGCGCGACGTCGGTGCGCGATTCGTCCGTGTAGATTTCGATGTCGTCGTCGTTCACCGTGTTGGCCGGCAGCAGCGTGATCACGCCGTTGGCCTGCAGCCAGCGGCCCTGAATCAGACGCGCGAGCATCGACTTGCCGTCGGAGAACACGCGCCGCGCCGATTCGCCGACGATCTCGTCGTTGAGGATCGCCGGATACGGGCCGGCGAGATCCCACGTCTGGAAAAACGGACCCCAGTCGATATAGTTCGCGAGTTCGTTCAGATCGAAGTTCTTGAACACGCGCCGGCCGATGAACTTCGGCTTGACCGGCTGATAGCCCGCCCAGTCGATCTTCGTCTTATTGGCGCGCGCTTCGGCGAGCGTGACCATCGGCTGCGCTTTTTTGTTCGCGTGCTGATCGCGGATGCGGTTGTAATCGGCGTTCAATTCGTCGATGTACTTTGCTGCGCCCTCGTCGGACAGCAGGCTCGAGGCGACCGACACCGAGCGCGATGCGTCCGGCACGTAGACCACCGGACCCTCGTACTGCGGCGCGATCTTCACCGCGGTGTGCACGCGCGAGGTCGTCGCGCCGCCGATCAGCAGCGGAATCTTCTTCACGCGGAAGTAGTCGTCGCGCTGCATTTCCGACGCGACGTAGGCCATCTCTTCGAGACTCGGCGTAATGAGGCCCGACAGCCCGACGATGTCCGCGCCCTCGACCTTCGCCTTAGCGAGGATCTCGTTGCACGGGACCATCACGCCCATGTTGACCACTTCGAAGTTGTTGCACTGGAGCACGACCGACACGATGTTCTTGCCGATGTCGTGCACATCGCCCTTGACGGTCGCGATGATGATCTTGCCCTTCGCGCGCACATCGCCGCCGGCCGCCGCGAGCTGGCGCTTTTCTTCCTCGATGAACGGGATCAGATGCGCGACCGCCTGCTTCATCACGCGCGCCGACTTCACGACCTGCGGCAGGAACATCTTGCCCTGGCCGAACAGGTCGCCGACGATGTTCATGCCGTCCATCAGCGGGCCTTCGATCACGTTGATCGGACGGCCGCCTTCGGCGGCGATCTTCGCGCGCACTTCCTCGGTGTCTTCGACGATGAACGTGGTGATGCCGCTCACGAGCGCGTGCGCGAGACGCTTTTCGACCGGCTGGTTGCGCCACTCGAGATTCTCTTCCTTCTTCGCGGCGCCGCTCTTGAACTTGTCGGCGATTTCGAGCAGACGGTCGGTGCCGTCTTCGCGGCGATTCAGCACGACGTCTTCGACCCGCTCGCGCAGTTCCGGATCGAGCTCGGCATACACGCCGAGCTGACCCGCGTTGACGATGCCCATGTCCATCCCCGCCTGGATCGCGTGATAGAGGAACACGGTGTGGATCGCCTCGCGCACCGGGTCGTTGCCGCGGAACGAGAACGACACGTTCGACACGCCGCCGCTCACCTTCGCGTACGGCAGGTTCTGCTTGATCCAGCGCGTCGCCTCGATGAAGTCGACTGCGTAGTTGTTGTGTTCCTCGATGCCGGTCGCGATCGCGAAGATGTTCGGATCGAAGATGATGTCTTCGGGCGGGAAGCCGACTTCGTTGACGAGGATCTCGTACGAGCGCCGGCAGATTTCCTTCTTGCGCGCGAGCGTATCGGCCTGGCCCTGTTCGTCGAAGGCCATCACGACGCTGGCCGCGCCGTAGCGGCGAATCAGCTTCGCGTGGTGAACGAACTGCTCCTTGCCTTCCTTCAGCGAGATCGAATTGACGATCGCCTTGCCCTGCACGCATTTGAGACCCGCCTCGATCACGTCCCACTTCGACGAGTCGATCATGATCGGCACGCGCGCGATGTCCGGCTCCGACGCGATCAGATTCATGAAGCGCACCATCGCCGCTTTCGAATCGAGCATCGCCTCGTCCATGTTGATGTCGATGACCTGCGCGCCGTTCTCGACCTGCTGGCGCGCGACGGCCAACGCCTCGTCGAACTGATTGTTCAGGATCATTCGCGCGAACGCTTTCGAGCCGGTCACGTTGGTGCGTTCGCCAACGTTGATGAAGAGCGTCCCGGACGTGACGTTGAACGGCTCGAGGCCGCTAAGGCGCATGGTGTGATCGGTCATAGCGTATGTGCGAGTCGGGTGCGTGCGTTAAGGGGCGTGCTGGGCTTCGGGGTGAAGTGCGTCAGGCCGGCTCAGGCCGCGTCGCGATACTGGCTCGGCCACTTGCGCGGCTTCAGCTCGGCGAGCGCCTTCGCGATCGCCGCGATGTGCTCGGGCGTCGTGCCGCAGCAGCCGCCAGCGATGTTCACGAGTCCCGCTTCGGCGAATTCCTTTAGCAGGCCCGAGGTATCGGCGGGCAATTCGTCGAAGCCGGTGTCGCTCATCGGGTTCGGCAGACCAGCGTTCGGATAGCACGACACGTAGGTGTCGCACAGCTTCGCGAGCTCGGCGATATACGGGCGCATCAGCGCCGCGCCGAGCGCGCAGTTCAGGCCGAACGTGAGCGGCTTCGCGTGACGCAGCGAATTCCAGAAGGCCTCGACGGTCTGGCCGGACAGAATGCGGCCCGAGGCATCGGTGACGGTGCCCGAGATCATGATCGGCAGACGCTCGCCGGTGTTTTCGAACAGTTCGTCGAGCGCGAACAGCGCGGCCTTCGCGTTCAGCGTGTCGAAGATCGTTTCGACGAGGAACAGGTCCGCGCCGCCGTCGAGCAGCGCTTTCGCCTGCTCGTAGTACGCGGCGTGCAGTTCGTCGAAGGTCACATTGCGGGCGCCCGGATCGTTGACGTCCGGCGAGATGCTGGCGGTTTTCGGCGTCGGGCCGATTGCGCCGGCGACGAAGCGCGGCTTGTCAGGGGTCGCGTATTTATCGCACGCGGCGCGCGCGAGCTTCGCCGATTCGATGTTCATCTCGACGGCGAGCGACTCCATGCCGTAGTCGGCCTGCGCGACCGTGGTCGCACCGAACGTGTTGGTCTCGATGATGTCCGCGCCTGCCGCCAGATATTGCTCGTGAATCTCCGAGATGATCTGCGGCTGGGTGATCGACAGCAGTTCGTTGTTGCCCTTGATGTCGCGCGCGTAGTCCTTGAAGCGCTCGCCGCGATAGCTGGCTTCGTCGAGCTTGTAGCGCTGGATCATCGTGCCCATCGCGCCGTCCAGGATCAGGATGCGCGAGTTCAGCAGCGCGGGCAGCGCTGCGCCGCGGGTATAGGCGGGCTCGGAACGGACTGGCGTGATGGATTGAGCAGGCTGGGTCATGGCGGACGAGGGCTTGCGCCGGCGTTGGCGGAAAGCCTGTCATTGTAGCCGCTGCCGCGCGGATGCGCCCGGCGAGCGGGAGACGGGTCTGAGGCGCGGCCGGCAAAATCGACCGATAGGAATGCGTCGCGCCAGCAATTCAGAACGCGCTAACAAACGAAGCAATAAAAAATAGCCCGGCAAGCCAAAGCCTGCCGGGCCGTTTTCGTTGCCGCCGACCGCAAGATGGAACCCGCCGCAAAAGCCGCGCGGTACGGTCGGTTGATGTCGCCTGAGCGCCAGCTAAACCCCTCCGGTCAATGCAGAACAACGGGTTGGTGCATCAAGCTGTCGAATTGACCGAGGAATTCGTCGACCTCGTCGAGCGTCGGCTCGCCTTCGATCAGCTTTTGCACATGCTCGCGAAAACGCGCCGCCATTGCACCGTCGATGTAGATTTCGCGCTGCATGTTCTTGTCGACAATCTCGTAGCCGCCCGACTTCATGGCCAGCTGACCTTCCTGCGGAGGAAACTCGACGACACAGTAGTTAGGGCTGTTATAGATCATTTGCATGGCGACACTCCTTATTTCCGTTGGGCTCCCGCCCTTTTCTGCAACATAGGTGGAGCGTGGGGGATGGAATTCAAGGGGTGGGTCCGGACGACGCAAGTAAAAAACTCCGGACCTGACGGTTAGACTCGCCGCTCCAGAAACGATTCAAGCAACGCGGCAAAACGGTGAGATTGCTCGACGGGCGCGAGATGCGCGGCATCCAGCAACTCGAAGCGGGCGCCCTCGATCGCCTCCGCTATTGCCTGCGTAGCAGCAGGGGGCGTGCCCGTATCGTGACGTCCGGCCACCGTCAGCGTAGGCACGCGGATCGCGCCGTGTTTGCCGCGCAGGTCGAAGTCGCGCAGCGCCTCGCACGCCATCGCGAAGCCTTCCGGCGGGGTGCGCGCAAATGCCTCACGGATTGGCTCGACCGCTTCGGGATGCCGGGCCTGAAAGTCGGGCGTGAGCCAACGCGCGATGGTCGACGGTAGCAGCGCCTCCATGCCGTCGCTGCGAGCGGTGTGGGCGCGCTGATTCCACAACTCGCGGTTTTCGGGCGGCGTGCCGCCGGTGCTGTCGGCGATCGTCAGCGTGTCGAGACGCGATGGATGGTCGAGCGCGAATTGCTGCGCGATCATGCCGCCGAGCGACAGTCCGACGAGGTGCGTCGTCGGCGCGCCGAGCGCATCGAGCAGTCGGGCGAGATCGTCGGCCAGATCGCGCATGGCGAACGGCTCGCGCGCGACCGCGCTGTGGCCGTGGCCGCGCACGTCGTAGCGCAGCACCGTGTAGTCGTCGCGGAAATAGCCGGCCATCTGATCCCAGATGGAAAGATCGCCGCCCAGCTGATGGATGAACGTGAGCCACGGGCCGCCGCCTTCGTTGCTCAGCACATAGCGTGTGTCGATACCGTTGATGTTCACTTGCATGCAGACTCCTTTGAAGGAAACGCAGTGAAAAAGCGCGGTGGGTCGCCCCGTTCGCGCAAACGGAGGCTCCATTGACGTGCGAGTCAGTGTTGCAAAGTAAGTTTCGCCGATCTCGGGCGGTTCTGCTCGTGACACTGTGTCACGACCAGTGTCACGGTTTGATGATTGTTGGAGCGGTTGAATCGACCGGTGCTGCGGGGGCGGGCTCGGGCGTTACTGCCGATGCGTAGGCGGGCGACGGCGTTGCAGGGCTCTTGGCGGAGGTGGCTGCGGGCATGGCATTCTCCGCCGGCGCCCCATCGACATTCAGCTTGCCGCGCCACACCAGCTCGAACTGGGTACCGTTCGGCTCAGTCTGCAGAATGCGCGCGGGCAGCCAGCCGAGCGACGGCGCAAGCCACACGTCGATACGGCGCTGGTCGCCATCGTGCCGCGGCAGACGTTTGAAATGACGCGTCTGCAGATAGCCCTGCGCGGCGCGGATCGTTTCGTCGCCGATCGTCTCGATCGGCCAGTTCTCGCCGCTATCGGAATCGACGACGAAAAACTGTCGCGTGACGCCAGGCTTATAGGCGTCAGGATCGCCGCGCACGAGGCTCGCGAGCTGCATCACGACGCTGAAGCGGTCCTGCGCGCCGTCGGGCAACGGCAACGAGGCGGGCGTGCGCGTGAAGCCGATCTTCTTGTCGCTGCGATTGAAAATCGCGATGTCTTCCGCGCGACGGCCACGCTTTTCGCTGTACTGCGCCGGCGCGAGGCCAAACGCATCGATCCCGCCGTGGCTCGAAAACACGAACGGGCCGACGAACGGCAGCGGCACCGATACGACCATTTCGTAGCCTTGCCCATTGCTCGCCCAATGGATCGTGCCGGGCGCGTTGCGCACGCCGTTGTAGAACGTGTCGTAGTCGAGTTCGCCCGACGGCGGCACCGAAAACTTCACGCCCTGCGACGCTTGCGGCGCGCTGGCCGCGCCAGCGGCGCTCGCGGCGGCGCCGCTGGCATTGGCATTGACCGGCGCATTCGCGCTCGCGGCGGCGGGCGGCGCGCTTGCCGCGACCTCCGATGCCGGCGTGGCCGCCGGCTCGCTCGGCTTGGCCGGCTGCAACGCGCTCAGCACATGCTGCTCGCGCGGCGCACGCGCCGCGGGCTTGCGTGTAGGCGCGGGCGGGTGCGGTGCCGGCGCGGCCGGTTTTGGCGCCGGTTGACGCTGGACCCTCTCGGGCGTCAGCAGCCCGACCTGCACCGGCACATGCTCGCGATTTGCCGGATTCAGATCCATTCGATTGCGCTCGAACCATTGCGCCGCGATCCAGTGCAAGACCGCCACGGCCACGAGCACCGCGATCCAGCGCCCCGCGCGCGCGCCGCGTCCCGGCCCGCTGCCCAAAGCGGGAAGGCGATCATGACGGCGGTTGGCGGAAGCAAAATCCATCGGCGCTTGAATCGGTGAGAGCTTGAAAGGACTGGCGCGTATCAACCGTTGTCGCTACGCGGTGTCGCGCTATAGCCGAGTTCGTACGACAGCTTGCGCGCGCATTCGCGCAGCGCAGTATCGATTTCGCCACCCCAGCGGATATCGAACGCGCCTTCATGGCCGAGCGCGACGAGAGCGAGCGCGAGTTCGCCGGTCGAATCGAACACCGGCATCGAAAACGCGTGGATCGTCGGCAGCAGCATGCCTTCGACTCGCGCGGCCTCGTGCTCGCGCACTTCAGCGAGCACCTTGTCGACGTCTTCGCGGGTGCGCGGCGCGCCGCTATGCGACGAACGCCGCGAGTCGGCCAGCTCGCGCTCGATCATCGCGTCGGTCTTGCCGGATGGCAGGTAGGCGGCGAACAGCAGACCGGTCGCGGAACTGAGCAAGGGCATCACGTCGCCGAGTTTCAGCGATGCCTTGGCCGGATAGCTCGACTCCATCCAGTGCACCATCGTCGGCCCCTGATTACCCCACACCGCGATGCCGACCGTCAGATCGAGCCGGTCGCGCAACTCGGCGAGCGCGATGCGCGCGAGCTTCACACCGTCGACCCGCGCAAGCCGCGCGAGCCCCAACTGCAACGCGAAGCCGCCGAGTTCGTAGCGGCCCGACAGCGGGTCCTGCGCGACCACGCCGAGACGCAGAAAGCTGACCAGATAGCGATGCGCCTTCGCCGGACTCATGCCCGCGCGCTGCGCGAGATCGCGCAGCATCATCGCGCGCGGCTCGCGGGTCAGCACGTCGAGCAGCCTGAACCCGACCTCGATCGACTGGATGCCTGAGCGCAGTTTTTCTTCGCCGGGTTCGCCGGCTTCGTCATCGGCGCCGGTTGCGTCGGTGGCATCGGCGGGTTCGAGCAGTTCGTCGGCGGACGCGGGGTCGGTGCGGGTGCGGATCGTGCCGGAGCGGGCGTTGGCGGACATGTGCAAAGGGCGCGGGCAGCGCGTTCGGTAATCGTAAAAGGCGCGTAACGGCGATGGTGGCAGTGACAACGACGACGAACACGCACATCTTGGGCCGCGCCGATTCACCATCGTAGAATAGATTCCTTCCATCGTCACTAACACACGGTTCACAGCTCTATGAAACTTGCCTCGCTGAAGGACGGCACGCGCGACGGTCAACTGATCGTCGTGTCCCGCGACTTGCACACGGCGGCCATCGCCGACGCGATCGCGCCCACGCTGCAGCGCGTGCTCGACGACTGGGCCTTCTACGCGCCGCAACTGCATGACCTTTACGATGCGCTGAACCAGGGCCGCGCGCGCAACAGCTTTTCGTTCGACGCCAAAGAGTGCATGGCGCCACTGCCGCGCGCGTTCCAGTGGGCCGACGGTTCATCGTACGTGAACCATGTGGAACTCGTGCGGCGCGCACGCGGCGCGGAAATGCCGCCCGAATTCTGGACCGACCCGCTGATGTACCAGGGCGGCAGCGACGATTTCATCGGCCCGCGCGATGACATCGTGTGCGCATCGGAACAGTACGGCATCGACTTCGAGGCCGAAGTCGCGGTCATCACCGCTGACGTGCCGATGGGCGCAACGCCCGAGCAGGCGTTGCGCGGCGTGCGGCTGGTGACGCTCGTCAACGACGTGTCATTGCGCCACCTGATTCCAGCCGAACTCGCGAAGGGCTTCGGCTTTTTCCAGAGCAAGCCGGCCACGTCGTTCGCGCCGGTCGCGGTGACGCCCGACGAGCTCGGCGAGCATTGGCGCGAAGGCCGCGTGCATCGGCCGATGATCGTCCACTGGAACGGCCGGAAAGTCGGCCAGCCCGACGCGGGCACCGATATGGTGTTTCACTTCGGTCAGCTGATCGCCCATGCGGCGAAGACGCGCAATCTGCGTGCTGGTTCTATCGTCGGTTCGGGCACGGTGTCGAACAAGGACGCGAAGCGCGGCTACTGCTGTCTCGCGGAGAAGCGCTGCCTCGAAACGATCGAGCACGGCGCGCCGCAAACGGAGTTCATGAAGTACGGCGACACCGTGAAGATCGAAATGTTCGACGACGCGGGCAAGTCGATTTTCGGTGCGATCGAGCAGAGCATCGCGCCGCTCGAATGAAGCGCGGCGCTCACGCGGCAATGCGTTGACGCGGCGGCACGCGCGAAAGGGTTTCGCCCGATGCCACCGCCCGCGCGCGCGGCTACACTGACTGGCGCGCCGGCTGGGACGGCGCCAATGTCAGATAGCGTGCAGCGACGCATCGGTAGCACATCGGCACTACATCACAACGAAAACCCCGACGTGAGGAGACAGCATGCCGCGATTGAACTTCCCCGCAGCTGGACATCGACGCGCTGATGCGTCACTCGTTCAAGCGCGCACGAGCGCGCGTGGCTCGTATCAACGCGGCCGGCGCTTCGCGCGGCGCGCCGCGACGCTGTGCGCCGCGCTCGTCTGCGCGTTGCCGCTGACATCGTTCGCGCAGGTGAAGATCGGTCTCGTGTTGTCGCTGACCGGGCCTACCGCATCGCTCGGCATTCCCGCGCGCGACACGGTCGCGCTGCTGCCGAAACAGATCGGCGGGCAAAACGTCGAGTACATCGTGCTCGACGATGCCTCGGACACGACCCAAGCCGTGCAGGACACCAAGAAACTCATCAGCGAAAATCATGTCGACGCGATCATCGGCTCGTCGATCACGCCGAATTCGCTCGCGATGATCGACGTGGTCGCCGAGGGCGAAACGCCGATGATCTCGCTCGCGTCGTCCGCGAAAATCATCGAACCGGTCGATGCAAAACGTCGCTGGGTCTTCAAGACGCCGCAGACCGACGCGATGATGGCCTCGGCGATCGCCGAGCATGCGAGCGGACACGGCGTGAAGACGATCGCGTTCATCGGACAGGCCGACGCGCTCGGCGAGACGTTCTACGCCGAGGTCGCGAAGTTCGCGCAACTGCATCACATCGACGTGGTCGCGAGCGAACGCTTCAATCGCACCGATCCGAGCGTGACCGGCCAGGTGCTGAAGATTCTCGCGACTCACCCCGACGCGGTGGTGGTCGGCGCGGCCGGCACACCTGCCGCGCTGCCGCCGAAAACGCTGCGCGAGCGCGGCTACAAGGGCGTCATCTATCACAACCACGGCGTCGGCAATAACGACTTCCTGCGTGTGTGCGGCGCCGATTGCAACGGCACGTTCCTGCCCGCGAGCCCGGTGCTGGTCGCCGCGCAATTGCCGGCCGATCATCCGGCCAGGCGCCTCGCGCTCGAATACATCGCGCGGTTTGAGGCGCAGCACGGCGCGGGCAGCGTGTCGGCGTTCGGTTCGTACACGTCGGACGCGGACGCATTGCTCGAGCACGCGATTCCGCTCGCGTTGAAGAGCGGCGCGCCAGGCACGCCGGCGTTTCGCCGCGCGCTGCGCGACGCGCTCGAAGGAACCCGCGGTCTCGCGGATACCAACGGCGTCGTCAACATGAGCGCGGCCGATCATCTCGGGCTTGATCAGCGCGCGCGCGTGATGGTCGAAATCACTAATGGCAAGTGGCTTTATCAGCCGCATTGAACGGGTCGCGACGTTCCGCGCGCGACTGAACGAATCACCTATGGACCGCTCACCATGACTCAGTCATCGCAACCGAACGACGCGTACTACGCGCACTACCAGTCGCTGCGTTTGCAGCGTCATCCGCACGGCGTGCTCGAAGTCGTGATGAGCGGCGAGGGCGCGAACAAGAGCGGCCTCGCGACCGCGGACGCACGCATGCATTACGAACTCGCTGAGATCTGGCGCGACATCGATCGTGATCCCGACACGCGCGTCGCGATCATTCGCGGCGAGGGCAAGGGCTTTTCGGCAGGCGGCGATCTGCAGCTCGTCGAGGACATGGCGGACGATTTCGAGGTGCGCACGCGGGTGTGGCGCGAAGCGCGCGACCTCGTCTACAACGTAATCAACTGCGGCAAGCCGATCGTATCGGCGATGCACGGGCCGGCGGTCGGCGCGGGGCTCGTCGCGGGGCTGCTCGCCGATATCTCGATCGCGGCGAAGACGGCGCGCATCATCGACGGGCATACGCGTCTCGGCGTCGCCGCGGGCGATCATGCGGCGATCGTCTGGCCGCTCTTGTGCGGCATGGCGAAGGCGAAGTACTACCTGCTGCTGTGCGAGCCGGTGAGCGGCGAGGAGGCTGAGCGTATCGGGCTCGTGTCGCTCGCGGTCGACGAAAGCGCGCTGCTGCCGAAAGCGTTCGAAGTCGCGCGCAAGCTCGCCGATGGGTCGCAGACCGCCATCCGCTGGACCAAGTACGCGCTGAACAACTGGCTGCGCACGGCGGGGCCGGCGTTCGATACATCGCTCGCGCTGGAGTTCATGGGCTTCGCGGGGCCCGATGTGCGCGAGGGCTTGAGCTCGTTGCGCGAGCGGCGCGCGCCGGATTTTGGCGCGGGCCGTCCGCGTCACGGCGAACCATCGTGATGTCATACCCCAAACGGTATGATCGAATCAACGCGCGCGGCATCGCGCGCTCTACCTGTCATCCAGTACCGAGGCGACAACCATGACCGACACCACTGGCTCCGCGCCGCCCTTTCCCGGCTTTCCCGGTTTTCCGCCCGCTGAAATGCTCGATCGGATGTGGAGCATGATTCGGCTGTCGCCGTTCGGCGCCGCCATGACGGGCGCGCAGCCGGGGGGCGGCACGAGTCCGTCGCTGTCGATGATGTCCGACATGATGGCGCCGCTCACGAGCGTCGAGGAGCTCGACAAGCGCATCACCGACATGCGCGCGGTCGAGCAATGGCTGAAGCTGAATCTGAGCATGCTGCAGTCGGCGATCCAGGCGCTGGAAGTGCAGCGCGCGACGCTCGCGACGCTGCGCGCGTTCGGCGCGTTCGCGCAGACCTCGATGTCGCAGGCGGCGGCTGCTGCAACGGGTGCGGCCGCGACTGACTCGCCGGGCCGCGCCCCGAGCCCCGCGCCGGCGCCGAGCTGGACGAGGCCCGCTGAGCCAGCCCCCGAAAGCGCCCCTCCAGCGGACAGCGACGAAGAGCAAGCGCCGGCGGCACCCGCTTTCGATGCATCCGCATGGTGGAATCTTCTGCAATCGCAGTTCAACCAGATCGCGCAGTTCGCGATGACGCAGCCGTCCGTCGCAGTCGCGGCGGCGGGTGGAGGCACGCAGGGCAAGGCGGAGTCGTCGAAGGCTGCGGATGCGTCGGGCGGCGATGCGTCGGGCGGCGATGCGTCGGGCGGCGATCCGTCGGGCGGCGATCCGTCCGGCGCCGGTGCGCAAAGCGCGAAGCCGGCCGCCAAGCGGCCGGCCGCGAAGCGCGCCGCGACATCGGCCAAACGCGCGTCCGGCGAGGGCAGGAGCGCGGCAACGCCGAAAAAGTCGACGTGAGCGGGGCGGTGCGGGCAGCACGCTCGCGCCCGGTGCGACTGCGCAAGCAATATCAGAAGCAGCGGCGGTCAGGTCCGCACTTCCACCTTCTGGCCGCCGCGAATCAGTGCCCCATGCCAAAGACAACCCGTCGCCTACGTTTTTGCCGTATGCCAACGCCGGCGATTTCTTCCCGCGCGAATTGCCGACTTTATTGAGAGAAGTCAATGCCATAGCGCGCTCGCACCGCTTCTGTCACGGGTTTGGCCGGAGGCGCGTGCTATCATTGTGTAAGCTTGATCTGGCTTTGGGGCGTGCGCCGAAAACAACCAATCCCACCGCCCTCTCGTCATTCGCCGCCGGCGCTACCGGTGCAGGGCTGGACGGTGCGGTTGTCGACCCGGACTGGCTCGACCTCAGGCAAAGGGTATTGCTCACCCACGGTTGGCCGCGGCGCCCGATTCACGCTCCAGGCGCCAATACAACAGCCCGGACTTCTTTGCTGCCCGATGCTTCTGGGCGGCCGGTTAACGCGTAAAATTGAATGCTTGGCCGATAAACGGCATGTCCGTTCGTCGCAGGTAAAAACGGCTACACGTAGCAGCAACAGACACACACAGTATGTGCAGAACAGGGGTGGGACTATGAACACCATGCTTTATCCGGAACTTTATAAATCGCTCGAATCCGTTCGATGGGACATGGAGAAGGACATTCCCTGGGACAAATTCGATGCATCGCTGTTGACCGACGAGCAGGCCGCGACGATCAAGATGAACGCGATCACCGAATGGTCGGCGTTACCCGCCACGGAAATGTTTCTGCGTGACAATCATCACGACAGCGATTTCTCCGCATTCATGAGCGTGTGGTTCTTCGAGGAGCAGAAACACTCGCTGGTGCTGATGGAATACCTGCGCCGCTTCAAGCCGGAACTGGTCCCGACCGAAGAGGAACTGCACGCGGTGCGCTTCGAGTTCGATCCCGCGCCCCCGCTCGAAACGCTGATGCTGCACTTTTGCGGCGAAATCCGCCTGAATCACTGGTATCGCCGCGCTGCCGAATGGCACACCGAACCGGTCATCAAGCACATCTACGAAACCATCTCGCGCGACGAAGCGCGCCACGGCGGCGCGTATCTGCGCTACATGAAGAAGGCCATGGCGCAAACCGGCGACATCGCGCGTGCCGCGTTCGCGAAGATCGGCGTACTGATGGCGTCGGCGCGTCGCACCGAAAAGCCGCTGCACCCCACCAACCTGCACGTGAACCAGGCGCTGTTCCCGCGCGACACGATCCAGTCGCGTCTGCCGGATCCGGAATGGCTCGAGCGCTGGCTCGACGAGCAGATCCGTTTCGATGACGGTTGGGAAAAGAAGGTTGTCGAGCGCATTCTGCACAACCTGTCGCTGCTGTTCGAACGCACGTTCACCACCGCGCAGGAACTGAACCGTTATCGCAAGGAAGTGGTCGCGCGTCTGCAAGCGGCCGAACAAAGCCCGGCGCAGCAGCAACCGGCGTAACGGCTCGGGCGGTTTCAGCACCGTTCAAATGGCGGTCCGGCAAGCGTGAGCTTGCCGGACCGTTTTCCTTTGAGCCGCCCAGCGTGTATCGTGGCGGCACCCGGCATTGCTCTTCCCGCAACTCCGTAACTCCCCAACTCTGTGACCGTGCGATGACCGCCATCTTTGAACGCAAGATTCTGACGCGCGATGCCCTGGTGAAGCTGCGTCCTTCGCTGCGCGCGCCCGTCGTATTTACGAACGGCGTGTTCGACATCCTGCATCGCGGTCACGTGACCTATCTGGCCGACGCGAAGGCGTTGGGCGCGTGTCTGATCGTCGGTGTGAATAGCGACGCATCGGTGCGGATGCTCGGCAAAGGCGACGACCGGCCGATCAACAACGAGGCCGACCGCATGGCCTTGCTCGCGGCGCTGGAAAGTGTCGACTACGTGGTGGGCTTTGGCGAGAAAACGCCGGTCGAGCTGATTTCCGCGCTGCGCCCGGACGTGCTGGTGAAAGGTGGCGACTACGACATGGACGCGCTGCCCGAATCGGCGCTAGTGCGCGGTTGGGGCGGCAAGGCGCTCGCGATTGCGTTCGAGCACGATCGCTCGACCACTGCGCTGTTGAAGAAGGTGCGCACACAGGGTTGATGCCGCGCATTGCCCCGCGAACGCACGGCGCAATGCCGAACCTCTAACCGACCGCGTCGCTCACCTGATTACTGCGGCAACTCCGATGTTGAAATCGGCGCCTGCGGCGCCGGTCCGCCGACCACTGCCTGGTCGGCCGCATCGGCGGCGCTGACCGGGCGCACCTTCAGCCAGTTCGGATGAATCTGGCGGTTCAGATGACCCGGCTCGCGTCCGCTGGCGGTGGGTATCGGGCCGAAGGCGCCACGCAGCGCGACGAAAGCCAACACGTTGACAAAAATCAGAATGGCGATCGGCCAGCGAAGCATTGTGGTTATTTCCAATCCAGAAAGAAGTGGAGCGCCGGGTCCGAGAGCGAAACATGGCCGCACCCGTCCGGCAGGCAATCAGCCGTCTTCGCGCGCCGTATCCTCGGCGGCGATCAGCGCGAGCCCCGACAGTACCAGCGAATCGTGGCGAGTATGCGGCACCTTCAGCGCGCTCGCCACTTCGTCGGCGGCGCCGCCGCTGACCACGAGACGCACCGGCAACTGCCACTCATCCTGCAGATCCCGCCACATCCGCTCGATCAATCCGGCCTGCGCCAGTGTGCAGCCCGACGACAGCGAGCGCGGCGTATCCGTCGCGAAGAACGGACCGCGTCGGGCCGCGTCGGCCGTATCGGCGCCATCGAGAAGACCACGCGCGTGCGCGGCGTCGAGCGTCGGCAGTTGCGCGGTGTGCTCACCAAGCGAGCGCATCATCAGCGACCAGCCGGGCGCAATCAATCCGCCGATAAACGCGCCGTCCGCGCGCAACGCCTCGAGCGTCGTCGCGGTGCCGAAGGTCGCGAGCAGCAGATGTTCGCCGGGAAAGGCCGCGTGCGCGCCGATCATGCCGCACCAGCGGTCGCTACCGAGCGAGTGCGGTGTCGAATAGCAATTGGTCACGCCGCATTGCTGAGCGCTGGCGCGGACCGTCGTGAGCGGCAGTTGCGGCCAGCGCGCTTCGACGAGCGCGGCGAGGTGCGCCGCGATCTGCGCGCCCGCGACGTTGGAGAGCCACGCGCCGCATGGCGCCGGCAAGTCAGCCCAACCAGTTTGCGAAGCAGGCTGCGCGCGTGGTCCGGCAACGTCGTGATGCGCGAGCGCACCGCTCGCCAACTGCGTCCCGTCCGGCTGCACCAGCGCCCACTTGATCCGGCTATTGCCCGAGTCGATCAGCAGATAAGGCGCGCGCCGCGTCATGCCACACCGTCGGCGAGGCGCAGCGACACGTCGCCGGTTGCGATGCTCTGGCGCCCTTCGGCCGTATCGAGCAGCAACTGGCCGCGTTCGTCGACGCCCGCCGCCACCCCACGCGCGAGTTCTTGACCATGCTCGAGCAGCACCACCTCGCGGCCCGCGTATGCATGCACGCCGTTCCAGCGAGTCTGGAACGGTGCGAAGCCTTCGGCGCCGAAGCGCTGCAGCATCGGTTCGAGCGCGTTCAGTTCGGCGGCCAGCGTATCGGTCAGATTCGCGTTCGGCAGCGCGCGCTGCAACGCGGTCGGCACGGTGCCGCGCGCCTGCGGCGGTACCTCGGCGTTCAGCGCGCCGACCTTCGCCGCGAGTTCGTCGGCGCCCTTCACGTTGGTGCCGATGCCGATCACGACCGCGCTCGCGTCGTCGGTGCTCCACGCGGTTTCGATCAGGATGCCGGCGAGCTTGTCGCCTTCGAGCAGCACGTCGTTCGGCCACTTCAGCGCGATCTGTCCGGGACCCGCGACCGGCAGCGAACGCAGCCCGTCGACGAGCGCGACGCCCACCGCGAGGCTCAAGCCCGCGAGCCCTTCGAGCGGGCGCGGCAACACGCACGCGACCGAAAACAGCAGCGCGTTGCCTGGCTCCGCGTACCACGGCCGGCCACGACGGCCGCGCCCGGCGGTCTGCAGATACGCGACGCGCACGATCGGCCGCGGCAGCGCGTTCGCGTGTCGCGGTAGTGCTTTCATGTGGGCCATCAGATCGGCGTTGGTCGAACCGGTTTCTTCGACGATTTCGATCGGCCAGTCATGCGCATGCGCGCCGAACAGTTTGACCGCGCGCGCGCGATCGATGCGCCAGTCGGCCGAAGCCGACGACGAGGCCGCGGCCGCACTTGTCGCAGCGGGCGGAGAGGCGGGAGTCTTGGAGGCATTCATGCCTCGTATTGTAGCCACAGCAAACCCTCCCGGGACTCGAATGCGGACCGCCGAGGAAGCGACGCGGACCGATGCACATCCTGGCGGACCGGCGGCCGAGCCTTCGCTACAATGGCCGCTAATCCGATAACCAGATTCACGCGATCCTTGAACTACGACACTCCGCCCGGCCTTGAAGTCGCGGCCGGCAGCCAAGGCAAGATCGTCCGTCTCTCGGGCCAGTGGACGGCGCTCGCGCTCGCGCGCGATCGCGACACCGGGCACGTGATTCCGCAACTGCGTTCGCTGACCGGTGCACAGGGCATCGGCGGGTGGGACCTGTCGCGCGTCGACAGCATGGACCACGTCGGCGGCCAGGCGCTGTGGCGCGTATGGGGCCGCAAATTGCCGCCGGGCACCGCGCTCACGGACACGCAGCGGGACATCTTCGAGCGCATCGCGCTGCTCGACACGGTGCGCGAGAGCGCCGAACCGGTAACGCGCTTCGATCCCTTCACGCGTCTCGGCCTTGGCATCTTCTCGTTCGTTGAGCACATGCAGGGCGGCGTCGCGATGCTCGGGCGTTTCGTGCTCGATCTGCTGGCGATCCTGCGCAAGCCGAAACTCACGCCGTGGACCGAAATCTCCGCGAACATCTACAACGCCGGCGCCCGCGCGCTGCCGATCACCGCGCTCGTCGCGTTCCTGATCGGCATCGTGTTGAGCTATCTGTCGGCACAGCAATTGCGCATCTTTGGCGCGAACCAGTTCATCGTCAATATTCTCGGCCTCGCGGTGATTCGCGAACTCGGTCCGGTGCTGTCGGCGATTCTGGTGGCGGGCCGCTCGGGCTCGGCGATCACCGCGCAGATCGGCGTGATGCGCGTGACCGAGGAACTCGACGCGATGCGCGTGATGGGCATCCCGCACGGCTTGCGGCTGATCCTGCCGCGCGTGATCGCACTGGCCGTCGCGATGCCGCTGCTCGTGATGTGGACCAACGTGATCTCGTTGACGGGCGGTGCGCTCGCCGCGAAGCTCGTGCTCGGCATCGACATGAGCTTCTTCGCGCGGCAACTGCCCGTCGTCGTGCCGATCGCTAACCTGTGGATCGGGCTTGGCAAGGGCGCGGTGTTCGGCATGCTGATCGCGATCGCCGGCTGTCATTTCGGCTTCCGTATCAAGGCCAATTCGCAGAGTCTCGGCGAAGGCACGACGACCTCGGTGGTCACATCGATCACCATCGTGATTCTCGCGGACGCGGTGTTCGCAATCCTCTTTCAGAACGTGGGGCTCGGATGATCGCGCCACTAACCGAAGCCGTACGCGGCCAACCCGTACCGTCGATCGCCGAGCCGGTGATCGAGGTGATCGACATCACCAAGCGCTACGGCCGCAACATCGTGCATCAGCATCTGAGCCTCGACGTGCGGCGCGGCGAGATCGTGTCGATCGTCGGCGGCTCGGGCTCCGGCAAGACCACGCTGGTGCGGCAGATTCTCGGCCTGGAGCGGCCGTCGCGGGGCACGATCAAGCTGTTCGGCGAAGATCTCGCCACGATCTCGCCCGAGACCGCGCTGCTGATGCGCAGCCGCTCCGGCATGCTGTTCCAGCGCGGCGCGCTGTTCTCGTCGCTGTCCGTGTTCGACAACGTCGCGCAACCGGTGCGCGAGCTCGGCAAGGTGCCCGAAGACCTGCTGCGCGACATCGTGATGCTGAAGCTCGAAATGGTCGGGCTGCCGTGCAAGCACGCGTCGAAGATGCCGTCGGCGCTGTCGGGCGGCATGATCAAGCGGGTTGGCATCGCGCGCGCGATCGCGCTGGAACCCGAACTGCTGTTCCTCGACGAACCGACCGCCGGCCTCGACCCGCAGGCATCCGACGAATTCGTCGAGCTGATCTCGGGGCTGCATCGCGCGCTCGGTCTGACGGTCGTAATGATCACGCACGATCTCGACACGATGGTCGCGCTGTCGACGCGCGTGGCCGTGCTCGCCGATCGGAAAGTGCTCGTCAATGCGCCGGTCGAGGAGGCCGCGGGCGTTGACCATCCGTTCATCCGCGAATATTTCCTCGGCCTGCGCGGGCGCCGCGCGCTGCAGGCGCTGCCGCCCGAGCGTCGCGCGAAGCTGCCGCGGGCGGCGCTCGAGCCGGCGTCGTCCGAGTTGTCGCTGTGAGGCCGGCCGCCGCGAAGCGGGCCGCTATGAACCAGGAAAACTGACAATGGAAAACAAAGCACATGCGTTCTGGGCCGGACTCTTCACGGTCGTGCTGACGGCGGCGATCGCGCTGGCCGCGTATCTGTTCAATGTCGACCGCACCGTCCGGGTGCCGTACGACCTGATCGCGCGCACCAATGTGACCGGCCTCTTTGCGGACGCGGCGGTGCGCTTTCGCGGGCTCGACGTCGGCCGCGTACAGTCGATCAAGTTCGATCCGACCCATCCGGGCCAGATTCTGATCCGCATCATGGTCGACGAGCACGCGCCGATCACGCATTCGACGTTCGGCAGCCTCGGCTTGCAGGGCGTGACCGGCATCGCGTTCATCCAGCTCGACGATACCGGGCGCGACCTGACGCCGCTGCACTCGTCGGCGCACCAGGTCGCGCAATTGCCGATGCGCCCCGGTCTGCTCGATCAGTTGCAGCAACGCGGCGACGTGCTGCTGCGCAAGCTCGAAAAAGTCACCGACAACGTGAACGACATGCTGTCGCCCGAAATGGTCGAGCAGCTGCATGAGACGGCGGCGAGCATCGCGCAGGCGGCTTCGGGCGTCGCGACGCTGACTCGGGAAATGGCGCCGGTCGCCAGCAAGCTGCCCGGCACGATCGACCAGCTGAACCACACGCTCGCGTCGACCAACCAGATGATCACCGGCCTGAACCGTCCGGACGGGCCCCTCGAGCGCAATCTGAACAAGGTCGGCACGGCCGCGCAGCAGGCCGGCGATGCGCTCGCGCAGATGAACACGACGATTCAGGACCTGTCCGCGCGGGTCGGCTTCGAGACGCTGCCGCGCGTCAATTCGCTGACCGAGGACGTGCGCTCGGCCGCGCAATCGATCGATCGCGCGGCCGACACCTTCAATACCAATCCGCGCAGCGTGCTGTTCGGCGCGCCGCGTGCGGCGCCGGGTCCGGGCGAGGCCGGCTTCGCGTGGCCCGCCGCCGCCGCGCCCGCAGCCCCCGCAGCCCATTAAATTCGCAGGCTAGAACAAAGGAAGATGCCCATGTCACGCTCGATTCACCGACTGTTGTCCTCGCGCGCCGCGCTCGCGGCGCTGCTCGCGTTCGGCGTGCTGGCGGCGGGCTGCGCGGGCACGTCCGCGGTCGTGTCGGACGTCCGCTACGACTTCGGACCGCCGCCGCAGAGCGCCGCCGCGAGCCGGCTGCCGGCCGTCAAGGTGCTGGAGGTCAGCGCGCCGTCCGTGCTCGAATCGGACCGGCTGACGTACCGGCTGAGCTACGCCGATGCGCAGCAGACGGCCGCCTACGCCAACAGCCACTGGACGATGATGCCGTCGCAACTGCTGACGCAGCGCCTGCGCAACGTGCTGAGCGAGCGGGGCACCGTGTTGACGGGCGCGGACGGCGTGAGCGCGCCGGTGCTGCGCGTCGATCTGACCGAGTTCGAGCAGGTGTTCGCCAGCCCGACCGACAGCCACGGCGCGATCACCGCGCGCGCCACGCTGATGCAGGGCGGCAAGGTGGTCGGCCAGCACACCTTCGTCGCGCGCGCGCCCGCGCATTCGGCGGATGCGGCCGGCGGCGCGCGGGCGCTCGCCGCGGCCAGCGACGACCTCGTCGCGCAGATCGCCACGTGGCTCGGCTCGCAGGCGCTGGTCGCCGCGCAATGACGGGCGGGCAGCGCACGCAAAGGAGCGCCGCATGAGCGAACGCCCCTGGCTGCGCCGCCCGTCGACGCTGGCCCGTCGGGCGCTGCTGCTGTACGCGGCGCTGATCGTGTACGGATCGTGGTATCCGTTCTCGGGGTGGCGCTCGCTCGGCATCGCGCCGTTCGCCTATCTGTTAGATCCAATGCCGCAGTACCTGACGGCATTCGACGTCGTCACCAACGTGCTCGGCTATATGCCGTTCGGCGCGCTGGTGGTGCTTGCGGTGTATCCGCGCTGGCGCGGCACGCTGGCCGTCGCGCTGGCGTTCGTGTTGGGCGGACTGCTGTCGGGCACGATGGAAGCCGTGCAGACCTATCTGCCGACCCGCGTCGCCTCAAATCTCGACCTTGCCGCCAACACGCTCGGCGCGCTCGTCGGTGCGTCGATGATGTCGCCGTTGACCGGCGCGCTGCTCGATCGCGGCCTGCTCAGGCGTCTGCGCCTGCTGTGGTTCGAGCGCGGCCATGCGACGCTCGCGTGCTTCGTCGCCGCGTGGCCGTTCGCGACGATGTTTCCGGCGCCACGTCTGTTCGGTCTCGGCAACTGGCCGCGCGCGCTGTGGCTGAGCGTCGATCCGGCCACCCAGGACGCGCTGCTCGCGTGGACGCCGTCTGCATGGCACGTCGGCGCATGGCCGGCGGCGGCCGCCGCGTGGCTGGACGACGACACGTGGGAAGCGCTGATCACGACGCTGAACCTGTTCGCGGCGCTCGCGCTTGCGTCGCTGCCGGTGCGCCGTCATGCGCCGCGCGTGCGCCTGCTGCTCGTGTTCATCGTCACGACCTTGTGCGTGAAGGCCGGCGCGACGTTCCTGCAATCGCAATCGGGCCTCGCGTTCGACTGGGCGACGCCCGGCGCGTTGCTCGGACTCGGGTGCGGCACCGTCGCGGCGCTCGTCGCACTGCCGCTGCGGCGGCGCGTGCGCGCGACGCTCGCGGGCGTCGCACTCGTCATCGCACTCGTGTTCGTCAATCTGCTGCCGGTGAATCCGTATTTCGACGCCGTGCTCGCCGACTGGCGGCAGGGGCGCTACCTGCATTTCAACGGGCTCGCGCGCTGGCTCGCGTGGATGTGGCCCTATGCGGCGCTGGTGTGGCTCGCATTCGCGGTCGAGCGGGCATGGCTGAAGCGGCGCGCGAAGCCGGCCTGACGTGCTTGCGGGCCGGCCGCGAGGCTCCGGCGCCTGCACAGCGCGGTCGCTATAATCGTCCGCACGACGGGCGCTGCGGCATACCGGATGCCGACGGCGCCACTGCACTTCCTTTCAGGCTCGCCTCCAGAACATCATGGATTCCTTCTACAAGCACCACGTTTTCTTCTGTCTGAATCAACGCGACCCCGGCGCCGAGCGTCCGAGCTGCGCGAACTGCAACGCGCAGGCGATGCAGGAGTACGCGAAAAAGCGCGTGAAGCAACTCGGTCTCGCCGGTCCCGGCCAGGTGCGCATCAACAAGGCCGGCTGCCTCGATCGCTGCGAACTGGGCCCGGCGCTCGTCGTGTATCCCGAGGCGGTCTGGTACACCTACGTCGACGAGAGCGACATCGACGAGATCGTCGAATCGCATCTCGTGAACGGCAAGATCGTCGAGCGTCTGAAGATCGATCAATAACGCAAACCACGAAACGGTCCACAGGCATCCCGATGAACGTCAACACGAAGAAGTATCTGATCGACGGCCCGGTCGGCAAGATCGAGGTCGCGCTGGACCTGCCCGACGACGTGCGCGATAAAAGCGCCGCGCCGCGCGGCGTTGCGCTCGTCGCGCATCCGCATCCGCTGTTTGGCGGCACGATGGACAACAAGGTCGCGCAGACGCTCGCGCGCACGCTCGTGCAACTGAACTACGTCACCTACCGGTCGAATTTTCGCGGCGTCGGCCAGACCCAGGGCGAGCACGACGCGGGCGTCGGTGAGCGTGACGATCTGCGCGCGGTGCTAGAGCACATGCGCGCCGATCCGGACTATGGCGATCTGCCGCTCGTGCTCGCGGGCTTTTCGTTCGGCACCGTGGTGCTGTCGCACGTCGCGGCGAAGCTGCGCGACGAAGGCAAGGAAATCGAGCGCATCGTGTTCGTCGGTACCGCGGCGAGCCGCTGGGACGTCGCGCCGGTGCCCGAAGGCACGCTCGTGATTCACGGCGAAGTCGACGAGACCGTTCCGATCCAATCCGTGTTCGACTGGGCGCGGCCGCAGGAACTGCCGGTCGTCGTGATTCCGGGCGCCGAGCACTTTCTGCATCGTAAGCTTCACATCCTGAAGCGCATCATCGTCGACGCCTGGCGCTGAAAACGCGCGACGCGCGTTTTGCGGGGGACAGGTACGCGCAAACGTGTGCAAATCGACGACACATGCGCGAAGTTGACCAAGCAGCGCGCGTATAATGAGCGCTCTTTTTTTGGGCACAGCGCCGCCCAGCCGGCAGAATCGCGCGCCGCGGAGTCATTTCGCGGGAGGGCGCGGCCGGGTGCTCAGCGCTGTGCTCGCGAACCGATTGCGTCGCCATCAGTCCAACGGGCGCCCGCCGTTTTACGGCCAGATGCCCCGCCGACCGGCTCCCCCAACTCCGCGCTGTCGCGCAACGTATTTTTCCGCACCAATCGACCCTATGCGTTTCTCCTCCTCTGGCCGCACGTCCTTCCCGTCTCTCGCTTCTTTCGTTCCCACTTCGCTCAATCGCGCCATCGCCGCCGGTCTCGTGCTGCCGGCCACGCTGGTTGCAAGCACCGCGTTCGCGCAGGTGCCGCCGCCGGGCGTCAACGCGCGCTCGTGGGTGCTCGTCGATGCGACCAGCAACCAGGTGCTCGCGTCCGCCAATGCCGACGAACGCGTCGAACCGGCATCGCTGACCAAGCTGATGACCGCGTATCTCGTGTTCGAAGCGCTCGCCACGAAGAAGATCACGATGGATCAGAGCATCGAGCCGAGCGAAGCCGTGCGGCGCGTGCGCAACGACGAGTCGCGCATGTTCATCGAGGCGCTCAAGCCGGTGACCGTGCACGACCTCGTGTACGGCATGATCGTGCAGTCGGGCAACGACGCGGCGATCGCGCTCGCCGAACTGGTGGGCGGCAGCGAGGCGCAGTTCGTCGACATGATGAACAAGGAAGCGCAGAAGCTCGGCATGAAGAACACGCATTTCGCCGACGTGAACGGCATGCCCGACCCGCAGCACTACACGACCGCGGGCGATCTCGCGATCCTGTCGGCGCGCCTGATCCGCGACTATCCGGACTACTACAACATCTTCTCGGTCAAGGAATTCACGTACAACAAGATCAAGCAGCCGAACCGCAATCGTCTGCTGTGGATCGATCCGAGCGTCGACGGTCTGAAGACCGGTCACACGCAAGCGGCCGGCTACTGCCTGATCGCGAGCGCGAAGCGTCCGCTGCCCGGCACGACCGACGCGTCGCGCCGTCTCGTCTCGGTGATGATGGGCGAGACCAAGGAGCACGACCGCGTGCAGGACAGCCTGAAGATGCTGAACTACGGCTACACCGCCTACGACACGACGCGTCTGTACAAGGCGAACCAGGTCGTGGCCACGCCGCGCGTCTACAAGGGCTCGCAGGACAGCGTGCAGGTCGGCGTGAAGAGCGACCAGTACATCACGCTGCCGAAGGGCGCCGGCGACAAGGCCAAGCCGCAGATCGAACTGAACGATCCGCTGATCGCGCCGATCGCGAACGGCCAGCAGATCGGCACGGCCAAGCTCGTCGCCGACGGCAAGGTGCTCGCGCAATTCCCGGTGGTCGCGCTGCAGCCGGTGCCGCAAGCCGGCGTGGTCGGCCGCGTGTGGGATTCGCTGATGCTGATGTTCAACAAGAAGAAGTAAGGGCTACGTCGCAATGACCGCTGTCTCCGATGTTTCGCCGGACCCGATCGTCTATCTGAACGGCGAACTGGTGCCGTTGTCCGAAGCGCGCGTCCCGGTGCTCGACCGCGGCTTCATTTTCGGCGACGGCATTTACGAAGTGGCGCCGTTGTACGCGCACGCGAGCGGTCGCCGCACCGCGTTTCGTCTGAAGCCGCATCTGGCGCGTCTGGCGCGCTCGGTCGGCAAGATCGGCATCGCCAATCCGCTCGACGACGCCGGTTGGCGCGAGCTGATCGAACGCGTGGTCGAGGCCAACGAAACGGACGGCGGCCTGCGTGCCGATCAGGACGCGATCGCGTACATTCAGGTGACGCGCGGCGTCGCGAAGCGCGGTCACGCGTTTCCGGCCGGCGTGAAGCCGACCGTGTTCGTGATGGTCACCGCGCTGAATCTGCCCGGCGCCGCGCAGCGCGCGAGCGGTGTTGCGTGCGTGAGCGCGGAGGATCGTCGCTGGCTCAATTGCGACATCAAGTCGGTGTCGCTGCTCGGCAACGTGCTGATGGCGCAATACGCGGCCGAAAACGACGCCTTCGAGACGCTGCAGTTCCGCGATGGTTTGCTGACCGAAGGGTCGTCGTCGAACGTGTGGGTCGTGAAGGATGGCGTGCTGGCCGGGCCGCCGCGCAGCAACAAGATTCTCGAAGGGATCCGCTATGGGCTCATCGAGGAGCTGACGGCCGAATGCGGCATCCGCTTCGAGGCGCGCGACATCACCGAGGCCGAAGTGCGCGCGGCCGATGAAATCATCGTCAGCTCGGCGACCAAGGAGGTGCTGCCGGTCACTCGGCTCGACGGCGCGCCGGTCGGCGCGGGCAAGCCGGGCGCGGTGTTTGCGGCGCTGTATGCGGCGTATCAGCGAGCCAAGGCGGCCGAAGCCGCCGCGGCGCAAGAAGGAGTAGAGAATGAATCCCGAGAACGACTCACTGTTTGAATTCCCCTGCGATTTCCCGATCAAGATCATGGGCAAATCGCACCCCGAGTTTGCCGCGACGATCGTCGAAGTGGTGCGCGAGTTCGATAGCGAGGTCGATGCGTCGCGCGTCGAGACGCGGCCGTCGAGCAGCGGCACTTACACGGGGCTGACCGTCCACGTGCGCGCGACGAGCCGCGCGCATCTCGACGACATCTATCGCGCGCTGACCGGCCATCCGATGGTCAAGGTCGTGCTGTAACACCGCGCGCGTTTTTCACCTCACGGCGTGACGCGCAACGCGTCCGCCGTCGCCCCCTGCGCCGCGAGGCGTGCGCTCGCCTCGGGCCCCGCCGCGCAGGCGAGATCGAACAACTGCCTGAAGCGCGCCACCTCGTCGAACACCCAGTCGCGAAACGCCTTGACTCGCGCAGTCTCCAGCGTCTGCGGCAGGCAGACCAGATAGTATTGCCACGGGCTGGGCCCATCCACATCGAAGAGCCGCACGAGCCGGCCCGCTGCGATTTCGTGCATCGCGAGCGAGCGGCGCGTCAGTGCGACCCCCTGGCCGTCGACGGCCGCCTGCAGCAGATTCGACGAATCCTGATACAACACGCCACGCTTCGGCTCCGGCCAGTCGGTGAGGCCGGCGGCGTCGAACCATGGGCGCCATAGCTCGTCGTCGGAGCGCAGCAGCGGGACTTTGGCGAGATCGGCCGGAGTTTGAGGCAGCTTGCCGCCGTTGAAGTTGGGCGAGCAGGCCGGAAAGAAAATCTCGTCGAGCAGCAGCTCCGCGTGCAGTCCGGGATATTTGCCGAAGCCGAAACGGATCGCGACGTCGACGTCGTCGCGCGCGAAGTCCGTCAGCGCATTGGTGGTCAGCAACTCGAGATCCCACTGCGGATTCGCCTCGATAAAGCTGCCGATGCGCGGCGTCACCCAGCGCGCCGCGAACGACGACAGCATCGATATCACGAGGCGCCGCTCGCGGTCGCCGGCGCGGATCGCGCGGGTCGCGTCGGCGAGCTCCATCAGCGCGGCGCGCACCTGGGTGGCGTAGCGGCGGCCGGTTTCGGTGAGGCGCACGCGCTTGCCGTCACGCGCGAACAGCGACACGCCGAGCTCGGCCTCGAGCGCACGGATCTGGTGGCTGACCGCGCCGTGCGTGACGAAGAGCTCGTCGGCGGCGCGCGAAAAGCTCTCGTGGCGGGCGGCGGCTTCGAACGCCTTGATCGCGTTCAGGGCGGGGAGTTGACGCAGGTCCATCGGAATATTTCTCACATAGACGTGAAAATTGATCGTTTTGCCCAAGTCCTTGCTGCACCTAGGATTCTAGTCAGGAAACCATTTTTGGCGAGGGCCTCATGCGAGAAATTTCCTCTAGCATTGCATATGAAATCCGCACTGGCGACACGCTGCCGCTGAAGGTCGCGCGCAGCACGAAGCTGACCGTGCGCGGCGGCGCGGTGTGGGTCACGCGCAGCGACGACACCAAAGACTACTGGCTGCAGCCCGGCCAGACACTGCATCTGCGGCGCGGCGAGCGGCTCTGGCTCAGCGCCGAGGGCGCCACGTTCGCGAAGGTCACGTTCTCGGTGCCGACCCGCTGCGACAAGCGCGCGCTGAACTGGTTCGCGCGCATCGGCGAGCGCTGGATGATGCGCGTACGCGGCGGCTGGCGCACCGTTTGAGCGTGGATGCGGCGGCTGCGCCGTGACTTGCGATGGGGCTGGCGGCACGCCGGCCCCGCTGTGTCGAGTTCCCCGTCCCCTCGGGCGCGGTTTCCGAGATTTCGGTAAACTCCCGGGATCATGTGCGCCACCCAGGTTTCTCCGTCTCCTCTAGCAGCCATCGAGCCGCCCACGCTGCGCTGGCTCGGCCGCGAACCCTACCAAGTCAGTTTCGACGCAATGCGCGCGTTCACCGAAGCGCGCACCGCCGACACACCCGACGAAATCTGGCTCGTCGAACATCATCCCGTCTTCACGCTCGGCCAGGCCGGCGATCCGGCCCACCTGCTTGCGGCCGACAGCAGCATTCCGCTCGTCAAGGTCGACCGAGGCGGGCAGATCACCTATCACGGGCCCGGCCAGGTGGTCGCGTATCTGCTGCTCGACCTACGCCGGCGCAAGCTGATGGTGCGCGAGCTGGTCACGCGGATCGAGCAGGCCGTGATCGACACCCTGGCGGCGTATAATCTCGCCGGAGAACGCAAGGCGGGCGCCCCCGGCATCTACGTGGCGCCCGGGCCCGAGGCCGGGCCGCATGCGGGCGCCAAGATCGCGGCGCTTGGCCTGAAAATCCGCAACGGTTGCAGCTATCACGGCGTGAGTCTGAACGTGAACATGGACCTGCAGCCGTTTCTCGCGATCAATCCATGCGGCTACGCGGGGCTCGAAACAGTCGACATGGCGACGCTCGGCGCCGCCGCCGGCTGGGACGACGTGGCCCGTACCCTCGCAGCAAGTCTCACCGCAAACCTCGACGGCAATCCCGCGGCCGTCGCCCAACCGCAGGCCGGTGCGCTCACCGCCTGACTGGATCGAACGAATGACTGACGTAACCGCGAATTCCGCAGCAGCCACCCCCGCGCCCGAAGGCGTGCCGGCCCCCGCCGCCTACGACGCTACCGCGAAGCAGAAAGCGCAAGCCAAGACCGCGCGCATCCCGATCAAGGTCGTCCCGATCGAAAAGCTGAAGAAACCGGACTGGATCCGCGTGAAGGCGGCCACCGGCAATTCGCGCTTCTACGAGATCAAACAGATCCTGCGCGAGCACAATCTGCACACGGTGTGTGAAGAGGCGAGCTGCCCGAACATCGGCGAATGTTTCGGCAAGGGCACCGCGACCTTCATGATCATGGGCGACAAGTGCACACGCCGCTGCCCGTTCTGCGACGTGGGCCACGGCCGTCCCGATCCGCTCGACGCCGACGAACCGGCCAACCTCGCGCGCACCATCGCCGCGCTGAAGCTGAAGTACGTGGTGATCACCAGCGTCGACCGTGACGATCTGCGCGACGGCGGTGCGGCGCACTTCGTCGAATGTATTCGTCAGACGCGCGAGCTGTCGCCGGAAACGCGCATCGAGATTCTGACGCCGGACTTTCGCGGCCGGCTCGACCGCGCGCTCGGCATCCTGAACGCGGCGCCGCCCGACGTGATGAATCACAACCTCGAAACGGTGCCGCGTCTGTATAAGGAAGCGCGTCCGGGTTCGGACTACGCGCATTCGCTGAAGCTGTTGAAGGACTTTAAGGCGCTGCATCCGCACGTCGCGACCAAGTCCGGCCTGATGGTCGGCCTCGGCGAAACCGAAGAGGAAATCCTGCAGGTGATGCGCGATCTGCGCGATCACGACGTCGACATGCTGACGATCGGCCAGTATCTGCAGCCGTCGGAGCACCATCTGCCGGTGCGCGCTTACGTGCATCCGGACACCTTCAAGATGTACGAGGAAGAGGCGTACAAGATGGGCTTCACGCACGCCGCGGTGGGTGCGATGGTTCGTTCGAGCTATCACGCCGACGTGCAGGCGCATGGAGCCGGCGTCGTCTGACGCGCTGGCGTCTCGCCGCTGTTGCGTCGCTTCACGCCCGCAAAAGCGAAAAAGCCCGCCGATGTGCGGGCTTTTTTTTTGAACCGTTCATCTATCAGTAAGGAAACGACACGTGGCAACTGGGATCGATCGCGGCACCTCCGCACAATGGCCTTATCCGCGGCTGATCGCGCACCGCTGCGGCGGCACGCTCGCGCCGGAAAATACGCTGGCCGGTTTCGACGCCTGCGTGCGCTACGGCTATCGCATGGTCGAATTCGACGCGAAGCTGTCCGCCGACAACGCACTGTTCCTGCTGCACGACGACACGCTCGATCGCACGACCAACGGCCACGGGCCTGCTGCCATGCACACGTGGCAGCAACTTGCCGCTCTGGATGCCGGCGCGTGGCGCGGCGCCGAGTTCGCCGGCACGCGGCTGCCGAAGCTGGCCGACGCGGCCGGGCGTTGCGCGCGCGACGGCATCGCCGCGAACATCGAGATCAAGCCGTGTCCGGGCCGCGAAGTCATCACCGGCACGCTGGTCGCGCAAGGCGCGCTCGAGCTTTGGCAAGGGCGGACGCCGCCGCTCCTGTCGTCGTTTTCGTTCGACGCGCTCGCCGCCGCGCGCGCGGCCGCGCCGTCACTGCCGCGCGGCATGCTGTTCGAGCAGGTGCCGGCGGACTGGCTGAGCATCGTGCGTGAGCTCGACTGCGTATCGCTGCACGCAAGTCACCGTTATCTGAGCGAGCCGCTGGTCGCGCAGATCCGCGCGGCCGGGCTGCGCGTGCTCGCCTACACGGTGAACGATCCGGCGCGCGCGCGGGTGCTGGAAGAATGGGGCGTAGACATGATTTGCACCGACCGGATCGATCTGTTGAGCTGAAGTCGCGCTCGCGAGCTTCAAACCCCTGCGGGTTTTCCCGCAACCGCGCGCGCCCACGATTCCGGATTCCCCGACAGCACTCGTCCGGATTTCCGGAATCCCGGACGGCACGCGCCGCGCCTTGCCCAAAAACCCATAAAAATCAAGGCTCTCAGTCTGAATTCAAACTGGCATCGAGCTTGCAATTTAAAACGCGTGGCCGCCACGGCCCGACAAAAAAGCAAGGAGACAACGATGTCCGATTTCCCTTCCCGGTATTTCTGAATTCGTCGTCTTTGCAGCGGCCCGCTATCGTGCGCGCACGTGACGATGTTTCGTTTGCGTGTCGCGCGTCGCGGCAACTCATTCGCTCATATCCCTCGCAGGAACCATCGTGAAGAAACCTATCCATAAAGTGCTGTACGTCCAGGTGATCGTGGCGATCATCATCGGCATCGTACTCGGACATTTCTACCCGAATCTCGCCACCGACATGAAGCCTCTCGGCGACGGCTTCATCAAGCTGATCAAGATGGTGATCGGACCGATCATCTTCTGTACGGTCGTCACGGGCATCGCCGGCATGGAAGATATGAAGAAGGTCGGACGCGTCGGCGGCAAGGCGCTGTTGTACTTCGAAATCGTCTCGACGTTCGCTCTGGTGCTCGGCCTCGCCGCCACGCACCTGCTGCGACCCGGCGCCGGCTTCAACGTCGACCCGGCCTCGCTCGATAGCCGCGCGGTCGCGTCGTATGCCGCGAAGGCGCACGGGCAGTCGACCGTCGACTTTTTCATGCACCTGATTCCGGACACGCTGTCGTCTGCGTTCGCACAGGGTGAGATCCTGCAGATCCTGCTGATCGCGCTGCTGTTCGGCGCCGTGCTCGCGACGGCCGGTGAGAAGGGCAAGCCCGTCACGAACTTCATCGAAGGGCTCTCGCACATCCTGTTCGGCATGGTGCGCATCATCACCAAGCTCGCCCCGATCGGCGCATTCGGCGCGATGGCCTTCACCATTGGCAAGTACGGCATCGGCTCGCTGCTGCCGATGCTCAAGCTGATCGGCACGTTCTATCTGACCTCGATCGTGTTCGTGGTGGTCGTGCTCGGCGCGATCGCACGCATGGTGGGCTTCAACATCCTGCGTTTCGTCGCGTACATCAAGGAAGAGATGCTGATCGTGCTCGGCACGAGCTCGTCCGAAGCCGCGCTGCCGCAACTGATGCAGAAGCTCGAAAATCTCGGCTGCTCCCGCTCGGTGGTGGGCCTCGTGGTGCCGACCGGCTACTCGTTCAACCTCGACGGCACCAACATCTACATGACGATGGCGGTGCTGTTCATCGCCCAGGCGACCAACACCGACCTCTCGTGGGGCCAGCAGCTGACGCTGCTCGCGGTGACGATGCTGACCTCGAAGGGCGCGAGCGGCGTGACCGGCGCGGGCTTCATCACGCTCGCGGCGACGCTGGCCGTGGTGCCGACGATTCCGCTGTCGGGCATGGTGCTGATCCTCGGCATCGACCGCTTCATGAGCGAGTGCCGCGCGCTGACGAACATCGTCGGCAACGGCGTTGCGACGGTCGTCGTGTCGGCCTGGGAAAAAGAGCTCGATCACAGCAGGCTGAACAAGGTGCTGCGCGGCGATGTGGCGGTCAAAGAGCCGGCCGGCGTTTGAGCCGCGCCTCGCCAACCCTGTCGTGACCAGCGCGGACGCCTAAGCATGAAACCGGCGTCCGCGCATCCTTCCGAGGCGTCTGTCGTCGCTCCGGTGTTCCCGGAGCTTGCGACGCTTACCTCTGGCGGCGATCCCTTGCCGCCCTATGCCACAATGTCCGATGCCCATCGATCGGACTTTGCCAACGTGACCCGCCGCCTGCTGATTCTCTTCGCGCTCGCAGCCGGGCTCGCGGCGGCATGCTGGCTCACCTACAGCCTTGCGTGGAAAAGCGGTATCGACACGCTGCGGCGCAACGCCGCCGTGCGCGCCGAGCGCACCGCGAGTGCGCTCAGGAGCACGCTCGAGCGTTACGAATCGCTGCCTTACCTGCTCGCCGAGCATCCAATCGTGCAGGACGTGCTGATCGATCCGACTCCCGCCAACGTCAAGCGCGCGAACCTCTATCTCGAAGACCTGAACCGCCACGCGCGCGCGACGGTCACCTACATCATTTCGCTCGACGGCTACTGCGTCGCCGCCAGCAACTGGCGCGGCCCGGGCAGCTTCGTCGGCGCGGGCTATCAGTTCCGGCCGTATTTCGTCGATGCGATGAATGGCGGCGTCGGCCGCTTCTTCGGCATCGGCACGATTTCGCAGGCGCCCGGCTACTACATCTCGCAACCGGTGCGGCGCGACGGCAAGATCGTCGGTGTCGCGGTCGTCAAGCTCGATCTCGAATGGTTTCAGGGTGTCGACGTGTCCGAGCCGCTCGTGGTCACCGACGATCATGGCGTGATCTTCCTGTCGTCGGTGCCGGCATGGAAGTACCACACGATCCGGCCGCTGCCGGGCCGGATTGCCGATTCGATCTATCAGGCGCGCCAGTACGCGCAGCAGCCGCTCGAGCCGCTGCCGGTGACGGTCGAGCGCATGCTCGAAGGCAATGCGCAGATCCTGCGCATCGGCGGCGGGCGCCTGGCGCCGCGCTACCTCGCGTCGCGGCACGCGATGGGCGAGCCGGACTGGCATCTGATCACGATGTCGCCGGTCGATCCCGTCGATGCCGACGCGCTCAAGGCGACCATCGTCACCGGCTTCGGCTATGTGTCGCTGGTGCTGCTCGCGTTCTACTGGCGCATGCGGCGCGCGCGTGTGCGCGAAGTGATGCGCAGCCGCGCGCTGCTGCAGAAGGCGTATGCGGAGCTGAACCAGCGCGTCGCCGAGCGCACCGCGGATCTGTCCGAGGCGAACCAGCAGTTGCACAAGGAAGTCGCCGAGCGCACCCGCGCCGAGCAGGAGCTGCGCGCCGCCCACGACGAACTGATCCAGGCGAGCAAGCTCGCCGCGCTCGGCCAGATGGCGGCCGGCATCACGCACGAGCTGAACCAGCCGCTCGCGGCACTGCGCAGTTTCTCCGACAACACGCGCGTGCTGCTCGAACGCGGCGATCAGGCATCGGCGCGCGAGAATCTCGAAGCGATCGCGGCGCTTACCGAGCGCATGGGCAAGATCACCAACCAGCTGAAGCTGTTCGTCGGCCGCGCGCGGCCGCGCAGCGCGCGCGCGTCGATCGTGCGGGCGCTGCGCAACGTCGTCGCGCTGCTGCAGAAGCGTCTGCAGGGCGTCGAGCTCGAATTCGTGCTGATCGATGCCGAGGTCGACACCGACGTTGGGCCCGCCGCGGCGGCAGGCGGCGCGCGCGCACCGCTGAATCTCGCCGACGATCATCCGGAGCTGGTCGCGAACTGCGACGATCTGCGGCTCGAACAGGTGCTGATCAACCTGCTCGGCAACGCGCTCGACGCAACTGCCGGCATGAACCCGCCGCGTATCACGGTCGAGGTCGAGGCAAGCGCCGCGAACCTGTCGATCGCGGTCGGCGACAACGGTCCGGGCATTCCCGACGACGTGTTGCCCCACCTGTTCGAACCGTTCTTCACCACCAAGGAAATGGGCCAGGGGCTCGGCCTCGGCCTCGCGATTTCGTCGTCGATCGCGCGTGATTGCGGCGGCTCGCTGGTCGCGCGCAACGCGCCGCAAGGCGGTGCATCATTCGTATTGACGCTGCGTCGCGCGCGCGTGCAGACCAGTCCTTCGCACGATCCGCTGACGGCGGGCTCCTGAATTCACACTGACGCATCACCCGGAACACGCAATGAACGACGGCCTGCAAGTGCTGTATATCGAAGACGACGAACTGGTGCGGCGCGCGAGCGTGCAGAGCCTGCAGCTGGCCGGCTTCGACGTGGTCGGCCATGCATCGGTCGAGGCGGCGGCGAAGCTGATCAGCGCGGACTTTTCCGGTGTGATCGTCAGCGATATCCGGCTGCCCGGCGCGAGCGGCCTCGATCTGCTCGCGCAGTGCCACGAGCGCGCGCCCGACGTTCCGGTGATTCTGGTCACTGGCCATGGCGATATCTCGATGGCCGTGCAGGCAATGCGCGACGGCGCCTACGACTTCATCGAAAAGCCGTTCGCATCCGAGCGGCTGATCGAAACGGTGCGGCGCGCAATGGAGCGCCGCAAGCTCGTGCTCGAAAACCTGGCGCTGCGCCGTGAGTTGGCTGGGCAGAACGCGGTCGCGCCGCGCATCATCGGCCGCAGTCCGGCGATCGAGCAGGTGCGGCGGCTGATCGCCAACGTCGCGCCGACCGATGCGTCCGTGCTGATCAACGGCGATACCGGTGCAGGCAAGGAGCTGATTGCACGCAGCCTGCACGAGCTGTCGCCGCGGCGCGACAAGCCGTTCATCGCGGTGAACTGCGGCGCGCTGCCCGAGCCGATGTTCGAATCGGAGATGTTCGGCTACGAGCCGGGCGCGTTCACCGGCGCGGCCAAGCGGCGGATTGGCAAGCTCGAACATGCGTCGGGCGGCACGTTGTTTCTTGACGAGATCGAGAGCATGCCGCTCGCGCTGCAGGTCAAGCTGCTGCGTGTGCTGCAGGACGGCGTGCTCGAGCGGCTCGGCTCAAACCAGCCGATTCGCGTCGATTGCCGTGTGATCGCGGCCGCGAAAGGCGATATGGCCGAGCATGTCGCGGACGGCTCGTTCCGGCGCGATCTGCTATACCGGCTCAACGTGGTGACGATCGCGCTGCCGCCTTTGAGCGAGCGCCGCGAGGACATCGTGCCGCTGTTCGAGCATTTCCTGCTCGATGCGGCGGTCCGTTATCAGCGGCCGGCGCCGATGCTCACCGATCGCCAGCGAGCGAGCCTGATGCAGCGCGACTGGCCGGGCAATGTGCGCGAGCTGCGCAATGCCGCCGACCGCTTCGTACTCGGCATCGCCGACGAACCGGTGCTGTCGTTCGACGAAGACGACGGCGCCACGCATCCGCTAAAGGAGCGTGTCGAGCAGTTCGAGCGCGCGATGATCGCCGAGGCGTTGGAACAGGCGGGCGGCGTGGTCGCTGTCGCGGCAGACCGGCTGCAGCTCGGCAAGGCGACGCTCTACGAGAAGCTCAAGCGATATGGCCTTGCGGCCAAAGGAGAGGGGGAGCGGTGAGGAGGGCGCCGCCGGCGAGAGATTGCGCCGGCGCGTTGCGGATCTGCGTGACCTGGTTTAGGCCGCGCCAGCTTTTAGCGCTTTCGCGAGCAACTGGTCGAGTTCCGCGAACTGCGGCTCGCCGACATAGCGCTTCAGGATCTTGCCGTCTTTATCGACGACGAAGGTGGTCGGCGTGAGCTGCACGTTGCCGAACTGCTTGGCGGCCGAGCCGTCGTCCATGGCGACCTTGAACGGCAGCTGACGCGTTTGCGTGTAGTTGGTCACGTACATCGGCGCGTCGTAGTTCATCGCCACCGCGACGAATTCGAGGCCCTGTCCCTTGAAGCGGTTATAGGTCTCGACCATCTGCGGCATTTCCTTCATGCAGGTGTCGCAACTCGTTGCCCAGAAATTGACCAGATAAACCTTGCCTTTCAGGTCCGCGGTCGTGAGCTTCTGTCCCGAAAGCAGCGTGAAGGTCGCATCGGGCACGCGCTGCTGTCCAGCAAACGCGAAGTAACCGGCGACGGCGAGCGCAATGGCCACGGCCACCGCGATCAGATAGCGAAGCGGGTTCGTGCGCCGGGCGGCGGTCGGTGAATTGGAACTCATGGACGGAACCTCGTGGTCGCGCGTGGCGCGGAACAATGGGTCGGTGCAATGGCGCTCCGGCCGGTGCTGAAGAGCTTTTCTATTGTAGCTGCAATGCGGCGGCTGCGCCGAAATGGCGGGAGCGCGCGGCTCGGCCGCGACGGGCCGGCAGCCGATCAGCGGATAATGGCGTTTTATGCTCCGCAAGCCCGATCTCTTCCGCCCCATGCTCCAAACCGTTCTTCGCGTCTGCCGCTCAGTTGCCCGCGTTTCGTGCCGTGTTCCGTTGATCAGCCGAATTTCCGCCCGTCTTGCGGACGTCGTCCAGCCGGCGGGCCATTTCCTCCGCGCTTTCACGCGACCCGGTCACGCCCGTACCGTGCTCGGCGCGGTGACGGCCGCGTTGACCCTCGGCGTCGCGCTCAGCGCCTGCTCGCCGACCTTCGACTGGCGCACCGTGATGAACAACGATAAGGGCTACACGGTCGACTTCCCGGCCAAGCCGGGCAACGACCAGCGCGCGGTGCAGATCGACGGCACACCCATGCAGATGGCGATGCAGACTGCCGAAGCGGGCAATGCGGTCTTCGCGGTCGGCACCGTGATGCTGCCCGACGATAGCGACGCGACGCAGCGCGCGGCACTCGATTTCCTGCGCTCGGGACTGGCGCGCAACGTCGGCGCGACGCCCGATGCGCACGCGGTGCAGATCCCGCTGGCGGCGGGCGGCAAGATTCCCGGGCAGGAAATGACGGTGAGTGGCGCCGCGGGCGCCAAACACGAAACGCGCACCGTGTATGCGCGGCTCGTCGCGCGCGGCCGGCACGTGTACCAGGCGGCGATCATCGCCGATCAACCGCTGCCGCAAGACCAGGTGGACCAGTTTTTTTCGTCGTTCCAGCTATATTGAGCGCGGTATTTTTGGCCGAACGGACGCGCCTCAGAACGCCAAATGCAGTGAAAGTTCCTTCGCAGGTTTGCGAGCTAATTACCGGTTTACGTTGAGCTTTTTGAGTTACGCGCACAACCTGTGGATAACTCTGTTGAGAAGTCGCCCTCAAAGGCCGCAAAAGCCCATCAGACGGGCCTTTCGCCAAAATCAACGAGCGTAGGGCGTTTTAAAAACATCAATGAAATCAACGGCTTCGCGAGATGCCTGTCTGCACGCTTTCGAGTTGTATCAAAATCTAACAGGATCGTGGGCGTGTGAATAAGTCAAGTCTTGACAGTAGATTTTTCTACTCATAACGAGCCAAAAGCGCGGCGGTATTGGATTGCCTCGGCGACCTCCGCCGTGCTCGGCATCGCCGCCCCGGCTAGATCCGCGACGGTGCGCGCGACCTTCAACACCCGGTAATACGCGCGCGCCGACCAGCCAAAGCGCTCGCCGGCTTCGCGTAACAGTGCCTCGCCCGCCGCGTCCGGGCGGCACACATCGTCGACTTCGCGCCCGTCCAGCTCGCGGTTGGTCTTGCCTTGCCGGGCCAGTTGCCGTTCGCGCGCAGCGCTCACGCGGTGTGCGATCGCCGCGCTTGCTTCGCCGCTGGTGGCGGCGCGGGCCGCGAGTTCGGTGGCGGTCAGTGCTGGAATTTCGAGCTGGATGTCG
Source organism: Paraburkholderia sp. EG304 (assembly GCF_046543485.1). Taxonomy (NCBI): domain Bacteria; kingdom Pseudomonadati; phylum Pseudomonadota; class Betaproteobacteria; order Burkholderiales; family Burkholderiaceae; genus Paraburkholderia; species Paraburkholderia sp. EG304. Next base: position 271,879 of record NZ_JBKGUA010000002.1, on the reverse strand, counting down.
ATGCGGTCGAGCAGCGGTCCCGACAATTTACGCAGATAGCGCGCCGCAACTTCGGGCGTACAGCGGCAGCGCCCGCCCGGGTCGCCGCGCCAGCCGCACGGGCAAGGATTCATTGCGGCGATCAGTTGGCAGGCGGCGGGGAAGTCCGCTTGCCAGGCGGCGCGCGAGATCGTGATGCGGCCGGCTTCGAGCGGCTCGCGCAGCGTTTCGAGCACCACGCGATCGAATTCGGGAAGCTCGTCGAGAAACAGCACGCCCAGATGTGCGAGCGTGATCTCGCCAGGCTGCGGCGGGTTGCGTCCGCCGACCAGCGCCGCCGCGCTCGACGAATGGTGCGGCGCGCGAAACGGCCGCTGCCGCCACTGCGACGGCTTGAAGCCGATGCGGCTCGCCGACAGCAGCGCGGCGGAAGCGAGCGCTTCATCGTCGGTCATGGGCGGCAGCAGGCCGGGCAGGCGCGCCGCGAGCATCGACTTGCCGGCGCCGGGCGGCCCGATCAACAGCACGTGATGGCCGCCGGCCGCCGCGACTTCGAGTGCGCGCCGAGCGGCGCGCTGGCCGATCACATCAGCCATGTCCGGCGCTGGAGCGGCGGCGTGCTCGTGGAGCTCGGGTGCGGCGACCGGGCTAAGACGCGCGTCCGGCGCGCCTGCGAGGTGCGCGCATAGCGACGGCAGATCGGCGGCGCCGTACACGTCGACCCCCGGCACCAGCGCCGCTTCGGCCGCGCTGGCGGCCGGCAGGTAAAGCTGTGGGGTGTGGAACGGCTGCGCGGTTATTTGATCGAGGAAGGCAGGCAACGCGGAACGCGTTTCAGATGATGCGTCGGCTTCTGCGCCGGCGGCGTCTGCGCTCGCCAGAGCGCCGCGCGCGGTACCGCATGCCATCGCGAACGCGCCGCGCATCGGCCGCAGCGCGCCGGTCAGCGACAACTCGCCGGCAAACTCGCGGTGGAGTAGCGATTCGGCTGGAATTTGCCCACTCGCGGCGAGGATGCCGAGTGCGATAGGCAGATCGAAACGACCGGATTCTTTCGGCAGGTCGGCGGGCGCGAGATTGACGGTGATGCGGCGGACCGGGAAGTCGAAACCGCAGTTCTGCAGCGCCGCTCGAACGCGCTCACGGCTCTCGCGCACTTCCAGGTCGGGCAGGCCGACGATCGAAAAGGACGGCAGTCCATTGGCGAGGTGAACCTCGACGGTCACTTCGGGCGCACGGCCAGCGGCCGGCGCGCGGCTGCGCACCACGGCAAGCGACATATTCCCTCCCGTCGGACAGCGCGCTCACTTCGCGCGCAAATCCCCTAAAACGCTGATGACGTCACGGCCCGCTTGCCGGTGATGTGCGGCACTGCGCAGCGCGAAGGCTGCTAGCAGCGCTTACGGCGTCTGCGTGAGCGGCAGCTTCTGTTCGAGCTCGGCGACGCGGCGCTCGAGTTCTTCGAGGCGCGCGCGCGTACGCACGAGCACTTGGGTCTGCGTATCGAATTCCTCGCGCGTGACCAGATCGAGCTTCGAGAAGCCCTGCGACAGCATTGCCTTGACGTTGCGTTCGACATCCTTGGCCGGCGAATTCTTGAACAGATCGCTGACGCGAGCCTGGAAGTCGTTAAAAACGTCGTTCGGTTGTTTCATCGTGTTCCCCTTGGTGCACAAAAATTGTGCATGTTTCATTGCGCCCGTCCTTCGTTGCGGCGAATGGGCGATCCTGGTGCGCGCGGCTCCTTCGCTGCCGCCGCCGCGTGAGCGCGTTTGGTGCGCGCCTCGCGTTCAGAACGTTCGAACACTCTAGCAACGATCCCCTCGCCGCGCCACCGCCGGCCGCGCCGCTGGCCGTTCGGACAAGGCCGTCTGGGCGCGCTGCGCCACCCGCGCGACGCGCAGTCTGACACAACATGGCATAGGAGTTGCTGTTACTGCCGCGCGCGCACTGCCAGGGCACTTTTACCGCAAGCGCAGGAGACCGCGGTCACGGATACGCAACGGGCAGCAACGGTTCAGCAACAACTAGCGAGGATTTCATGAAACTCATTACCGCAATCATCAAGCCGTTCAAGCTGGATGAAGCGCGCGAAGCCCTGTCGGCGATCGGCGTATCGGGCATCACGGTGACCGAAGTCAAAGGCTTCGGGAGGCAGAAGGGCCACACCGAACTGTATCGGGGTGCTGAATACGTGGTCGATTTTCTGCCGAAGGTGAAGATCGAAGCAGCGGTATCGGACGACATCGTGGACCAGGCGATCGAGGCGCTCGAGCGCGCCGCGCGAACCGGCAAGATCGGCGACGGCAAGATCTTCGTCACGCCGATCGAGCAGGTGATTCGGATCCGCACCGGCGAGATCGGCGCGGACGCACTGTAAAAGACCAGAGCAAAGCGACACGGATCGCGACAAGAGGAAAACCAAGATGCGCAAACTCATGATGTCCCTGCTGATTGCCGGCTCGCTGCTCGCGGTAGGCGTCGGCACCGCCCTGGCGGACGACGCGTCCGCTCCCGCGGCCGCCTCCGCCCCCGATACGACCGCGAGCGCGCCGGCACCGGACGCCTCCGCAGCAGCCGCTGCCCCGACAGCCTCGGCTCCCGCCGCCGATGCGTCCGCCGCGCCGGCCGCAAGCGCGCCGGCCGCCGCCGACGCGTCGGCCGCCGCTGCCGCCGCGCCGGCAGCGCCGACCGCCCCGTTCTCGGTCGATTCATCGAAGATCAACTCCGGCGACACCGCGTGGATGCTGACCTCCACCGCGCTGGTGCTGTTCATGACGATTCCGGGTCTCGCGCTGTTCTACGGCGGCATGGTCCGCAAGAAGAACGTGCTCGCGACGCTGATGCAAAGCTTCGCGATCACCTGTCTGGTGACGATCGCCTGGACCGTGGTGGGCTACAGCCTCGCGTTCACGCCGGGCAACTCGTTCATCGGCGGCTTCTCGCGGGTGTTCATGACGGGCATGAACTACATCAAGGGCGATAAGGCCACGACGCTGACCGTCAGCCACCTCGCGCCGACGATCCCCGAGACGGTCTACTTCGTCTATCAGATGACCTTCGCGATCATCACGCCGGCGCTGATCACCGGTGCGTTCGCGGACCGCATGAAGTTCTCGGCGATGCTGGTGTTCATGACGCTGTGGTCGATCCTCGTCTACTCGCCGATCGCGCACATGGTGTGGGAACCGAGCGGCTGGCTGGCTACCGCGGGCATCCTCGACTTCGCGGGCGGCACGGTGGTGCACATCAACGCGGGTATCGCGGGGCTGGTCTGCTGTCTGGTGCTCGGCAAGCGCGTCGGCTACGGCAAGGAGGCAATGGCGCCGCACAACCTGACGCTGACGCTGATCGGTGGCGCGATGCTGTGGGTCGGCTGGTTCGGTTTCAACGCGGGTTCGGCGGTAGCGGCCGACGGCCGTGCCGGCTTCGCGATGTTCGCGACGCAGGTGGCGACCGCCGCGGCGGCGCTCGCATGGATGTTCGCCGAATGGGCGGCCAAGGGTAAGCCGTCGGTGCTCGGTATCGTGTCGGGCGCGGTCGCGGGTCTGGTGGCGGTGACGCCGGCGTCGGGCTTCGTCGGCACGGTCGGTGCGCTGGTGATCGGCATTGTGGCGGGTGTGGTCTGCTTCTGGTCGGCCACGTGGCTCAAGCACAAGCTCGGCTACGACGATTCGCTCGACGCGTTCGGCGTGCACTGCATCGGCGGGATCATCGGTGCCCTGCTGACCGGCGTGTTCGCGGTCAAGGATATCGGCGGCTTCGACGGCAACGTGATCCTGCAGGCGAAGGGCGTGCTGACGACCCTGATCTACAGCGGCGTGGTGAGCTTCGTGCTGCTGAAGATCATCGACATGGTGATCGGCATCCGCGTGACCGAAGAGCAGGAGCGCGAAGGCCTCGACGTGAGCCTGCACGGCGAGAAAGTCGAATAACGAAGAACCTGTTCCGCCGCGGGCCCGCGCTCCCGGGCTCCTCAGTCAGGAAAAAGTTAAGCGCAGCAAAGAGTTCGCCCGCCTTCATGGCGGGCTTTTTTCTTGCTGATCGGGTTGCGAACGGTAATTTTCCGCGCCTATCATCGAGATAGGGAGAATGCATTCGAGTCTGCTTGCGAATGGAGAAACCGTCCCCAAATGGACAAAGCATTTGCTCTACAATCTTTTTTCTCCAGTCTGCGAGTGATCAATGGTTCCGCACCTAGTTACGGCGTTAAACGGCCCGCTGCTCGACCTCGAGCGGAAGATCCTCGACGCCACGCCCGCTATCGAACGCTGGTTCCGGCTTGAATGGCAGGAGCACACGCCGCCGTTCTATTGTTCCGTCGATCTGCGTAACGCGGGCTTCAAGCTCGCGCCGGTCGACACCAACCTGTTTCCCGGCGCCTTCAACAATCTGCCGCAGGAAGTGCTGCCGCTCGCGGTGCAGGCCGCGATGGCGTCGATCGAAAAGATCTGCCCGGACGCGAAGAATCTGCTCGTGATTCCGGAGCGCCACACGCGCAACGCGTTCTACCTCGAAAACGTCGCCCGGCTCGCGTCGATCATGCGCCAGGCGGGCCTGAACGTACGCTTCGGCACGCTCGACGAAACCATCAACGGCCCGGTCACGATCGCGCTGTCCGACGGCCAGAAGCTCGTGCTCGAACCGCTCGAGCGCTCGCAGCGGCGCCTGGGGCTGAAGAACTTCGACCCGTGCTCGATTCTGCTGAACAACGACCTGTCCGGCGGCATTCCGCCCGTGCTCGAAAATCTGCACGAGCAGTACCTGCTGCCGCCGCTTCACGCGGGCTGGGCAGTACGCCGCAAGTCGACGCATTTCTCGTGTTATGACGACGTCGCGAAGAAGTTCGCGAAGATGGTCGAGATCGATCCGTGGATGATCAATCCATACTTCGCGCACGTCGAGGGCGTCGACTTCCAGCAGCGCACCGGCGAGGAAGCGCTGGCCGATGCGATCGACGGCGTGCTGAAGAAGATCGCGCGCAAGTATCGTGAGTACGGCATCTCCGAAAAACCGTATGTCGTGATCAAGTCGGATGCGGGCACTTACGGCATGGGCGTGATGACCGTGCACGACGCGTCGGAAGTCGCCGCGCTGACGAAGCGCGAGCGCACGCGCATGGCCGCGACCAAAGACGGCCTCGAAGTGCACGACGTGATCGTGCAGGAAGGCGTGTATACGTTCGAGCGCATCGGCGAGGAAGTCGCCGAGCCGGTCGTCTACATGATCGACCGCTATGTGGTGGGCGGCTTCTATCGCGTGCACGGCAGCCGCGAGCGCGACCAGAACCTGAACGCGCCGGGCATGCACTTCGTGCCGCTCGGCTTCGAGCACACGGCGCTGCCCGATGCGCACGCGAAGCCCGGCGCGGCGCCGCCGAACCGCTTCTATATGTATGGCGTCGTGGCGCGGCTCGGGTTGCTGGCCGCATCGGTCGAACTCGAAAAGACCGATCCCGAAGCGATCCAGGTCTAAACCACCTCGCGCGGCAGGATGGCGGCATGCGTGCCGCCATCGCCGTCTTCAAAGACTATATTGACGAACAATGTCACGCCCGTCAGGGCGCACGGGGACTTTCATGGACATTCTTTTCATCGCCGATCCGCTCAGCCAATTCAAGATTTATAAAGACTCGACCTACGCGATGATGGCCGAAGCGGCGCGCCGCGGTCACACGGTGTACACCTGCGAGCCGAAGCATCTGGCGTGGACGGGCGGCGATGTCGAGGCGAACGTGCAGCGCATTGCGATCACCGGCGATACCGCCGATCTGCATCGTGACGTCTGGTTCGCCGCCGATGCCGCCGCGCCGCGAGCGCTTGCAAGCTTCGGCGCGGTCGTGATGCGCAAAGACCCGCCGTTCGACATGGAATACGTGACGTCGACGTGGCTGCTCGAGCTGGCCGAGCGTGGCGGCGCGCGCGTCTTCAACAAGCCGCAGGCCATTCGCGATCATTCGGAGAAGCTCGCGATCGGCGAGTTCGCGCAGTTCGTCGCGCCGACGCTGGTCACGCGCGACCCGGCGCGTCTGCGCGCGTTCCACGAACAGCACGGCGACGTGATCCTGAAGCCGCTCGACGGCATGGGCGGCATGGGCGTGTTCCGCGTGAAGGCGGACGGTATGAACCTCGGCTCGATCGTCGAAATGCTGAGCCACGACGGCGCACGCTCGGTGATGGCGCAGAAATTCATCCCCGAGATCAAGGAGGGTGATAAGCGCATCCTGCTGATCGGCGGCGAAGCGGTGCCGTACTCGCTCGCGCGCATTCCTCAGGGAAATGAGGTGCGCGGCAACCTGGCGGCCGGTGGACTGGGTGTCGCGCGGCCGCTCAGCGAGCAGGATCGCAAGATTGCCGATACGCTCGCACCGGTGCTGGCGGCGCGCGGCTTGCTGTTGGTCGGACTCGATGCGATCGGCGACTGGCTCACCGAAGTCAACGTCACGAGCCCGACGTGTTTCCGCGAGATCATGGATCAGACCGGCTTCGACGTCGCCGCGATGTTCGTCGGCGCGTTGGAGCGCGCGGTCGGCTGACGCGCCGACTCTAGCGGCCTTGATTGCCCGGCCGCACCCCCAATCTGGGTAGTAAATCCGCACCAGGCGCGCCGTCGGGATTGGCGCGAAAATGAGGCTGCTACAATGCCCGCTCGCCCGACGATGCATTCCCGCCCCCGGGACCCACGGCCGGTCCGGGGCGATGGCGAACCGGGCTTGAGTCCCGGTCCACGGTTTTGGGGCCGTTCTATTGCAGTAAGGCTGACATGGCAGGCATTCTGATCATTGCGCACGCTCCATTCGCCACCGCGTTGCGCGATTGCATTTCCCACATTTATGGCGGTTTGCCGGCGCGTATCGGCGTGATCGATGTGTCGCCGGATTGCGATCCCGCGCAGGTCGTCGCGTTCGCGAATTCGGAAGTCGCGCGGTTGAAGGAAGAGAACGGCGCGCTCGTGCTGACCGACATGTTCGGCGCGACGCCGGCCAACATCGCGGGCCGGCTCGCCACCGTGCCGGACGTGCGCGTGCTGTGCGGCGTCAATCTGCCGATGCTGGTGCGTGCGGTCTGCTATCGCGCGACGCCGCTCGACACGCTCGTCGACAAGGCGCTCGCCGGCGCGACCAAGGGCGTGCACGCGATCGGACCGGCGACGCCGGAACCGGTCGCGGCGGCAGCCTGCCCGGTCGATTGCCTGCCGGCGCTGCCGCCCGACGCGGCGCCCGCTGACTGTGTTCCCGCGTTGCCGGCGGATGCCGATCTGACGCAGAAGCCGGACGCGCCCGGCCTGTAACTCGGGCTGGTTCGTAGGCAGGCTTCGACGGATTCAAGCGGTATCGCAACGGCGCCTGGCGCATTGCAGCCGCTTTGCAGTTTCACTTTTCACCATTTCATTCACCCGCGCTTCGGACCATCACATGCTGCAACAAGAAACGACAATTGTGAACAAGCTGGGGCTGCACGCGCGCGCGTCGGCCAAGTTGACGCAACTCGCGGGCAACTACCAGGCGGAAATCTGGATGAGCCGCAATGGCCGCCGTATCAACGCGAAGAGCATCATGGGCGTGATGATGCTAGCCGCGGGTATTGGCAGTACCGTGCTGATCGAAACGGAAGGTACCGACGAACAGGAAGCGATGGACGCGCTGTTGAAACTGATCGCCGATAAATTTGGCGAAGGTCAATAACGCCGCGCGGTTTGCGTTCGCCAAACCCAAAAATGCCGCGGCTCAGTCCGCGGTTTTTTTTCGCCGCCGACATTTGAATATCGGAAGAGGCCCGCTGTTAATCGACATTAAGGGTTGTAGAAGCGGCGCGAAAGCCGCAGGGAAGAATGCGTGAGGCGACATGGGGCGGCATGCGCGCACGGCGACACGCGTTTTCAATGTTTAAACCATATATTTTTGCGCGATGCGTATAAAGCGAAGTTTGGTCGGGTATGAGGACACCTGACGGCGATAATTCGTGCTGCGCTGCACACACCGCCGACGTACTTCAAAAAGGCGCGGAATTTATAATGCCAGGTACAGTCTGAGAGCATTGCAGCGGTTAGCCGCGGCATTACACAACTAGAGGAGGTGCGCGTGTCATTCACGCTGCATGGAATTCCCGTGTCACGCGGTATCGCCATCGGGCGGGCCTATCTGATCGCCCCGGCAGCACTCGACGTAGACCACTATCTGATCGAACCCGCCCAGATCGAAGGGGAGGTCGGGCGCTTTCGCGCGGCCCAGCAACGCGTACATGAAGAACTCAACGTGCTGCGCGCCGATCTCGCCGCGGATGCCCCCAGTGAAGTGGGCGCGTTCATCGACGTTCACACGATGATTCTGAACGACGTGATGCTCGTTCAGGAAACCATCGACCTGATCCGCACGCGCCGCTACAACGTCGAGTGGGCGTTGACCGAACAGCTCGAAAGACTCTCGCGCCATTTCGACGACATCGAAGACGAATACCTGCGCGAACGCAAAGCCGACATCGAACAGGTCGTCGAGCGCGTGCTGAAGGCGCTCGCGGGTGCGCCGGGCATCGTCGACAACGTGCATGGCGCGTGCGATGAAATGATCGTCGTCGCGCACGACATCGCGCCGGCCGACATGATGCAGTTCAAGACGCAGACCTTCCAGGGCTTCGTCACCGATCTCGGCGGACGCACGTCGCATACCGCGATCGTCGCGCGCAGCCTCGGCATTCCGGCCGCGGTCGGCGTGCAGCATGCGAGCGCGCTGATCCGCCAGGACGATCTGATCATCGTCGACGGCGACCACGGCATCGTGATCGTCGACCCCGCGCCGATCGTGCTCGAGGAATACTCGTATCGGCAAAGCGAGAAGGAGCTCGAGCAGCGCAAGCTGCAACGGCTCAAGTTCTCGCCGACGCAAACGCTGTGCGGCACGCGCATCGAACTGTGCGCGAACATCGAGCTGCCGGACGATGCGCGCGCGGCAATCGAATCGGGCGCGACCGGCGTGGGTCTGTTTCGCACCGAGTTCCTGTTCATGAATCACAAGGACCGGATGGCCGAAGAGGAGGAGCAGTTCAGCGCGTATCGTCGCGCGGTCGAGCTGATGAACGGCTTGCCGGTCACGATCCGCACGATCGACGTCGGCGCCGACAAACCGCTCGATTCGATGGCCGGCGGCGACGGCTACGAGACCGCCGTGAATCCGGCGCTCGGTTTGCGCGCAATTCGCTGGAGCCTGTCCGAGCCGCAGATGTTCCTCACGCAGCTGCGCGCGATCCTGCGCGCGTCGGCGTTCGGCAAGGTGAAGATCCTGATCCCGATGCTCGCGCACGCGCAGGAAATCGACCAGACGCTCGATCTGATCCGCGAAGCCAAGCGCCAACTCGACGACGCGGGCATTGCTTACGATCCGAACGTGCAGGTCGGCGCGATGATCGAGATTCCGGCCGCCGCGATCGCGTTGCCGCTGTTTCTGAAGCGGCTCGATTTCCTGTCGATCGGCACCAACGATCTGATCCAGTACACGCTCGCGATCGATCGCGCGGACAACGCGGTCGCGCATCTGTACGACCCGCTGCATCCGGCCGTGCTGCATCTGATCGCGTTCACGCTGCGCGAAGCGAAGCGTGCGGGCGTACCGGTGTCGGTGTGCGGTGAGATGGCGGGCGATCCGGCGTTGACGCGTCTGTTGCTCGGCATGGGTCTGACCGAGTTTTCGATGCATCCGAGCCAACTGCTCGAGGTCAAGCAGGAGGTGCTGCGCTCGCATCTGAAGACGCTCGAAAAGCCCGTGGCCGACGTGCTGGCTTCGTTCGAGCCGGAAGAGGTGCAGGCGGCGCTCAAGCGGGTCGCGCTGGTGTGAATCCGACGCGCTCGCTCGCGCCCGTTGAACGAAAAACGCCGCATATGCGGCGTTTTTCTATTGCGGCGTCAATCGAGCGGGCAGCGGGGAACCCCCTCAAGAGCCGTGCACGTGGCCGCACACCGGGCAATCCGGCTGACGTCCGATGCGCATCGTGTTCCATTCCATCCGCAGAGAATCGAGCATCGTCAGGCGGCCCACGAGCGGCGTGCCGATTGCGCCGATCACCTTCAGCGCTTCGGCCGCCTGCATCGAACCGATGATGCCGACCGTCGGCGCGAACACGCCCATCGTCGAGCAGGCGACTTCCTCGAACGGCTGGTCTTCGGGAAACACGCACGCGTAGCATGGCGACGCTTCGTCGCGGAAATCGAAGGTGCTGATCTGGCCGTCGAAGCGCAGCGCCGCGCCCGACACGAGCGGCACGCGATGCTGGACGCACGCGCGGTTGATCGCGTGACGCGTCGCGAAGTTGTCGGTGCAATCGAGCACGACGCTCGCGTGCGGCACCTCGCGATCGAGCCATGCATCGTCGACGCGCTCGGCCACCGCGTTGATGACGACCTCGGGATTGATCTGCGCGAGCGTGTCGCGCCCGGACTCGACCTTGCTGCGCCCAACCGACGCGCTGACGTGCAGGATCTGGCGCTGCAGATTGGTCAGGTCGACGGTATCGGCATCGACGAGCGTCAGACGGCCGACGCCCGCCGCCGCGAGATACATTGCGGCCGGCGAACCGAGCCCGCCCGCGCCGACGATGATCGCGTGGGCATCGATAAAACGCTGCTGCGCCTCGATGCCGATTTCGTCGACGAGGATATGGCGGGAGTAGCGAAGGAGTTGATCGTCATTCATGGCGGGCGCGTGGGGTGTGTCGCAATGTCGCGGTGTCGCGCAACGAGAGGCTGGCCGAGGGGCCGCGGCGCGCATTCGTGGCTGTTATTTTAATCGCGCGGGAAGGGTGGCTGCTGCGGCTTGCCGTGAGACGCCGCCGGTTGAGCGGCGGCTTGTGCTGAAACTGCTGCGGCGTGTCTTCGCAGACTATCGTGCTGCGAAGACACGCGCGGGCTGGCTGCTTATTGGCCAGCTTATTTGCCGGCTTACTTGCCAGCAGGAGCCGGTGTCGAAGCCGGAGCCGGTCCCGATGCGCCCGGCACCGGTTGCGTCGGCTTCACCGCGACCGGCGCGGAGGCCGACGTGCCCGGCTTGTTCTGCGCGAGACGGCGTTCCATCAGCGACTTCGATTCCTGAACCGGCTTGCCTTCGAGCTTGCCGACCGCCTGTTGCAGCATGAAGTCGTCGTTCGAACCGAACTCGACCGGCTTGCGTTCGCGTTCCTTCTGACGCTGTTCCGGCGTCTTCTTGTCGTTCTGCTCTTCGAGCTGACGAAGCTGCTCCATGCGCTCCGACTCGCGTTGCTCGGCTTCCTTCTTCTCGTTCGGATCCTGCGTGTTCGCAAGGTGATTCGAGTAGTCGACTTCGCGGGTGACGAGCGCGTCGTCCGGATCACCGTCCGCGTATTGATCGACCGGAAGGTCGGGGCGGATGCCCTTGTTCTGGATCGAACGGCCGCTCGGCGTGTAGTAATACGCGGTGGTCAGGCGCAGCGCGGTGTCCGCCGTCATCGGGCGTACGGTCTGCACTGAACCCTTGCCGAACGTGGTCTTGCCCAGAATCAGCGCGCGGTGCTGATCCTGCAGCGCGCCCGCGACGATTTCCGATGCCGACGCCGAGTACGCGTTGGTCAGCACGATCATCGGCACGGTCTTGAAGATGGCCGGGACGTCTTTCAGCGGATCGCTGTCGAACGATTGCAGACGGTAGTTATCGTAGGTGTCACGATAGATCTGCTTCGAATCCGGAATCTGGCCGTTGGTCGACACCACCACCGAATTCGGCGGCAGGAATGCGCCCGCGACGCCGACCGCGCTTTGCAGCAGACCGCCGCCGTTGTTGCGCAGGTCGAGGATGAGGCCCTTCAGGTTCGGCTCCTGGCGCGCCAGATCCTGCAGCTTGGCCGCGAGGTCGGGCGTGGTGCGTTCCTGGAAGCTCGTGATGCGCACGTACGCGAAGCCCGGCGCAACGATCTTGCCCTTCACCGACTGCACCTTGATGAGTGCGCGCGTGACGGTCAGCGGGAACGTGCGGTCGTCGGTCTTGCGGAAGATGGTCAGCGTGACCTTGGTGCCCGGCTCGCCGCGCATCTGCTTGACCGCCTGGTCGAGCGTCATGCCGCGTACGGGCTTGTCGTTGATGCGCGTGATCAGGTCGCCCGGACGGATGCCGGCGCGGAACGCGGGCGTGTCTTCGATAGGCGAAATCACCTTGATCAGGCCGTCTTCCGACGAAATTTCGATGCCGAGGCCCGCGAAGCGGCCCTTGGTCTGCTCCTGCAGCTCTTCGTAATCGGTCTTGTCGAGGTACGACGAGTGCGGGTCGAGGCTCGACACCATGCCCTTGATCGCGGCGGTGAGGAGCTTCTTGTCGTCGACCGGTTCGACGTATTCGTGCTTGATCTGCCCGAACACTTCGGCGAAGAGCCTGAGCTGGTCTAGCGGCAGCGGGGCGACCGCGGCGCTAGCGGGTTGCTGGGCCGAGGCGGAGAATTGCAGGGTGGCAAGGACACCGGTAGCAAGGCCCGCGGCAATCAGGCCGATATTTTTCAGGTTCTTTCGCATAGAGTCTGTTGCGGTCGGAAGCGCGTGGCAGCGTCGATAAAGATTGGACGGACAAGTATAACTGCACACCCGCCTGGTCAGGGCGCGGTGCAGGCAATCGTGCTTCGACAGTACGGGAAGGTCCTGGTTCTGGCGGACCGGCCCGCGGATGATGGGCCGTACGATACGCCGCGCGGCGCAATACAGTATTTCCCGCCGGGCCGGTTGTCTCCGTGCGGCCCCGCGCCTTCCCGTGGCATGGGGTCGCGGCGGCAAACGCTCGATCAGCCCGCCTTGCCCTGGCTCGCGACCGCGGCTTGCGCCTTCGCGATCGCGTCCTGGTCGCCGAGATAGTAGTGCTTGATCGGCTTCAGATCCTCGTCGAGTTCATAGACGAGCGGCACACCGTTCGGGATGTTCAGGCCGACGATGTCGTTATCCGAGATGTTGTCGAGATACTTGACCAGCGCGCGGATCGAGTTGCCGTGCGCGGCGATCAGGATGCTGCGGCCCGACTTGATGGCCGGCGCAATCGACTCGTTCCACAGCGGCAGCACGCGCGCGACCGTGTCCTTCAGGCACTCGGTCAGCGGCAGTTGCTCGCGCGGCACCTTGGAGTAGCGCGGATCGGTGTACGGCGCGCGCTCGTCGGTCGGCTCGAGCGCGGGCGGCGGCGTGTCGTAGCTGCGACGCCAGACCAGCACCTGTTCGTCGCCGAACTTGGCGGCCGTTTCGGCCTTGTTCAGACCCGACAGCGCGCCGTAGTGGCGTTCGTTCAGGCGCCACGAATGCACGACGGGCAGGTACATCAGGTCCATCTTGTCCTGCACGTGCCACAGGGTGCGGATCGCGCGCTTGAGCACCGACGTGTAGGCGATGTCGAACGTGTACCCCGATTCCTTGAGCAGCACGCCCGCCTGCTGCGCCTCGAGGTTGCCCTGCTCGGTGAGGTCGACGTCGACCCAGCCGGTAAAGCGGTTTTCCTTGTTCCAGGTCGACTCGCCGTGGCGGATGAGAACGAGTTTGTGCATGTGAGTTGCCGGTCGGTAGTGAGGAAGCGGTCTCGCGCTGTGCGGCGCCTTCGGCGGCGCATCGCCATCGCGTCAAACGGTTATTTTATAATGCTCGGGTTGACCTTTTCGATTTCTCTCTTTCCGGCGGATCTTCCGTGAAGTTTTTCACCGAATACACAAACCTTGTCCTGATCGCAATCGTCCTTATCTCCGGTGGGTTGCTGCTGTGGCCGACCCTCAGTCGGCGTGGACGTGGCGGCCTGTCGGCCGCTGAAGCCACCCAACTGATCAACCGGCGCAACGCGGCGGTCATCGATCTGCGGTCGTCCGCCGATTACGCCAAGGGGCACCTGCCCTCGGCACGGCATTTCGAATTCGCGGAGTTGCAGGCGAAAGTTGCGCAACTCGCGAAGAACAAGAGCAACCCGGTGCTGCTGGTATGCCAGACCGGCCAGCAGTCGAACAAGGCTGCGCGTATCGTGCAGGAAGCGGGATACGCGGAAGTCCATGTTCTCGAGGGCGGCGTCGACGCCTGGCAGAAAGCCGGTATGCCGGTTGTGAAACAAGGAGCAGCCAAGTGAACAAAGTGATCATGTACAGCACCCAGGTGTGCCCGTATTGCCAGATGGCCGAGCGTCTTTTAAAGTCGCGCGGCGTCGAGCACGTTGAGAAAGTACTGATCGATAAAGACCCGGCCCGTCGTGAGGAGATGATGACCCGGACCGGTCGTCGCACGGTGCCGCAGGTGTTCATCGGCGAGACGCATGTCGGCGGCTATGATGACCTTTCCGCGCTCGATCGCGCGGGCGGTCTGACGCCGCTGCTCGAAGCAGCCTGAGATCGCGCGTTTCGCGCCGCGCGAGCGGGCGGACCACTCGATAAGCCGGCGCGTACGCGCTCCTCGTGGAGCCGGCGAGCCGGCGCAATAATCTGGCGGCCCATGCGTGCATCGGCCGCCGCCACGCATACCTATCAGGAATCACCATCATGTCCGACGAGAATAACCAGCCGTTCTTCAACATCCAGCGCATCTATCTGAAGGACATGTCGCTCGAGCAGCCGAATTCGCCGGCAATCTTCCTCGAGCAGGAAATGCCGTCGGTCGAAGTCGAAGTCGACGTGAAGGCCGAGCGCCTCGCAGAATCCGTGTTCGAAATCCTCGTGACGGGCACGGTTACGGCCAAGGTGTCGGACAAGGTCGCGTTCCTGATCGAAGCGAAACAGGCCGGCATTTTTGACATTCGCAACATTCCTGCCGAACAGATCGATCCGCTCGTTGGCATCGCCTGCCCGACCATCCTGTTCCCGTACCTGCGTTCGAACATCGCCGACGCGATCACCCGCGCCGGTTTCCCGCCGATCCACCTCGCCGAGATCAACTTCCAGGCGCTGTACGAGCAGCGTCTCGCGCAAATTAGCGCGGCCCAGCAGGGCGACGGCGCGGCGCAAAGCGGCGTCACGCATTAAGGCGCCGCAGGCAGTGCCGGCTATGAAGGTCGCCGTTCTCGGCGCTGGCGCCTGGGGCACCGCCCTCGCCGGCCATCTGGCCTTAAGGCACGACACGGTGTTGTGGGCGCGCGAGTCCGCGCTCATGGCCGAGCTTTCCACTTCGCATGAAAACGCCCGCTATCTCGCGGGCGTTGCGTTGCCGCGCGCGCTTCGCTACGAAGCGGATCTCGGCGCGGCGCTCGATCACGCGCTCGCCGACGCTGCGCTGTGCGTGGTCGCGACGCCGGTGGCTGGCCTGCGCGGTCTGTTGCGCGCGATGCGCGATGCCGGCAAGGTGCCCGCGCATATCGTGTGGCTGTGCAAGGGTTTCGAGGCGGATTCGCAGTTGTTGCCGCATCAGGCGGTCGCGGCGGAATTGCCCGAGCATGCGAGCAACGGCGTGTTGTCCGGGCCGAGCTTCGCGCGCGAAGTCGGGCAGGGACTGCCGGTTGCGTTGACGATTGCGAGTTCGTCGTCGGTGTGCCGCGAACGCACGGTCGCGGCGTTCCATCACGGCGCGATGCGCATCTATACCGGCGACGACGTCGTCGGCGTTGAAGTTGGGGGCGCGGTGAAAAACGTGCTCGCCATCGCGACGGGCATCGCCGATGGCCTCGGCCTCGGCCTCAATGCACGCGCGGCGCTGATCACCCGCGGACTCGCCGAAATGTCGCGTCTTGGCGTGACGCTTGGTGGGCGCGCGGAAACCTTTACCGGGCTGACCGGGCTCGGCGATCTGATTCTGACCGCGACCGGTGATCTATCGCGCAACCGCACCGTGGGCCTGCAGCTCGCCACCGGCCGCACGCTCGACGACATCCTCGGCGGCCTCGGTCATGTGGCCGAAGGCGTGCGCTGCGCGAAGGCGGTCCTTTCGATCGCGCACGCCCACGCAATCGAAATGCCGATCACCCAAGCGGTCTGCGCGGTGCTGTTCGACGGCGTGGCGCCGCGCGATGCGGTCAGCGCGCTGCTGCGGCGCGATTCGAAGGCCGAATAAAGTCTTTTCTTTCAGCCGTTTAGCGCATATTCGCGTTGAACGGCTGCCTCACCTGGCTGTCCACTTCGTTATCGAGACTCCGGTCAGCGAGGTTTCCATGCCCACCTTCAATCTCAGTCACGGCACGTGCACGCTCGAAGCGCGCGTGGTCGATATCACGACGCTCGCCGTCGATGCGATCGTCAATGCCGCGAATACTTCGCTGCTCGGCGGCGGCGGCGTGGATGGCGCGATTCATCGCGCGGCCGGCAAGGAGTTGCTGCGCGAATGCGAAACGCTCGGCGGCTGCGCGACCGGCGACGCCAAAATCACCGCCGGCTATCGGCTGCCCGCGAAGCATGTGATCCATGCGGTCGGTCCAGTGTGGCGCGGCGGCGCGCATGGCGAAGCCGACCTGCTCGCATCGTGCTATCAGCGCTCGCTCGAAGTCGCGCGCGAGAAGCAGTGCACGAGCATCGCGTTTCCCGCGATCAGTTGCGGCATCTACCGTTTCCCCGCCGACGATGCGGTCAGCATCGCGGTCGGAACCGTGCTCGACACATTGCCGCGCACACCCCACGTGAAGCACGTGACGTTCGCGTGCTTCGACGACGCGATGTTCGCGCGCTACGCGGTCGAGCTCGAACGCCGTCAGGCGCCGCCCTCGAAGCCGGCCTGACGCCACGCTTCGAACACCACGACCGCCACCGTATTCGACAGATTCAGACTGCGATTGCCAGGACGCATCGGCAGACGCACGCGCTGTTCGTTCGCAAAGCGCTCGAGCACCGTGTCGGGCAGGCCGCGCGTTTCGGCGCCGAACACGAACCAGTCGCCCGGTTGAAACGCGTGGTCGTGAAAGCGCCCCGAGCCGCGCGTGGTGAACGCGAACATGCGCGACGGGTCGGGTGTTTCTTTGACGATGAACGCGTCCCAATCGGCGTGCACGTCCATTTCCGCGTACTCGTGATAGTCGAGGCCGGCGCGCCGCATCTTGGTGTCGTCGAGAGGGAAGCCGAGCGGCTCGATCAGATGCAGCCGGGCGCCGGTATTCGCGCACAGGCGAATCACGTTGCCGGTGTTGGGCGGAATTTCGGGTTCTACGAGAACGACGTTGAACATAAGGGGACCACGTAAAAGCTAGTTTTTCGGAGTGCGCAGCGCGACGAAGTTCGTGACCCGCCGCGCGCCGGCGTCCTTCAGCGTGTGCGCGAGCGCTTCGAGCGTCGCGCCGCTCGTCATCACGTCGTCGACGATGCCGACGTGCAGGCCGCGCACCGGGCGCGCGACCCGAAACGCGCGGCCGACGTTGTGCCGACGCGCATCGAGATCGAGGCGCGATTGCGGCGCGGTGTTTTGCGTTCGTTCGAGCAGCGTCGCATCGCTGCGCACGCCGAGCGCCCGGGCGAGCGGCCGCGCGATCTGCCAGGCCTGGTTATAGCCGCGCTCGGCCAGCCGGCGACCGGCGAGCGGGACTGGTGCAATCACATCGGGCCGCTCGGCCGCGTCATGCCAGTTGTCCTGAGCAAGCCGCTCGAGACGTTGCGCGAAATCGCGAGCAAGCATCAGCCGGGCGCGGAATTTCAGGCCGACCGCGAGGGTATCCAGCGGCGCGCGATAGTCGGCGAGCGCGAAGCTGGCGTCGAACGGCGGCGGCTCGGCCGCGCAATCCGCGCAGCGATACCGCGCCCGAGCGACCCAGCGTGACGCCGGCAACGGCACCGCGCAAACGGTGCAGCGCAGGCGGTTCTCGTTCCAGTAGGCCGCGTCGCACCCGTCGCACAACGTCTTATGCGACATATTGCCGCATAACGCGCACAGGTTCGGCAGCGCGACGTTCAAAGCGCGCGGCCATGCCGAATGCAGACCGCGCGCAAAACGCGCGACCTGATTTCGACACGACGAAGAAAAAGACTGGAATCGCACGAGTGAGTGCCGCTGAATGCCGTTCACGCTGAATGGTGGGGAACGAACGAGTATACTTCGAGCTCACGCCAGCACGACACACATGTCCCCAACATCCGCTCAATCTGGCCGTCCGGCCTACGATTCACGGCGCCTCAGGCGTATTTTCGACCGTCGCGCCGCTTCTTTCGACGAGGTTGCATTCCTGCCGCGCGAGATCGCGCAGCGCATGCGCGAGCGTCTCGATTACATCAAGGTGGCGCCCTCGAGCGTGCTCGATGCCGGTTGCGGCGCGGGCGAAGACATCCCCGCATTGCGCACGCGCTTTCCCGAGGCGCCGGTGTTCGGCGCCGACCTGTCGCACGGCATGCTGCGCCGCGCGCTGCGTCACGATGCCGGCGACACCAGTTGGCGACGCTTTCTTCCCGCCTCGCTCGGCAAGGCGCTCGGCGCGCGTGGCCCGCGCTTCGCGCAAGCCGATTTCTCCGCGCTGCCATTCACGGCCGGCGCATTCGAATTCATCTGGTCCAACCTTGCGCTGCACTGGCATTCGCGGCCCGATCTGGTCTTTCCCGAATGGCAGCGGGTGTTGAAGGTCAACGGTCTGCTGATGTTCAGCACGCTCGGCCCCGACACGCTAAAGGAATTGCGCGGCGCCTACGCCGAGATCGAGGCCGCGCACGGCGTCGCGTCGCGCAAGCATGTGATCGACTTCGTCGACATGCATGATCTCGGCGACATGCTCGTCGAGGCCGGCTTCGAGATTCCAGTGATGGACCAGGAGACGCTGACGATCACCTACAAGTCGCCCGAGTCGCTGCTCGCGGACGTTCGCCGCTGGGGCGCATACCCGTTCGAGCGCGATGCGCATGACGGCGCGCTCGCGCGTCGGTTGTACGAAGCCCTGCTCGCCGCGCTCGAAGCGCGCCGGGGTGCCGACGGCACGATCGCGCTGACCTTCGAGGTGATCTACGGACACGCATGGAAAGCCGTGCCGCGCACCACGGCCGAAGGACATGGCATCGTGCGGCTCGAGGACATCGGACGAGGTCCGGGCAAGCGTGGGTAGCAGATTGCGGCGCGGTCATCAACTGCTTGCCGACGGTGCGGTTGACCTGTTGCAAAAGCGGTAAAGAGGACATCCGTTATGCCTGGGATTTGCCCTTCGAAAGAGCCGCAAAATGCCGGGCAAAATGGCGCGAAGGCTTGTCGCGCCGGGCTTGCGGGCCGATCGGGGCTTGCTTGTCGATGCTATGGATCGCGCCTATAATGCGTCAGTTTGTCGCCCGACGTTCCCACATTTGGGGTGGCAAGCCCGAGGCGCAGGGCTGCAAAATGAAGTGATGCGGTAGGGGTTGTCGCGGTCGCGAGTGATGCTGTAAACAGTGACACGAGCGGCGGCCGCGAAATGCATCCGGAAGTAAAAGAAGGCAGGCCGGACGCGACGATTCGCAGGAGGCAGCGATGGGCGCATCAGATCATCTGCTGGCGGATTCAGAGCCGGTCCTCAGGGACTGGACCATGAAGCGCAACTGTTCGATATCGCCGCGGCAGTTCGTCTGTCTGTACGTGTCGCTTGCGTTGTTCTCGTTGGCAATTGCATTCATGCTGGTTCTGGTCGGTGCCTGGCTGGTGTTGCCGTTCACCGGAATCGAGTTGCTGGCGGTAGGTATCGCGTTTGCAATATATGCGCGTCATGCTGTCGATTACGAGCGCATCCGGTTGTTTCCGAACCGGCTCGTGATCGAGCAGGTCAGCGCCGAGCAGATTACGCAGTTCGAATTCAATCCGCGCTGGGTGCGGATAGAGCCGGGCGCAACGCCGCGCGATCTGATCAAGCTGGTCTCGCGCGGGCAGACGATCATGATCGGGCAACATCTCGCGCAAAATCGGCGCGCGCAGTTCGCAGGCGAACTGCGTATGTGGCTGGCACGTTGTTAGATGGTGCCGGACGCGCGGCGTTCAAGGGGGCGCGACACGCTGCCAGCGGGGTCGAGGGGTTTGAATGGAAAATTTGGGTAAGGAAGCTATGAAAACAATCAAGCGAGCGCTCATGAGCGTGCTGGCGACGAGCGGACTGCTTTTCGCCGGTGCCGCCCTGGCAGTGGGCGATGCTCCGGGCGGCCCTGCCGTCAACGCGATCAATCTCCAGCCGCCTGCATCGCGAATCGCTCAGGAGCTGTTCGACCTCCACATGTTCATGCTGCTCCTTTGCACCGTGATTTTCGTCGGTGTATTCGGTGTGATGTTCTATTCGATCTTCGCGCACCGCAAATCGAAGGGCCACCAGGCAGCCAATTTCCACGAAAGCACCACCGTCGAAATCATCTGGACGATCGTGCCGTTCATCATCGTCGTGTTGATGGCGCTGCCCGCCACCAAGGCCGTCGTCGCGATGAAGGACACCTCGAACGCCGACCTCACGATCAAAGTCACCGGCTACCAGTGGAAGTGGGGCTACGACTACGTGAAGGGTCCGGGCGAGGGCATCGGTTTCCTGTCCACGCTCGCCACGCCGCGCGCGCAAACCGAAGGCCGCGAGCCGATCTCCACGCTGTATCTGCAGGAGGTCGACAACCCGCTCGTGGTGCCGGTCAACAAGAAAATCCGCATCATCACCACCGCCAACGACGTGGTCCACTCCTGGTACGTGCCGGCCTTCGGCGTGAAGCAGGACGCGATCCCCGGCTTCGTGCGCGACACGTGGTTCAAGGCTGACCGCACCGGCACGTTCCGCGGCTTTTGTACTGAGCTGTGCGGCAAGGAACACGCGTTCATGCCGGTCGTCGTCGAAGTTCTGTCTGACGACGACTACGCCAAGTGGGTCGACACTGAGAAGAAGAAAATGGCCGCCGGCCAGGACGATCCGAACAAGACCTACGCGATGGCCGAGCTGATGGAGCGCGGCGGCAAGGTCTACGCGGCGAACTGCGCAGTCTGCCACCAGCCGACCGGCAAGGGCGCGGGCGCATTCCCGGCGCTCGACGGCAGCAAGATCGCCAACGGTCCGATCGGTCAGCACGTGAGCCTCGTGCTGAAGGGCAAGAACGCGATGCCTTCGTGGGCGCCGACGCTGAACGACGTCGAAATCGCTTCGGTGATCACGTACGAACGTAACTCCTGGGGCAACCACACGGGCGACATCCTGCAGCCGAAGCAGGTCACCGACGCGCGCAACGGCAAGCTGCCCGAAGGCGGCAACCATCTGGCCGAAGCGGGTGCCGCGGCAAGCGGCGCGGCGGCGGCATCGGGTGCGGAAGCGGCTTCGGCGCCGGCTGAAGCGTCGGGCACTGACGCAGGCGCGACGGCTGCCAATAGCGCCGAGGCCACTCTGCCGGCGAGCGTCTACTTTGAGACCGGCAAGAGCACGCTGCCGGCCGACGCGAAAGCGGCGGTCGACGCGGCCGCGGCCTACGCGAAAGCGCATCCGGACGCGAAATTCACGCTGTCGGGCTTCACCGACGCAACCGGCTCCGCCGACGTCAACGCGAAGCTCGCGAAGAGTCGTGCCGAGGCCGTTCGCGACGCACTGAAAGCAGCCGGCATTGCCGAAGACCATATTATTTTGAAGAAGCCGGAGACGATCACCGGCGGCACCGACGCGAAGGAAGCCCGGCGCGTTCAGATCAGCCCGGCAGCCTGACGTGTTCATGGTCAGCACCGCAGAATTCGCTTTAGGAGATATTCATGTCTAGCCTCGGACACGATGTAGTCGCGGGCCACGAGCACGTGCACGGCGACCATGCCCACGAAACGCCGCACGGCTGGCGCCGTTGGCTGTTCGCCACCAACCACAAGGACATCGGTACGCTGTACCTGATCTTCTCGTTCACCATGTTCCTGTCCGGGGGCGTGATGGCGCTGATGATCCGTGCCGAACTGTTCGAGCCGGGCCTGCAGATCATGCGTCCTGAGTTCTTCAACCAGTTGACCACCATGCACGGGCTGATCATGGTGTTCGGCGCGATCATGCCGGCGTTCGTCGGCTTCGCGAACTGGATGGTGCCGCTGCAGATCGGCGCATCGGACATGGCTTTCGCGCGGATGAACAACTTCAGCTTCTGGCTGCTGCCGGTCGCGGCGGTCCTGCTGGTCGGCTCGTTCTTCTCGCCGGGCGGCGCGACCGCCGCGGGCTGGACGCTGTACGCACCGCTGTCCACGCAGATGGGCCCGGGCATGGATTTCGCGATTTTCGCGGTCCACCTGATGGGCGCGTCGTCGATCATGGGCGGTATCAACATCGTCGTGACGATCCTGAACATGCGCGCACCCGGCCTCACGCTGATGAAGATGCCGATGTTCGTCTGGACGTGGCTGATCACGGCGTACCTGCTGATCGCGGTGATGCCGGTTCTCGCGGGCGCGATCACGATGGTGCTGTTCGACCGTCACTTCGGCACGTCGTTCTTCAATGCGGCAGGCGGCGGCGACCCGGTCATGTACCAGCACATCTTCTGGTTCTTCGGCCACCCCGAGGTGTACATCATGATCTTGCCGGCGTTCGGGATCGTCTCGCAGGTGATTCCGGCGTTCTCGCGCAAGCCGCTGTTCGGCTATAGCTCGATGGTGTACGCAACCGCGTCGATCGCGATCCTGTCGTTCATGGTCTGGGCGCACCACATGTTCGTGACCGGCATGCCGGTGACGGGCCAGCTGTTCTTCATGTACGCGACGATGCTGATCGCGGTGCCGACCGGCGTGAAGGTGTTCAACTGGGTCGCGACGATGTGGCGCGGTGCGCTGTCGTTCGAAACGCCAATGCTGTTCGCGGTGGGCTTCCTGATCGTGTTCACGTTCGGTGGCCTGTCGGGTCTGATGCTCGCGATGGCACCACTCGACATCCAGTATCACGGCACTTATTTCGTGGTCGCGCACTTCCACTACGTGCTGGTGGCGGGGTCACTGTTCGCGCTGTTCTCCGGGTGGTACTACTGGGCACCGAAGTGGACCGGCTGGATGTACAACGAAACGCGCGGCAAGATCCACTTCTGGGCGTCGATGTTCTTCTTCAACCTCGCGTTCCTGCCGATGCACTTCGTCGGTCTCGCGGGCATGCCGCGTCGCTATGCGGACTACCCGGCACAGTTCACCGACTGGAACCAGGTGATCTCGATCGGCGCATTCGGCTTCGGTTTGTCGCAGGTCTACTTCCTGTTCGCGGTGGCGCTGCCGGCTTACCGTGGTGGCGGTGAGCTCGTCGAAGCGGGCGATAAGCCGTGGGACGGCGCAACGGGCCTCGAGTGGACCGTGCCGAGCCCGGCTCCGTTCCACACGTTCGAGCATCCGCCTACCGTCGAATAAGCGTCATCCGGCGAAGTGCCGGGTTCCGGCGGCGCGACACATGCCGCTACCGGGACTGGGCGCTTCGCGAGGCGGCTGCAGTCGGGCGGTCTCACCAGTCAAGAACCGTATTCAGAAAGTCGAGCATGACGCGCAATCCACAGGAAAGACGTACGCCGGAGCAGATTCTCACGGGCAACAGGCGCATAGGGTTGGTGATGTTCGCAATCGCCGCGGTGTTTTTCGCGAGCATCATTCTGAAGCAGTGCTGGTTCAGCTAACACCGCAGTCGCAGTCCGTATGCAGGTTTGTTGAGGATTCAGATGTCGACGCAACCGCCGGCCGAGGCCGACCGCTCTTTCAACCGTTCGATGCTGATCAAGCTGTTCGTCGTCGCTTTGATGATGTTCGGTTTCGGTTTCGCGCTGGTGCCGATGTATCGCGCGATCTGCCAGATCACGGGCGTGAACAACCTCGTGCAGCGCGACGTTTCGGCGCGCGAGGCGAAGAATACGCAGGTCGACATGAGCCGCACGATTTCGATCGAATTCGATGCGAACGCACGCGGCCTGTTGGGTTTCAAGCCGGAGCAGCGCAGTCTGGACGTGCATCCGGGGGAAGTGACGACCGTCATGTACGACGTCAGCAACGAGCAGTCGCGCACGATCCGTGCGCAGGCGATTCCGAGCTACGCGCCGAAGCAGGCGACCGAGTACTTCAGGAAGATCGAGTGTTTCTGTTTCACGCAGCAGACGTTGAACGCGAACGAAACGAAGCGGATGCCGGTGGTGTTCGTGGTCGACCCGAAGTTGCCGAAGGACGTGAAGACGATCACGCTGTCGTACACGTTTTTCGAGTTGAACACGCCGGCGGCGGCAAGCGCGGATGACGCGGCGCCGAAGGGGAATGCAGTGAACAACGCCGCAGCCACTCCCGCGAAGCCGGCCTGAAGCAGCTTGGACGGCGCGAGCCGCGGACGAACGAAGGAAGACGAAGCGAGATGAACGATAACGGCGGCAGTCCGCGCAAGAGCAGTTTCGGTCAGTCGATGCGCGCGGTGTTCTGGTCGTTTTTCGGCGTGCGCAAGCGCCGCGATCTCGAGGCGGACGCGACGCAGCTGAACCCGCTGCATGTGATCGTGGCGGCGCTGATCGGTGCGGCCGTTCTGATCGGGGTACTGATTCTGGTCGTGCGCCTCGTGGTCGGTTGAGGCAGTAGCAGGGCACAGCAGCACAGAAGAGCCCACGAATTAGAGAGAAGCGGTGCGGTATCGACGCGCCGCCGAAGATACAGCCGGAGATTCCGGAACAACTGGACTGAAGTGGAGAATCAAGAATGAGCGGTCAAAACGAGAGCCCGTACTATTTCGTACCGCATCCGTCGCGGCATCCGATCAGCGCCGCTACCGGGTTGCTGGTCATGCTCGGATCGCTTGCGGCCTGGATCAATGACCACACGTGGGCGCCGCTCGGCGTGCTCATCGGTCTGCTGTGGCTGCTCTTTACGCTGTGGCACTGGTTTGGCGACGCGATCGCCGAGTCGGAAGGCGGCATGTACGGCAAGAACGTCGACCGCTCGTACCGCTGGAGCATGAGCTGGTTCATCTTCTCCGAAGTGATGTTCTTCGGCGCATTCTTCGGCGCGCTGTTCTATGCTCGCGAAATCGCGATGCATCAGTTGGGCAGCCTCGACTACAAGCTGATCTGGCCGGACTTCACGGCGGTGTGGCCGAACAACGGCCCGGCCGAACTCGTGGGCACCTACAAGTCGATGCAGCCGTGGCCGGTGCCGACCATCAACACGGCGCTGCTGCTGTCGTCGGGTGCGACGCTGACGGTGTCGCACCACGCGCTGCGCGACAACCATCGTAAGAAGGCGATCGCGTGGCTCGCGGCGACCCTCGTGCTGGGCGTGTGCTTCCTGTTCCTGCAGGGTTTCGAATACTTCCATGCATACCACGAGCTGAACCTGACGCTGGCTTCGGGCATTTACGGTTCGACGTTCTTCCTGCTGACCGGCTTCCACGGCTTTCACGTGTTCCTCGGCGGCACGATGCTCGCCGTCGTGCTGGCGCGCCTGATTCGTGGCCACTTCACGCCGGAACATCACTTCGCGTTCGAAGGCGCGGCTTGGTACTGGCACTTCGTCGACGTCGTGTGGCTCGGTCTGTACGTCGTCGTGTACTGGCTGTAATGCAGTCAGACCCGCGCGCGCCGCACGTCGGCGCAGGCGCGGGACGTGCGCAACACCTGTCAGGCGGCGCGCACGAGCAGTATGCAAGGATGAATGCGGCGCCGCCCTCGACCTGTCAGGGCGGCGTTTTGTTTGGTGGCGGGAAAATTTTGCCGCCGACGCATTGCGCCGGCGACTTATCCGCGAGCGTCAGCGCCCGTACGGAATCCCGGTCGACTGAATCCAGCCCATCCAGTGTGCGAACAGGATGAACAGGAACAGCGAGATCGACAGGCCCACCCGCGTGGCGAGCGACCAGACCATCCGCTTGGTCTTGCCTTTGTCGTGCATCATGAAATACAGCGCCGACACCATGCTGGCGATGATCAGAGCAAAGGCGATGGGAACGATAATGTGCATGGAACCAACTGAAACCGGAAAGCGCAGTGGCAAGACACTCATTATCGCACCGCGCGCGGGCGTCTGCCGCAGGTTCCCGGCGGCCCTGCACGCGATGACGGAGTACCTGCAATGAAGTTTCGCCTGATTCCCGTGCTGCTGATCCTGCTGGTCGTCGTCGTGACGGTGCGGCTCGGTTTCTGGCAGCGCGATCGCGCGCATCAGAAGGAAGCGCTCGAGGCGCGCATCACGCAGTTCGAGAACGCGCCCGCGCTGCCCGTCAGCGCGACGCCGCTCGCGCTGAAAGACGTCGAGTTTCATCGCGTGAAGGCGCGCGGCAGTTTCGTCGCGGACAAGGTCGTGTACCTCGATAACCGTCCGTATAACGATCAGCCGGGCTTTTACGTCGTGATGCCTTTTAAACTCGCCGACGGCGGCTATGTACTCGTCAATCGCGGCTGGCTGCCGCGCAACCTGAGCAATCGCGAGACCATCGCGCCGTATACGACGCCGTCGGGCGAGGTCGAGATCGATGGGATTGCGCGAGCCGACGCGTCACGCGCGTTCGAGCTCGGCGAGGGCGGATCGGCCGCGCATCACCTGATCCGGCAGAATCTCGATGTCGCCGCGTACGCCGCGGAAACCGGATTGCCGCTGCAATCGTTCGTGATCCAGCAGATCGGCGACACTCACGACGGCCTGGTGCGCGACTGGCCCGCGCCGACCACCGGCGTCGAACGCAACTACGGCTACATGCTGCAGTGGTGGGGCATGGCCGCCGCTGCGCTCGCGTTCGGTCTCTATGCGGCGCGCCGCGCGGGCAAAAAAGAACACGCGCCGGGCGCGTGAAGAACGCACGGCACGGCTCGCCGCCGTTCAAACATTGAAAGAGGTTCTGTAGTGTCGACTCATACTCCCCGTTCGCCGGAAGTTGGCAAACCCGCTGACAAACCCACCGGCAAAGCCGCCGCGGCCAGGCCGATGCCCGGCCAACCGAACGGCCCGGGTTCGTGGCGGCGCGGCCGCTGGGTGCTGCTGCTCCTCGCGGTGATCTGCGCGGCGCCGATCGCGATCTCGTACTTCATGTACTACGTCATCAAGCCGACCGGCGGTAGCACGAACTACGGCACGCTGATCGACCCGCAACGGCCGATCCCCGACTCGCTCGTGGTGACCGGCGAGGACGGTAAGCCGCTGAAGCTCGCGTCGCTGCACGGCCGCTGGCTGATGATCTCGGTCGACAACAGCGCGTGCGACAAAGCTTGCGTGACAAAGCTGTACTTCATGCGACAAATCCGCGCAGCGCAGGGCCCGGAACGCGAGCGCGTCGTGGAGGTGTGGCTGCGCACCGATGCGGACAAGGTCGCCGATGTGATACAAACCGCCTACCCCGACACCGAGATGCTGATCGCCGATCCGGCGCAGGTTGCCGCGTGGCTGCCCGCCGACACCGGCACGCAGATCACCGACCACATTTACCTGGTCGATCCGAACGGCAATCTGATGATGCGTTTTCCGAAAGACGCGAACCCGAGCAAGATCAAGGGCGACCTGACCAAGCTGCTCAAGTGGTCGACCATCGGCTGAAGCCGCAACCTGGGTAAATGAGATGTTCGTATTGCAACTGGGCCTGATCGGCTTGTGTATCGCGTTGCTGCCGCTGTCCTACGTATGGGTCACGGCCGACGACAACAAATTCCGCAAGCTGGTCTGGCTCACCACCTTCCTGACGCTCGACCTCGTGATGTTCGGCGGCTTCACGCGCCTCACGGATTCGGGCCTCGGCTGCCCGGACTGGCCCGGCTGCTACGGCACGTCGTCGCCGTTCATCGCGCACGCGGCGATTTCCGCCGCCTACCAGGCGATGCCGAGCGGCCCCGTCAGCATGACGAAGGCGTGGATCGAAATGATCCACCGCTACTTCGCGATGGCGATCGGCGTGCTGATCATCGCGCAAACGGTCATCGCGTGGACGGCGCGCATCAAGCGTCGTCCGCTGCATGTGTCACCGTGGTGGCCGACTTCGCTGCTGCTCCTGATCGTCGTGCAGGGCGCCTTTGGCGCGTGGACCGTGACGATGAAGCTGCAGCCGATCATCGTGACCACGCATCTGCTGCTCGGCCTCGCGCTGCTCGGCACGCTCGGCTGGCTCGCGGCGCGCTTGACGCCGCTGCCCGCCTACGAGCCGGAGGCCGCGCGCTGGCGCGCGGCGGCGCTCGCGGGTCTTGGTCTGCTGGTACTGCAGATTGCGCTGGGCGGCTGGGTCAGCACGAACTACGCGGTGCTCGCGTGCACCGACTTCCCGACCTGCAACGGCCAATGGATTCCGCCGATGGACTTCGCGCACGGCTTTCATCTGTGGCGCGCGCTCGGCATGACCGGCGACGGCGACGTGATCACCCAGGATGCGCTGGTCGCGATTCACTGGACGCATCGCACGTTTGCGTTCGCCGTGATCGCGTATCTGGTGTGGTTCGCGGTGAAGATGCGCCGTTTCGAGTCGCTGCGGCGACCCGCCAACGGCGTGCTGCTGGTGGTGCTGATCCAGTTCATCACCGGCTTGTCGAACATCGTGCTGCAATGGCCGTTGCCGATCGCGGTCGCCCATAACGGCGGGGCCGCGATCCTGCTGCTATTGCTCGTTATGTTAAACTTTCGGATCGCTTATAGCCGTCCCGGCCGCGCTGCGATCCCTGCGCGCGAAGCCGCGCCAGCGTGACTCACATGGACAGCACAACACTCTCCCAATCGCCCGGCAGCCGGGTCTCCCAATATCTCGCACTGACCAAGCCGCGTGTTACGCAGCTCGCGGTATTCTGCGCGGTCATCGGCATGTTCCTGTCGACGCCGGGCATGGTGCCGTGGACCGTCCTGATCGGCGGCACCGTCGGCATCTGGCTGCTGGCCGGCGCCGCGTTCGCGATCAATTGCCTCGTCGAGCAGCAGATCGACGCGAAAATGCGCCGCACGTCGTGGCGTCCGTCGGCGCGCGGCGAAATCACTACCCCGCAAATCCTGCTGTTCTCGGCCGTGCTCGGCGGCCTCGGCATGTGGACGCTGTACACGTTCGCCAATCCGCTGACCATGTGGCTGACGCTCGCCACGTTCGTCGGCTATGCGGTCATCTATACGCTGCTGCTCAAGCCGGCCACGCCGCAGAACATCGTGATCGGCGGCGCGTCGGGCGCGATGCCGCCGGCGCTCGGCTGGGCAGCGGTCACGGGCCACGTGCCCGGCGACGCATGGATCCTCGTGCTGATCATCTTCGTATGGACGCCGCCGCATTTCTGGGCGCTCGCGCTGTATCGCCGCAAAGACTACGAAAACGCCGGCCTGCCGATGCTGCCGAACACGCACGGCGAAAAGTACACGCGCCTGCATATCCTGCTCTACACGGTCATTCTGTTCGCGGTCACGCTGATGCCGTTCATCTCCGGCATGAGCGGCGTCGTGTATCTCGCGGCGGCGGTGCTGCTTGGCGCCGTGTTTCTGGCGTATGCGTGGAAGATCTACCGGGAGTATTCGGACGAGCTCGCGCGCAAAACCTTCCGTTATTCGATCGTCTATCTGTCGCTGCTGTTCGCCGCGCTGCTGATCGACCACTATGCGCGCGTCGTAATCGGCGCGTAACACCATGCTCAACAACCGCTTTGCGCGCGTCGCGCGCGCCGCTGTGATCGCTTGCGCGCTCGGCGCGGCGTTGGGCAGCACACTGCTGATGACCGGTTGCGGCAAGCAGCCGCCGGCTTTTACGAATCTGGACATCACCGGCAACACACAATTCGCCAGCGATTTCTCATTGCCCGACACGTCCGGCAAGATTCGCACGCTTGCCGACTACAAAGGCAAGGTCGTCGTGCTGTTCTTCGGCTATACGCATTGCCCGGACGTCTGCCCGACGACGATGGCCGAGCTGTCACAGGCGTTGCAGCAACTCGGTCCGGAAGCCGCGAAGAGGGTGCAGGTGCTGTTCGTCACGCTCGACCCCGAGCGCGACACGCCGCAGTTGCTCGCGCAATACGTGCCGGCGTTCAATCCGAGCTTCGTGGGCTTGCGTCCTGCCAGCGAAGAGCAACTGGCGAAGCTCGCGAAAGACTTCCGCGTCTACTACGCGAAGGTACCGGGCAAGACGCCCGACAGCTACACGATGGACCACACGGCCGCGAGCTATGTGTTCGACACGGACGGCAAGCTGCGTCTGTTCGCGCGCGATGGTCAGGGCGCGACGCCGTGGGTGCACGACTTCAAGCTTCTGCTCGATTGACGCGCATCGCAGGCGGCTTTTTTATCGCGACGCCGCTCACGCGTCCCCGCATCGATCTCCTCTTCGCAACTCGCGCTCAAACCGGCGTCGGCAGATTCAGCCCCGGCGCGACACGCGTTGCCTTGAACTCCGTCACCTCGTAGCGCGCGAGCTGTTGCTCGGCGAACGGATCGCTCGCGAGAATGCGATCCAGCCTGTCGCGCTCTATACCCACCGCGATGATGATGCCGCCGTCGCGCGGCACTTTCGGGCCGGCCGCGACGAAGATGCCCGCGTCGAACTGCGTTGCGAGAAACGCGCGATGCGCGTCGAGCGCGTCGTCGATGCGATCGAGCGGGGCGGTGTAGATCAGGTTGATTAGATACATGGTCGTTCTCAGTGGCGGTTGAGTGGGCCGTGCGAGGCCACGGCTCCAGATTATCGGTTAGCTGCGGTTTTGCGTCGCGCTAGCCAGCGCGCTCGCGCTATGCATATCCATATGCGCTAAGGGTATTTTCCAACTTGCCGCTCGTATGAAACAATTTTGGGCTTGGCCGACGGCGCACCGGCACGAACCGGAGCGCCGCCCATTTTCATCCGACTCCGGCATCCATCGGAGCAATCGACTCAAAAAGTCGAACCGCAACAGCGAGAAACACATGCAGCGCAGAAATATCCTCAAAGCCCTCACCGCAGTCGTCGCCGGCGCGGCGATCCTCACCAGCTTCGGCGCGCACGCCGACGACAAGGTCATCAAGGTCGGCACGATCGGCGGTCCGGACGCGCAGATCTGGGAAGTCGTCACCAAGGTTGCGAAGCGCGAAGGCCTGAACGTAAAGGTCGTCGAGTTCAACGACTACATCCAGCCGAACGCCGCGCTCGACGCGGGCGACCTCGACGCCAACAGTTTCCAGCACCAGCCGTACCTCGATAGCCAGATCAAGCAACGCGGCTACAAGCTCGTCAACGCGGGCCTCACGTACATCTCGCCGCTCGGCGCGTACTCGAAGAAGCTGAAGTCGCTGAAGGACCTGCCGCAAGGCGCGAAGGTCGCGGTGCCGAACGATCCGTCGAACGAAAATCGCGCGTTGCTGTTGCTGCAGGCGCAAGGCCTGATCAAGCTGAAGGACGGCGCGGCCACGGGCGGCAACAACGCGACGCCGCTCGACGTCGTCGACAATCCGAAGAAGATCAAGTTCGTCGAGCTCGACGCCGCGCAACTGCCGCGTTCGCTCGCCGACGTCGATGCCGCCGTCATCAACACGAACTTCGCGCTGGCCGCCGGCCTGCAGCCGACCAAGGACGCGATCGCGCTCGAAGACATCCACAGCCCGTACGCGAACCTGATCGCCGTGCGCACGAAGGACAAGGCGCAGCCGTGGGTGAAGAAGCTGGTCGCCGCGTATCAGTCGGAAGACGTGCGCCAGTTCATCAAGACGCAGTTCAAGGGTTCGATGGTGCCGTCGTTCTAAGCGACGCGTTCGGCGCGATCATACGCGCAGTCGCATAGCATCGAGAAAAGCACGCGCCGCACAGGCGCGTGCTTTTTTATAGCTCCAACTCCCACCTTTCGATCATCAGATCGTGGCCGAAGCGGCGCTGCGTCGCGCTGTCGGCCAGCTTGAACCCAGCGCGCTCGCAAAGCCGCCGCGGCTCTGCCAATGCGTTCGCGGTGGTCAGCGTCAGCTTCGTGTAGCCCGCGCGCCGCGCGAAGCGCACGCATTCGCTGATCAGCTGCGTGCCGATGCCGAGTCGCCGCACGTCCGGTTCGACCCACAGCAGGCGTACGCCAGCGACCGTCGTCGAGACCCCGACGAGGCAAACCGAGCCGACCACCAGACCTTCCTGTTCGGCGATCCAGCACTTCTCGCGCAGTGGGTCGTTGCGCTGCGCGTACTCGGCGACGACGCGCGCGAGCAAGCCCTCGAACGTGTGATCCCAACCATACTGGGCGGCGAACCACTGCGCCTGCCGATGCACGAGCCAGCCGCATTCGCCGGCGCGCGGCTGACGCAGCACCACGAGCTCATGCTTCGGCTGGTCGCCGAGCAGCCGCTCAATCAGCTTCATCGCGGCGATCAACTGCTCCTGCGATAGCGCGCTGAGTTTGTCGAGCAGGCCGAGTGCTTCGTGGATGGCGGCGGCGTCGAGCGGCGCGTAGGTTGCGTGGCCGTGCTCGGTGAGCGCGATCAGCGACTGGCGCGCGTCGGTGTCGGACGGGCGGCGCGAGATCAGGTTGCGTCGCTCGAAACTGGTCAGCAAGCGGCTCAGATAGCCACTATCGAGTCCGAGCGCGCGCCCGAGCACCGATGCGGTCTGCGCACGGGCACGCGATAGCTCGTGCAGCACGCGCACTTCCGTCAGCGAGAACTCGCTTCGCGCCAGATGCTCGTGCAGGGCGCCGATGCACTGGGTATAGAAGCGATTGAAATGGCGGACGGCCTGAGCGCGCCGCAGCGCCTCGGAATCAGTCAAGGACGGCTCCCCGAAACTTTTTGTGGTCGGTACAGCGCACTATATCGGCACGACCCTTATTTACAAAGCCAGTCCATCGCAGCCACGCGCCAAGTGGTATTAAACAGGTATTGATCATTGAGCGTGTTTTGATACCACTAAAGGCCGTTCGCCGCTCGCTGGTATCGCCAGTTGGTCCGATCCGGGAAAGTCCTGGTCTGCGAATCCCTTTCTCATCAGCCCGCAAAACTGCCTCTGAGCCTTACCTCATAAGGCTTTCCGGTGGTATCGACCGGCATGGTACCAGTCCGTTGACTGGTATTGTGTTGGTTATATAATGGGCTCTCATTTTTCGAGGCCGTGCTGCTCGCGGCGTCCTTGGAGCCCCATGGAAACTCGCTGGTCCGCATTGATGCCTGACGTGCGCAACGTCACGCCGCTCTACCTGCAGCTCGCGCGCAACCTAGCGACGGCGATCCATTGTGGCGTCTGGTCGGCCGGCGAGGCTCTGCCTTCCGAGCGCACACTGTCCGACGCGATCGGCGTATCGCGCATCACCGCGCGCAAGGCGATCGAACTGCTGGTCGAGCAGGGGCTGATCCGGCGCTCGCGCGGCGCCGGTAGCTTTATCACGCCGCGCGTCGAAGACCCGCTGTCGCGTCTCACCGGCTTCACGAAGAAGATGCAGCAGCGCGGTTTTCGCCCGGATTCAGTCTGGCTCGAACGCGACGTGCGCGCTGCCAATCGCGACGAGCTGCTGCACCTCGGCCTGTCGCCGGGAGCGGCTGTCGCGAGCCTGCGGCGGCTGCGGCGTGCGGACGGCATCGTGATGGCGGTCGAGCATTCGGCGCTGCCGGTCGCGATCGTGCCCGATCCGCTCGTGATCGGCGACTCGCTGTACAGCTATCTCGAGCAACGCGGCGCGGCTGTGGTGCGCGCGCTGCAGCACTTCCGCGCGGTCAACGCGTCGAGCGAAATCGCCGCGCTGATGGACATCGAACCGCGCACCGCACTGCTGGTCATTACCCGTATCGGCTACAGCGCGGATCAGCGCGCGATCGAGCTGACCGACACCTATTGCCGCGACGACTACTATGACTTCGTCGCTGAATTGCGCACCTGAATTGCGAGGGCCGCATAGGCCGCAGGTCCGGCGAACGCATTTTTGCCGCATACGCATCACGCACAGAGAGACTCATGCTGACCGGAAACATACTCACCACCGAAGGGTGGATCCACGGCACGCTCGAATACGAAAACGGCCGCATCACGGCGCTGTCAGGCGAGCGGGTCGATCCGTCGACGAACGACGCGCCGTACATCCTGCCCGGCTTCATCGATCTGCACGTGCATGGCGGCGGCGGCGCCGACGTGATGGAAGCCGGCGACGCGATCGAAACGATCACGCGCACGCATGCTCGCTACGGCACC
Organism: Paraburkholderia sp. EG304; assembly: GCF_046543485.1. NCBI lineage: Bacteria > Pseudomonadati > Pseudomonadota > Betaproteobacteria > Burkholderiales > Burkholderiaceae > Paraburkholderia > Paraburkholderia sp. EG304. The sequence continues at coordinate 238,053 of NZ_JBKGUA010000002.1, read as the reverse complement.
ACGAGCCTGCTCGCCACGACGATGACCGCGCCCCGCGACGAACTGATGAACGTCGTCGCCGGGCTCGGCACCGTCACGCGGGTGCGCACGCCGGGCTGTGCGCGTGTGCTCGGCGTGCATCTGGAAGGACCGTATATCAACCCCGGCAAGCTCGGCGCGCAGCCCGACGCGGCGGTATCGGCGGTGTTGGACGAGGTGCTCAAGTATCTGTCGATCGCGCCGATCCGCGTCGTCACGCTGGCGCCCGAGATCGCCGGCCACATGGAGATCATCTCCGAGATGGCGGCGCGCGGCGTGCGCGTGCAGCTCGGCCATTCGCTCGGCACCTACGACGACGCGGTCGCCGCGCTCAAGCACGGCGCGTGCGGCTTCACGCATCTGTTCAACGCGATGTCGCCGTTGCATCACCGCAACCCTGGCCTCGTCGGCGCAGCGCTCGCGCACGCCGAGTACGCCGAAATCATTCCCGACCTGCTGCACGTGCATCCGGGTGCGATCCGCACCGCGCTGCGTGCAATACCGCGCCTGTATGTGGTGACGGACAGCACGTCGGCGACCGGCATGCCCGACGGCGAGTACCGCCTCGGCAGCCAGCACGTGACCAAGTGTCTCGGCGGCGTACGTTTGGCCGACGGCACGCTCGCGGGCAGCACGCTGACGATGGATCAGGCGCTGCGCAATCTTGTCTCGATCGGCCTGCCGATCGCCGATGTATCCCACCGTTTGTCGCGCTACGCCGCCGACTATCTCGGCATCGAAGACCGCGGCCGCATCGCGCGCGGTGCGTGGGCCGACGTGGTCGTCTTCGACCGCGAGCTGGCGCTTAGCGCAACCTACGTCGAAGGAGAAGCCATTGTCGAATATGCTTAAAGAAGCGCTCGCGTCCGCCGCAACGGTCGCCGAGCAGCTCAAGGACACCTCGCGCGTCGCGGCGCTCGCCGCGAAGCTCGCGCAACAGCCGCGCCACGTCGCGCTGACCGTCGCGCGCGGCAGCTCCGACCACGCCGCCAGTTACTTTGCATCGCTGACGATGAGCCGCCTGGGCGTGCCGGTCGCGTCGCTACCGATGTCGGTCGCGACGCTGCAGCAGGCGCCGCTGCAGGTGCGCGATCAGCTTGCGCTCGCGTTTTCGCAATCGGGCAAGAGCCCCGACCTCGTCGGCACGATGAACGCGTTGCGTGCAGCCGGCGCGCTGACGGTCGCCGCCGTCAACGCACCGAGCTCACCGCTGGCCGACGCCTGCGAGTGGCATCTGCCGCTCGTCGCCGGTCCCGAACTGAGCGTCGCGGCGACCAAGAGCTACATCGCGATGCTGTCGATCTCCGCGCAGCTGGTCGCACATTGGCAGAACGACGCCGAGTTGCTCGCTGGACTAAATACGCTGCCCGACGCGCTGGAACGCGCGGGCCGGCTCGACTGGTCGATGGCCGTCAACGAGTTGCGCGGCATCGAGCGGATGATCGTGATCGGCCGCGGCCTTGGCCTCGCGATCGCGCAGGAGGCCGCGCTGAAGCTGAAGGAAACTTCCGGCATCCAGGCCGAAGCGTTTTCGAGCGCGGAAGTGCGTCATGGTCCGATGGAACTGATCGATCGCGACTATCCGCTGCTCGTGTTCGCACCGCGCGGGCCAGAGCAGGCGGGTCTGCTGCAACTCGCGCACGACATGCGCGCGCGCGGCGCGCGCGTGCTGCTCGCGGCACCCGACGACGTCGCGGACGCTTCGCTGCCGCTCGTCGCTACCGCACACGCGGCGCTCGATCCGATCGCCGCCATCCTGTCCTTTTACGTGATGGCCGCGGATCTTGCCGCCGCGCGCGGGCGCAATCCGGACGCGCCACGCCATCTGAATAAAGTCACCGAAACTCACTGACGAGAACGACGATGCGACGTGTCGAGAAGTCCAACCTGATGAGCCATTCCGAAGATCACATTGTTTTGCTTGCACCGCTGACCGGCCCGGTCGTGCCGCTCGCGAAGGTGCCGGACCCGGTGTTTGCGGGCGGCATGTTCGGCGACGGCATCGGCGTCGATCCGCTCGAGGGGCGGCTCGTCGCGCCGTGCGACGGCGTCGTCACGCATCTCGCGCGCACCGGCCACGCGGTGACGCTCGAGAGCGCCGAAGGCGCGCAGATTCTGCTGCATATCGGTATCGACACGGTCGGGATGAACGGCAAGGGCTTTGCGCCGATGGTCGCGCAGGGCGCAAAGGTGCGCGCCGGTGACGTGCTGATCGAGTTCGATCAGGATCAGGTCGCGCTGAATGCGCCGAGCCTCGTGTCGGTGATCGCGGTTGCGAATTCGGAAGCGTTCGAAATCATCGAGCGGGCGCCGGACGGTCACGTCAAGGCAGGCGAAACGCCGCTGCTGGTGCTGCGCGCGCGCGAAGGCGTCAGCCATGACGCGGTGCGCGACGCGTGCGCCGCGCAGGTGATGGACGAAGCGCGCCGGCAGATCACGCTGACGCACGCGGGCGGTCTGCATGCGCGGCCCGCGGCGCGTGCGCGCGAAGCGGCGCGCGGCTTCGACGCGCGCGTCGAAGTGCGCTACGACGGACGCAAGGCGCCGATCGAAAGCGTCGTGGGTCTGCTCGGACTCGGTGCCGGCGAAGGCGCGAGCGTCGAGTTGCTCGGCGTCGGTCCGCAGGCGCAGGCGGCGGTCGATGCGATCGCCGATGAACTGACGCGCGAAGCGCACGGTGAGGTGGAACAGAAACCCGCGCGGCCGGCGACAGCACCGGCGAGCGTGGTTGCCACGCCCGCCGCGGGCGAGCCGCTCGCGCCGAATACGCTCGCTGGCGTATGCGCGGCGCCGGGCGTCGCGGTCGGCAAGCTGGTGCGCTGGGACGACGCGGACGTCGATCCGCCGGAGCAGGCGAGCGGCACGTCGGCGGCGGAGAGCCGTCTGCTCGACAAGGCGATCGCGACCGTCGACGCCGATCTCGACACGATCGTGCGCGATGCGTCGCAACGCGGCTCGGTCGGCGAGGCGGGGATTTTCGCGGTGCATCGCGTGCTGCTCGAAGATCCGACGCTGCTCGACGCCGCGCGCGATCTGATCAGCCTCGGCAAGAGCGCGGGTTTTGCATGGCGCGAGGCGATCCGCGCGCAAATAGACATCCTGAGTAATGTCGAAGACGCCCTGCTCGCCGAGCGGGCCGCCGATCTGCGCGACATTGAAAAGCGCGTGCAGCGCGCGCTCGGCTACACGAGCAGCGCGGCCCGCACGCTGCCGGACGAGGCAGTGCTCGCGGCCGACGAATTCACGCCGTCGGATCTGTCGTCGCTCGATCGCACGCGTGTGACCGCGCTCGTGATGGCGCGCGGCGGCGCGACCTCGCACGCGGCGATTCTCGCGCGTCAGGCGGGCATCCCGGCGCTGGTCGCGGTCGGCGACGCGTTGCATGCGATTCCCGATGGCACGCAGGTGGTGGTGAACGCGAGCACCGGTCGGCTCGAATTCGCGCCGACCGAACTCGACGTCGAACGCGCCCGGTGCGAACGCAGCCGCCTCGCCGACGTGCGCGAAGCGAATCGCCGCACGTCGCAACAGGCAGCGGCGACCTCCGACGGCCGCGCGATCGAAGTGGCCGCCAACATCGCCACACTCGACGACGCGAACGCCGCGGTCGACAACGGCGCCGACTCGGTCGGCCTGCTGCGCACCGAGCTGCTGTTCATCCACCGCCCGGCCGCGCCGAGCGCGGACGAGCATCGCCACAGCTATCAGGCGATCGTCGATGCGCTGCGCGGCCGCACCGCGATCATCCGCACGCTCGATGTCGGCGCGGACAAGGAAGTCGACTATCTGACGCTGCCGCCCGAGCCGAACCCCGCGCTCGGCCTGCGCGGCGTGCGCCTCGCGCAGGTGCGCCCCGATCTGCTCGACGAGCAGCTGCGTGGCCTGCTCGCGGTGCGTCCGATCGGCGCCGTGCGCATCCTGCTGCCGATGATCACCGACGCGGGCGAACTGCTCCGCATCCGCAAGCGTATCGACGAACTCGCACGCGAAGCGGGCAGCACCGAGCTGGTCGAAGTGGGTGTGATGATCGAAGTGCCGTCGGCTGCATTGCTCGCCGATCAGCTCGCACAGCACGCCGATTTCCTGTCGATCGGCACCAACGACCTGACCCAATACACGCTCGCGATGGACCGCTGCCAGCCCGATCTCGCGGCGCAGGCGGACGGCCTGCATCCGGCGGTGCTGCGGCTGATCGCGGCGACCGTCGAAGGTGCAGCGAAGCACGGCAAATGGGTCGGCGTGTGCGGCGCGCTCGCCGGCGACCCGCTCGCGATGCCGCTGCTGGTGGGCCTGGGTGTGACCGAGCTATCGGTCGACCCGGTCTCGGTGCCCGGCATCAAGGCACGCGTGCGTACGCTCGACTATCAGTTGTGCCGTCAGCGTGCCCGCGATGCGCTCGCGCTCGACTCGGCGCAGGCGGTTCGAGCCGCAAGCCGCGCGACGTGGCCGCTCGATTGACAGATTAATCAATTGGAGAACCCGCACGCCGTGCGTCCGGCAGTACGGCTGCCTTCACGCGCGGCGCGCTTCTCCGCATCGCTGCACTACTCACCGAAGAACGTACCCCCGAGACAAAACTGGAGATACCGATGGATGCAAATCCGTTTCTGAAGATACAGCGCCTGGGACGCGCGCTGATGCTGCCGATCGCGGTGCTACCGGTCGCCGGCCTGCTGCTGCGGCTCGGCCAGCCCGACGTGTTCAACATCAAGATGATCGCCGATGCGGGCGGCGCGATCTTCGACAACCTGCCGCTGTTGTTCGCGATCGGCGTGGCGGTCGGCTTCGCGAAGGACAATAACGGCGTCGCGGGTCTGGCTGGCGCGATCGGCTATCTGGTGCAGATCGCGGTGATGAAGGACATCAACGACAAGCTCAACATGGGCGTGCTGTCGGGGATCATCGCGGGGATCGTCGCGGGGCTGCTGTACAACCGCTACAAGGACATCAAGCTGCCCGACTACCTGGCGTTCTTCGGCGGCAAACGCTTCGTGCCGATCGTGACAGGGGTGGTCTGCGTGGTGCTAGGGATCATATTCGGCCACGTGTGGGCACCGGTGCAGAGCGCGATCGACCTGGCCGGCCACTGGCTCACGACGGCCGGCGCGCTCGGCGCCTTCGTGTTCGGTGTGCTGAACCGCTTGCTGCTCGTCACGGGCCTGCATCACATCCTGAACTCGCTGACGTGGTTCGTGTTCGGCAGCTTCACGCCGGCCGGTGGCGCGGCGGTCACGGGCGACCTGCACCGCTTCTTCGCCGGCGACCCGACCGCGGGCACCTTCATGACCGGCTTCTTCCCGGTGATGATGTTCGGCCTGCCGGCCGCGTGTCTGGCGATGTTCCACGAGGTGCCGAAGGAGCGTCGCGCAGTGGCCGGCGGCCTTCTGTTTTCGATGGCGCTCACGTCGTTCCTGACCGGTGTGACCGAGCCGATCGAGTTCAGCTTCATGTTCCTCGCGCCGGTGCTGTATGCGATCCACGCGCTGCTGACGGGGCTGTCGCTCGCGATCTGCTCGGCGCTCGGCATTCACCTCGGCTTCACGTTCTCGGCGGGCTTCATCGACTACGTGCTGAACTTCGGTCTGTCGACGAAGGGCTGGTGGGCGATTCCGCTCGGCCTCGTGTACTCGGTCGTGTACTACGGTCTGTTCCGCTTCTTCATCCGCAAGTTCAACATGGCGACGCCGGGTCGTGAGCCCGCCGCTGCGGAAGAGCAGGTCGAGTCGTTCGCGGCGGGTGGTTTCGTCGCGCCGGCGGCCAGTGCGGCCGTGCCGCGTGCGCAGCGTTATATCGCGGCGCTCGGCGGGGCGGCGAACCTGTCGGTCGTGGATGCATGCACGACGCGTCTGCGTCTGTCGGTCGTCGATGCGGACAAGGTCTCCGAAAGCGAACTGAAGTCGATTGGCGCGCGTGGCGTGCTCAAGCGCGGCGCGAACAACGTGCAGGTGATCATCGGACCGGAAGCGGACATCATCGCCGATGAGATGCGTACGGCGATCGCGCAGGGGCAGGGCGACGCAGTGAAGGTGGCTGCTGCTGTAGCGGCGCCGGCTGCTGCCGCGCCGGTCGCGCGAAACGTTGGGCACACCGATGGCGCGCAAGGCGGTCCGCTCGACCCCGATCCGCTGCGCTGGCTCGCCGTGTTCGGCGGCGCGGGCAACGTGGTATCGCTCGATGCGGTGGCGGCGACGCGTCTGCGCGTGGTGGTGCGCGATCCGTCGGCGGTCGATCGTCAGCGTCTCGCGACGCTCGATACGGCATGGGTGTCGACCGACACGTTCCATATCGTCGTCGGCGAGGCCGCGCAGCGCTATGCGCAGAAGCTGGCCGAGCGCCTGTCGTCGCAAGGCGGTGGGGCGGGCGCGGCGCCGGTGCCGGCTTGATCGGTTGATGGCTGTCGGCGATTGTTGAGATAAGAAAGCGGCACCTTTTCCCAAGGTGCCGCTTTCGCGTTTACGACCAAAGCGTGCCGCCTAGCGAGTCACCTGTTTTGCCGAGCGCGCCAACTCGCGCGATTCGAGCCACATCACATTGACGACACCGAACGCCAGTGCGACGCCAACGCCGAGAATCCAGCTGAAATACCACATCACGAACTCCTGTTTTCCTGTTGGAGCATGGTGCCGCTCAATACATCGAATGGTGGTTTTCCTTGATCGCCGCGGCGGTCACCTTGCCGCGCATCACGCGATACACCCAGCCGGTATAGAGCAGGATGATCGGCAGGAACAGGATCACCGCGAACAGCATGATCTCGAGCGTCATCTGGCTCGACGTCGAATCCCACATGGTCAGGCTGCTGCGGCCGTCGAGTGATGAAGGCATGATGAATGGGAACATCGCGAAGCCCGCGGTCAGGATCACGCCAACGACCATCAGCGACGTCGACAGAAACGCCGTCGCCTCGAAGCGCGAGCGCGCGAGCAGCACCGCGAGCACCCCGCCGACGAGACCCGCGAGCGGCGCGATCGCCGTCCACGGATAGAGCGCGTAGTTGTTCAGCCACAAACCCGGCGCGCCGATCACGGTCTTCATCAACGGATTGGAGACCGCGTCGAGCGGCGGCATGTCGACGATCTGATAGCCGCCGATCATCGTCGCGACGAGCGCGCCCGCGACGAGAAACAGCACCAGCGTGCACAGCGCCGCGAGCCGCAGCGCCTTCGACGCGCGCTCGTGAACCTCGCCATCGGTCTTCCACTTGACGAACGCCGCGCCGTGCGCGGCCAGCATCGACACGCTGACGAGACCCGTCAGCAGCGCGAACGGATTGAGCAGGCCGAAGAAGCTGCCGTGATAGGTGACGCGCAGATCGGTGTCGAACGAGAACGGCACGCCTTGCAGCAGATTGCCGAACGCGATGCCGAACACCAGCGCCGGCACGAAGCCACCGATGAAGAGGCCCCAGTCCCACGCGTTGCGCCAGCGCGGATCCTCGCGCTTGCCGCGATAGTCGAAGCCGACCGGGCGGAAGAACAGCGCGAACAGCACCAGCAGCATCGCGAAGTAGAAGCCCGAGAACGATGCCGCATAGGCGAGCGGCCACGCCGCGAACATCGCGCCGCCTGCGGTCACGAACCAGACCTGGTTGCCTTCCCACGTCGCGCCGACCGTGTTCACGACGATGCGGCGCTCGGAGTCCGTTTTGGCGATGAACGGCAGCAGGATCGCCGCGCCCATGTCGAAGCCGTCGGTGAGCGCGAAGCCGATCAGCAGTACACCGATCAATACCCACCAGATCAGTTTGAGGGCTGCGTAGTCCATATGGCTTATTCCTCTGAGGCGGTGTGGCGGCGCGTCACGCGGCCGTGTTCGACAGCGGCTGCGACACCTGCTGCTCGATCTCGTGGTGATAGCGGCCCGTATGCAGCGACGAAGGGCCGAGCCGTGCGTACTTGAACATCAGCATGATCTCGATGACGAACAGCCCCGTGTAGAACAGCACGAAGCCGGCGATGCTCAGATACAGATCGCGCGGCGTCAGCGTCGATGCGGCCAGGTTGGTCGGCAGAATGCCCGCGATGCTCCACGGCTGGCGGCCCATTTCCGCGACGATCCAGCCGAGTTCGGCGGCAAGCCACGGCAGCGGAATCGCGATGACCGCCCAGCGCAGGAACCAGCGACGCTTTTCGAGCAGCAGCGTGCGCTGCGCGCAGAACCAGAACGCGAGCACGAAGGTCGCGAGGAACAGCAGGCCCAGGCCGACCATCATGCGGAACGAGAAAAACAGCGGCAACACTGGCGGAATCGTGCTCTTTGCCGCGGCCGCGATCTGCTCTGGCGTCGCATCAGTGACGTTCGGCGTGAAGCGCTTGAGCAGCAGGCCGTATCCGAGATCGTCCTTGTACTTGTCGAACGCGGCGTGCGCTTCGTCGCTCGAGTCGCCGCCTTTCAACTTCTGCAGCGCCGAGAAGGCGAGCATGCCGTTCTTGATGCGCCCCTCGTTTTCGGCGATCAGGTCGCGCAGGCCGACCACGGGTTCGCTCAGCGAGCGCGTCGCGATGATGCCGAGCGCGTACGGCACGCGGATCGCGTAGTCGGTGCGCTGCTCCTTTTGGTTGGGAATACCGAATACCGTGAACGGCGCGGGCGCGGGCGCGGTCTCCCATTCGGACTCGATCGCGGCGAGCTTGACCTGCTGCACTTCACCTGTGCGATAGCCGGATTCGTCGCCGAGCACGATCACGCACAGCGCCGACGCGAGGCCGAAACCGGCGGCGATCGCGAACGAGCGCAGCGCGAATTCGGTGTCGCGGCGCTTCAACAGATACCACGACGACACACCGAGGACGAACATCGCCGCGGTCACGTAACCGGCCGACACCGTGTGCACGAACTTCACCTGTGCGACCGGGTTGAAAATCACCGCGCCGATGCTGTCGAGCTCCATGCGCATCGTCTGGTAGTTGAACTTCGCGCCGACCGGATTGTTCATCCAGCCGTTGGCAACCAGAATCCACAGCGCCGACAGGTTCGATCCGAGCGCGACACAGAACGTGACGATCAGATGCTGCACTTTCGACAATCTGTTCCAGCCGAAGAAGAACAGACCGACGAACGTCGATTCGAGGAAGAACGCCATCAGTCCTTCGACGGCGAGCGGCACGCCGAAAATGTCGCCGACGTAATGGGAGTAATAGGCCCAGTTGGTGCCGAACTGAAACTCGAGCGTGAGGCCGGTCGCGACGCCCATTGCAAAGTTGATGCCGAACAGCTTGCCCCAGAACTGCGTCATGTCCTTGTAGATCTGCTTGCCGGTCATCACGTAGACCGACTCCATGATGACGAGCAACCAGGCGAGGCCGAGCGTGAGCGGCACGAACAGAAAGTGATAAAGCGCCGTGATGGCGAACTGGAGCCGCGACAGTTCTACGACTTCGCTAACGGGCATGTTGATCACCTCCGGACGGATGCGGGGCGGGCACCGACAGCAGCGCCTGCGTGACCTGCTGAGGCGGCAGCATCATGTGCTCCGCCTGCGGATGACTGAAGAATGTGAACTTGAGCGCCAGCAGTAGAGCGAACTTGATGGCGAGGATGATGGCAATATCGCGCGCCAGCGTGGGACCGCGCACCCACCTGGTGAACCCGCCGCACAAGCGCGACCGGACAGTGCTGCTGCGATTGAGGGCTAGGGTCATGATCGGTCGAAAGACGACTTCACGCCGGAGAGTCCGGCCGGATCCAGACCGCCCTTGCCGTCAGGCAGTCTGGCGAATGCATGCCGATTGTAGGAGGGGGAACCTCGCGCGCTTAGAGTTAGCCATGCGGCATCAGGTCGCGAAACTTGCCGCGTCTGTGCAGTATTGCTACCGGACTTGCGATACGTCAAGAAAGGCTTACCGGCCTCGTCAGGCCGGCTTGGGGATAGGCCGACGCGAATGCGCGCCGGCCGGGGGGCGCACGAATGGGCGAAAGGAATGAAAAAGCCCCGCCGTCTTGCGAGGGCGGGGCTCGAGCGCGATGGCCGCTAAATAGTACGCGACCGGCTGCCGTGCGTCGCTTTTACCGATCTCTTGGGCAGGACACATTCGACGCGCGCATGGCTTCGACGCATTTACGCGTATTCGGTCAGCGCGCCGCGCATCTTCTTCATCGCGCTGGCTTCGATCTGCCGGATACGCTCGGCCGACACGCCGAACTCGTCGGCCAGCTCGTGCAGCGTGGAGCCGCCCGAGCCGTCGTCGGCCACCTTCAGCCAGCGCGCTTCGATGATGCGGCGGCTGCGCGGATCGAGCGCGTCGAGCGCGCTTGCGATGCCGTCGCTTTGCAGCCGGTCGCGCTGACGCGAAGCCAGCACGGCGGTCGGCTCGCTATGCGAGTCGGCCAGGTAGGCGATCGGCGCGTACGACTCTTCACCGTCTTCGACCTGACCTTCGAGCGCGATATCGCCGCCCGACAGACGCGTTTCCATCTCCGCGACCTCTTCGCGCTTCACGTTCAGTTCCTTCGCGAGACCTTCGATCTCGTCCGGCGTGAACGCGCCGAGGCCCTGCTTGTGGCTGCGCAGGTTGAAGAACAGCTTGCGCTGCGCCTTGGTCGTGGCGACCTTCACCATGCGCCAGTTGCGCAGGATGTATTCGTGGATCTCTGCCTTGATCCAGTGCATCGCGTACGACACGAGGCGTACGTTTTGCTCGGGATCGAAGCGCTTGACCGCTTTCATCAGGCCGATGTTGCCTTCCTGGATCAGGTCGGCGTGCGGCAACCCGTAACCCAGGTAGTTACGCGCGATCGACACGACGAGTCGCAGGTGCGACAGCACGAGGCGGCGTGCGGCCTCCAGATTGTCGTGTTCGCGCAATTCGGTGGCGAACTGGCGTTCTTCCGCCGGCGTCAGCATTGGAATCCGGTTGACCGCCTGAATGTAGGCGTCGATGTTGCCCAGTTGACCGGACAGCAGCGAGGAATGCGAGAGCGCCAGTGCACCTGCCGGAGCGGCCTTAGCCGACGACGGGCTCAAAGTACTCGGAAGGGTCATTGCATGGCTCACGTGTGAAGCTCCTTTGGAATCAGACAATAGCGTACTCAGTAAACGACTCCAGCGATGGATGTTAGCACTCAGATCTGCCGAGTGCTAATACTTAGAGGTCGCAGGGGTATCCAAGTTCCCGAAAATCCTATTGGATCTTGACTTCTGATAGCCATCATACGCTCTATTTGCGCTGTGTGTTGAGCCTGTACAAATTACCGTTCGAGGCGGCTGCAGACTCATGATCGACTGACGTCGTCCGGTTTCAGGGAGAATAATTGCTGTTCGGGCGCATTAACTGGAACATACTTGCCCCGGAATCCATGCTTGGAATAAAGGGGGCGCTCGCTTAATAGTCATCAGTATGGGGGCCGAATGAACAAGAAGAATCTTGTGGTCCGTAGACTTACTCTAAAAAGTGCGTTGGCCGTTCTGCTGCTGGGTGCGGCGGGCGCGTCCCAGGCTGACCGGTTCGGCGTGCAAGTGGCCGCCGGCGTCGGTGATCGTCTCGTCAAGAGGCTCGATCTCGGCGCGGTCTGGGACCCGAACCTCACCTGGTGGCAGATCGGCGACTGGCATTTCGCGCTGATCGGCGAGGCGCACGTCGCGTGGTGGCACACCAATGAAGGAAACGTTCACGACAACATCGGCGAGATCGGCGTGATGCCGGTGATCCGCTTCGTCAAGTCGTCGGGTTCAGTGCGGCCATTCATCGAGGTGGTGCCGGTGTCGGATTGCTGACCAGTCCGCGCATTTCTTCCGACTTCACGTTGGGCACCGCGTTCCAGTTCACCGAGATGGCGGGCGTTGGGCTGCAGTTCGGCGCTCATCAGCAGTATGCCGCCGGCTACCGCTTCCAGCATGTTTCCAATGGCGGTATCAAAGAGCCGAATCCTGGTATAAATTTCAGCCAGCTATATTTGCAATATCACTTCTGACCGTGGCCCCTTGTGGCTCGCGGTGTTCGAGGGGCTCTGCAATGGCGGCAAAGATGATCGAAGCGATTCGCGGGCTCGAGCGAGAGCGATTTCGCGCGATGGTCGACGGCGACGGGCAGTCGCTCGACACGCTGCTCGCGGACAACGTGAGCTACGTCCATACGAACGGCAAACGCGAGACGAAGCGACAGTTCATCGACGGGATCACCGCGGGGCGCCGTCGTTATCGGCAAATCGAAGTGCAGTCGCAGGAAGTTTTGCCGGCCGGGCGCGAAACCTACGTGGTCACGGGCCGCGCGCTGATCGAGATGGAAGCGAACAACGGCGCGCTGCTGTTCCCGATTGCTTATACCGCGATCCACACGCACGAAGACGGCCAGTGGCGGCTGATTGCATGGCAGGCGACGCGTTGCGCGCTGGAGTGAGATTCTCATCGCGCGGGCGCGCCTCGTGAGCGCGCCCATCCTGGCGGCGGAATGCGGGGTGCGCACTCCTCCGCCGCAAGCTCAAGTCGGATTTACGCGATTACGCAATCCTCAGCTTTATCGCGGCTGTTTGCGCCGTATTCATCGCGCTCGGCATCTGCGTCGCGCGGCTCGCGTGTGCCGCGCATCGCCACTTCTCCCGCATATGGATGCCGCGCGGCCACGGGAAGCCCCGTGCAGTGCTCCGCCACACGCCGGATCGTCGCGAGATCCGAGAAATCCAGACCGCTGTCGATACCCATCGTGTCGAGATTCATCGCGAGCGTGACGAGATCGACGTTGCCGGTGCGTTCGCCATTGCCGAACAGACAGCCTTCGATGCGATCCGCGCCCGCCAGCAGCGCGAGCTGCGCCGCGGCCACCGCGGTGCCGCGATCGTTGTGCGGATGCACCGACAGCACAATGCTGTCGCGGTAGCCGAGGTTGCGGTGCATCCATTCGATCTGGTCGGCGAATACGTTCGGCGTGGCCGCTTCGACGCTCGCCGGCAGGTTGACGACCATCTTGTGATGGCGCGTCGGCCGCCACATTTGCGCGACCGCGTCGCATACCTCGCGCGCGAATGGCAGCTCGGTCGTGTTGAAGGTCTCGGGCGAGTACTGGAAGATCCAGTGTGTGCCCGGCCGCGCCTGCGCATGTTCCTTGATGACGCGCGTGCCTTCGACTGCGAGCGCCTTGATCTCGTCCTTCGATTGCTGAAACACGATGCGCCGGAACGACGGGCAGATCGCGTTATACAGATGCACGATCGCGCGCGGAGCGCCGTCGAGCGCATCGAACGTGCGTGCGATCAGCTCCGCGCGCGACGGCACGAAGACCTCGATCGTGACGTCGTCGGGAATGCGCCGCTCGTCGATCAGCTTGCGCACGAAGTCGAAATCGGTCTGCGACGCCGACGGAAAACCCACTTCGATTTCCTTGAAACCGATGGCGACCAGCATCTCGAAGTACTCGAGCTTCTGCGCGGCGTTCATCGGTTCGATCAGCGCCTGGTTGCCGTCGCGCAGGTCGGTGCTCATCCAGACGGGCGCGGCGTCGATCGTGCGACTCGGCCACTTGCGACCGGTCAGGCGCACGGCGGGAAAAGGGCGGTACTTTTCAGCGGGATTGCGCAACATGGTGAAGTGCCTCATTCGTGGTGTCGTCGGCGGAGGTTGGGACGTCGAGCGGTTGGCCGACTGTCACGCATGCACGATGCGGATGCCCGAGGCAACGTGCATTTGATCCTCTCGCTTCGTCCGCGCGGTAAACGGACGAATACAAACGACGACAAGGTTGTGGAGAACTACGACGGGGTGAAGCGAAACTGCGGGAACTACCGGGAGGACCGCCGACGGCAACCGGAGCTGCCAGCGCGCGGCGCTACGCGTGACTTACGCCAGGCGTAGCGATAGGGGCCGCGCTAGGCGGCCGGAGATAATTCGGAGGGTGTTCGGAAGGGGACGCATGGGGCCAAATGTATGACGGCGTGTGCTGGCCTGTCAACCCGCGACCGTCAGGCCGCCGTCTTCGCGATATCGACGATCAGCTCGACCTGACGTTCGATCGCGCCAGGCGCCGGTGCTTCGCCGCGCAGCACGGCGTCGATCCAGGCGGCCGTGGTCGCGGCGTCGCGCGCTTCGGGCAGCTCGACTTCGGGCGCATCGGGCGACGAGCGCTCGTGCGGCAGCCGCGTCTCGCAGATGCCGTCATGCAGCCAGTCGACCTGCACCTGGCGGCGCGTATCTGCCACCGCCTCGCCTTCGGTGCCGCGCGCGAGCAGCGCACCGCCGACGGCCGCATCGGGATGCGTGATGAACAGCTGCGTAAGGCTGTCGCGATACGGCGGATGCGTGTAATTCACGAGCCGCAGCCCCGCGGGCGCGAATGGCTGCAGCAGCTTCACCAGCGTATGCGTCGAGTTGCGCACACCCATGCGCCGGCGCAGCGCGAGCAGGCGCGCGAGCTTGGGCGCGAGTACGTCGATCGACGCGAACGCGACGCGACGCTCGGCGAGACCCGCTTCGATCTGCGCGTGCGACTGCGCATGGGCGATGCGCAGATGCGTGAAGATTTCCGCGCTCGTCACGCGACCCGGATCTTCGGTGACGCCGTGCACGAGCACCGGCACGCCTTCGCGCGCGAGCAGCAGCGCAAGCAGCGGCACGAGGTTCGGCTGCTTGCGCGCGCCGTTGTACGACGGAATCGACACGGGCCGAAACGCGCCGTGCGGCAGCCGCACCGGCTCGAACGACATATGCGCTGCGGCCAGCATCGCGGCGAGTTCGTCGGCGGTTTCGCCTTTCACGCGATACGCGAGCAGCACCGCGCCGAGCTCGAGCTCGGCGACGCGGCCGTCGAGCATCGCGGTGTAGAGCGCGCGGGTGTCGTCGGCGGTCAGCGCGCGGGCGCCGTTCGGGCCGCGGCCGATTTCCTTGATGAAGCGGGCGCAGGGGAAGGGAGAAGTCGTAGTGGTCGAGTCGGTCATCGTGCGCAGAGGGCGGGTGGCGTGCCGCGCTTGGGCGTCGGCTACGGCATTCGGGAAGCTATTCGGTGTGAGTATCGCATCTATGGCGAGCGGGCGAACAGCGGCGCAGCGGGCACGCGATGACGCGCGACCGCCCGTCTGACACGCACCCGCGCCGTGCCGCGCGTTACACTCGATCTTTCTCGCCGCCTCGGCGGCGCCCATCGAAAAACGGAGAACGGGATGAGTTACGTGTTTGCACCCGCACCGCAGGTCGCGGTGCCGGTCGTCGGGTCGAGCGAGCAGTTCGCGGTGCGCCGCATCTATTGCGTGGGGCGCAACTACGAAGCGCATGCGCGTGAAATGGGCCACGACCCGGACCGCGAACCGCCGTTCTTCTTCTCGAAGCCGGCCGATGCGGTCGTCTACGTCGCGCCGGGCACGACCGGCGAATTCCCGTATCCGTCGCAGACGAAGAACGTCCATTTCGAAATGGAAATGGTCGCGGCGATCGGCGAGGGCGGCAAAGACATCCCCGTCGAGCGCGCGCTCGACCACGTCTACGGCTATGCGCTCGGTCTCGACATGACGCGTCGCGACCTGCAAGGCGAAGCGAAGAAACTGGGCCGTCCCTGGGATACCGCCAAGGGCTTCGATCACTCGGCGCCGTTGGGCCCGATCCATCCGGCTTCAGCAGTTGGTCACATCGGCAAGGGCGCGATCTGGCTTTCGGTGAACGGCGAGGACAAGCAGCGCGCGGACGTGTCGCAACTGATCTGGTCGGTGGCCGAGACGATCGCCTATCTGTCGACGCTGTTCGAACTGCGGCCCGGCGACCTGATTTTCACCGGCACGCCGGAAGGCGTCGGCGCGGTCGTGAAGGGTGACCTGATGAAGGGCGGCGTGGACGGACTCGGCGAGTTCAGCGTGCGCGTCGTCTGAGACGGCTTGCGAGCAGGTGGAGGAGGCAGACAACATGAAGCTCTACAGCTATTTCCGTAGCTCGGCGTCGTATCGTGTGCGCATTGCGCTGAACGTGAAGAACCTGTCGTACGACTATGTGCCCGTGCACCTCGTGCGCGAAGGCGGCGAGCAGCTGAAGCCCGAGTATCGCAAGATCAACCCGGACTGCATCGTGCCGACGCTCGCCGACGGCAGTCATTTGCTGCCGCAGTCGCTCGCGATCATCGAGTATCTCGAGGAGACGCATCCGGAGCCGCCGCTGCTGCCGAAGGCGCCGCTCGATCGCGCCTATGTGCGCTCGGTGGCGCTGCAGGTCGCGTGCGAGATTCATCCGCTGAACAATCTGCGCGTGCTGCGCTATCTGAAGCACACGCTGCGAGTCGACGACGACGCGAAGGACGCGTGGTACCGGCACTGGATCGATGCAGGCTTCGCGACGCTGGAGGCGCATCTCGCCGGCGAGGCGCGCACCGGCAAACTGTGTTTCGGCGACACACCGACGCTCGCCGATGCGTGCCTGATTCCGCAGGTTTTCAACGCACAGCGCTTCAAGGTCGACACCGCAAAGTTTCCGACGATCCAGCGCATCTACGACCACGCGATGCAACTCGATGCGTTCGCGCGCGCCGCGCCGGGCGTGCAGCCGGATGCGGAGTGAGCGCGGGATCGCGTGACACGGCGACGGCCGCTCGAAACGAAAAAAGGGCACTCTGTGGAGTGCCCTTTTCCTTTTGTTCGCCGCAAGCGGCGAGCGCCGCAGCGCTCACACGTTCGCGCGATCAGTCGCCCAGCAGCGCGTCCGAAAACTCCTCCGCGCTGAACGGCTGCAGATCCTCGACCTTTTCGCCGACGCCGATGAAGTACACCGGAATCGGCCGCTGCCGCGCGATCGCCGCGAGGATACCACCCTTCGCCGTGCCGTCGAGCTTGGTGACGATCAGGCCGGTGAGGCCGAGCGCGTCGTCGAACGCCTTGACCTGCGTGAGCGCGTTCTGTCCGGTGTTGGCGTCGATCACGAGCAGCACTTCGTGCGGCGCGCCGTCCTGCGCCTTGCCGATCACGCGCTTCACCTTGCGCAGCTCTTCCATCAGATGCAGCTGCGTGGGCAGGCGGCCGGCCGTGTCGGCCATCATCACGTCGATCTTGCGCGCGCGCGCGGCGCCGACCGCATCGAAAATCACAGCGGCCGGATCGCCGCTTTCCTGCGCGACCACGGTCACGTTGTTGCGCTGGCCCCAGACGGCGAGCTGCTCGCGCGCGGCGGCGCGGAAGGTGTCGCCGGCGGCGAGCAACACCGACTGGTGAAAGCTCTGCAGATGCTTCGCGAGCTTGCCGATGCTGGTGGTTTTACCCGCGCCGTTGACGCCGGCGATCATCATCACGAGTGGCTGCGCGCGGCCGAGCATTAGCGATTTTTCGAGCGGCTTCAGCAACTCGACGAGCAGCGCGCGCAATGCGGTTTTGACCTGCTGCGGGTCCGTCAGGCGTTCGGTGCGCACTTTCTCGCGCAGCGATTCGAGCAGGAATTCGGTCGCCTCGACGCCGGCGTCCGACATCAGCAGCGCGGTTTCGAGTTCCTCGTACAAGTCCTCGTCGATCTTCGTGCCGACGAAGATGCCGGTCAGGTTCGAACTGGTTTTCGCGAGGCCGCTCTTCAGGCGCGTGAGCCACGAGCGCTTCGCGCCGGCGTCCTGCACGGGCGGCGGGACGATTTCGACGCTGTCGAGGTCGGCGTCTTGCGGTTCGGGCTCCGGCTCGATGATGGTCGTGACCACAGGCGGAGCGGGGGGCGCGGTAGGCGTGACGGGTTCGACGGGCGCAACCTCGGCCTCGTGCGTCGCGTCGTCTTGCGCCGCCAGCGTTTCGTCTGCGGCGGTATCGGACTCTTTCGAACCCTTGAATCGTTTGAAAAAGCTGAACATGATCTGACGTATGGGAGAGCGCGACGATGCGCGCAGCCGGCACGGGACCGGCGAAGCGGTGGGCAGCGCCGGGATGCGAAAGGGCGGGCGCTGGCAGCCGCACATTTTATCAGGCGTGCCGCGGCGCGTCGTATTGGCCGGTCGGCCAGGCTGGACGCGCGCCGCCCCTGTGGTAACGTGGGCGCTCCGGCCCGCGCGCATCGGCGTCGCGGGCATATTCACCACCTAGCTGAAACTGCACGATACTGCATGCCTCGTTTAGCACCTTCACGCGCCGCTGGCGCTTCGTCCAAAGGCGGCAAGCCGCATGCCATTCGCATCATCGGCGGCGACTGGAAACGCACGCCGCTGCCCGTGCTCGATCTGGACGGCTTGCGCCCGACGCCCGACCGCGTCCGCGAAACGCTGTTCAACTGGCTCGGCCAGCGCCTGGACGGCCAGCACTGTCTCGATCTGTTCGCCGGCAGCGGCGCGTTCGGCTTCGAGGCCGCGTCACGCGGCGCGGCGCGCGTGCTGATGGTGGAGCGTCATGCGCGCGCCGCCGGCCAATTGCGCGCGAACCAGCAGCGGCTCGATGCACACGTGATCGAAATTGCCGAGGCGGACGGCCTGCGTCTTGCGGCGAGCCTCGCGCCAGGCTCGTTCGACGTCGTGTTCCTCGATCCACCGTTCGATGCCGACCTGCTCGGCAAGGCGCTCGCGGTGGCCGTGCCGCTCGTGCGCGCCGACGGCTATCTTTATGTCGAGGCCGGCGAAGCGCTCGAACCGACCGCTCATCAGTCGCTCGCGGGCTGGGAGGTCGTGCGGCAGGGCAAGGCGGGCGCAGTGCACTTTCATTTGCTGCAGCGCGAAAATAAGGAATAATGCGCGTTCCAAAAAAGGGCCGGGCGGTTTATCGTCATCCGCGCCGGTGCCAAATGCGTCGCTTGGACGTGCCCTTTTGTCTGAAAAGAGGAGAAGTCTCATGGTAGTCGCCGTGTACCCGGGCACGTTCGACCCGCTGACGCGCGGTCACGAGGACCTCGTTCGGCGCGCGTCGAGCATTTTCGACACGCTGGTGGTGGGTGTGGCCGACAGCCGTGCCAAGAAGCCGTTTTTCACTCTCCAGGAGCGCCTCGCGATCGCGCACGAGGTGCTCGGCCACTACCCGAACGTCCAGGTGATGAGCTTCAAAGGGCTGCTGAAGGACTTCGTGCGGAGCAACAACGCACGGGTGATCGTCAGGGGTCTGCGCGCGGTATCGGACTTCGAGTACGAGTTCCAGATGGCGGGCATGAACCGCTATCTGCTGCCCGACGTCGAGACGATGTTCATGACGCCGTCCGATCAGTATCAGTTCATCTCGGGCACGATCGTGCGGGAGATCGCGCAACTGGGCGGCGACGTCAGCAAGTTCGTATTTCCGTCGGTCGAAAAATGGCTGAAGGAGAAGGTCGCGTCGCTGGATCCGCAGGGCGGTGCCCAGGGGGCGTGAGCCAGAGTCGCGCGAATGGCCGGTTTTGACGGATCATTTAACCGACGCAGTGCAATGTCAGCTACCCTTCGCGGCCTTGGCGAATGCCTCGGCAAGTTTGTCGAAGTGTCGGAGGGCGGCGGGCGTTAGCTCGACCTGTTTACGGCGAGCATCTTCGGTGTCGTTGAGTAGGAGCCAGCCTTTTTCGCGCATTGACGTGATGCGGGCATGCAAGGTGGCCGGAGACCCGAGCGCGCTTTGGGCCATCATGTCTCGAACCGACAGGCGTTCGTTTTTTTGCCTCATGCGAGCTACGAACTCCAGGATCTTTTCTTCGAGCGGATCGAGCGCGGGAAGTGAGGGAAGACCTCGCAGTGCCTCGGTCAATTGAAGAAATCGAAGATAGATATCAGCAGGGCGGGTCATGACCATCGCTCCAACGAAAACGCCGCTCACCCGAGCGCGAAAAGCGAACCTTTGATACTGCCCAGCGGCAACCGGGCCTCTTTATTTTATCTCCATGTCTAGCTTGGGCGGGCGCTGACGGCACTTCAGGGGCGCGATGGCGACACGCTCATATCGCCTCTCTACGGAGTGCGTATGGCCCTATGGTCGTCGACCAGGGGCGAAGGCCGTACGGTGCTACGTGCTCGTAGAGGATCGGCCAATCGACAGCGAGTAGCGGAATCGTCGGGTCTTTCCGGCACCAGTACGCGACAAACTGCGCCCAACTCCCGAGGAATATTCCTTCGCCGGAACTCAGCAGACACGGAGGGCGCGCGACCGGCGGAACCAGCATCCGCGGCATTCCCGCCGCGAGGATTTCAAGGGCGTCCGACGATTCGCGTGACGCCAGGAGACCGTCTTCGGTGGCGGACAGGTATCGACGTACTTCTTCCGCTACGCGTGTGCTGCGAAGCTCCAGGTAAGAAGCCCGGATTTCATCGAGTACGGAAGTGGGCACACGCGAATAATTGGAGTCCCCCAGTCTTTCCAATGCGGCGCGCCTGACGAAGTGAGGAAGCGCCCCCAACGTTGTTTCGCTGCCGAGCAACGCGTCCTGAAAGACGGAATAGCGCGCGAGCCATGGAGCAGGCGCGCGGCCCACGGGGCGGCGTGCAGATGCCCACTGGTTCGACCGGCTAGCGCTTTCCGTTCCAGTCTGCTCTCTCAGGTTCATTGCTATAAAAAACATATCGATATGGACGTGACTCTACACTCTTGTCGAGCCCGGCATAAAGCTATACATGGGTTTTCGGTCGCATCGCTCCGAACTTAAGGGCTCCGCGAAATTTTTCCGTGAGCGTCGCGATGACGCTGACCTAAAGCCTGCTGCCTGTCCTCGCGAAATGCCATATATGCACGCTATGATGCCTTCGGCAAAAGCAACCGAGGATGGCTCACCGCAATGTCTAGCTTACGTTTGCATTTTTGGTCGATCGTTGGGACTGTGATCGCGTTCCTGGTGTCACTGTGGATCAATCAGGAACTGTTCGCGCACACGTCTTTCGTGCGAGGAGTCAACTGGGTTTACCTGCCGTCTGGTGTTCGGCTTCTCAGCACGTTGCTGCTTGGATTCGATGGTGCGATTGGCCTGCTGCTTGCCGGACTGATTACCGACTTTCTCTACTGGTTTCCGCATGACCCGGTGCGTGCAACAGCAGGCGCTTTGCTTGGGTCTTTGGCGCCGTATCTGGTGTACCGATTTGCGCTCGAGTATTACGATCTGCGCGCATCGCTGACGAACCTGACGCCGAAGCGGCTTCTCGTTCTGGCTGTCGCCTATTCGGTGGCAAATCCGCTGTTTCATCACCTGTGGTTCGCGCTGACCGGTACGACGAAGAACTGGTTCGAGAGCTTCTTCACGATGTTCGTGGGCGATCTGACCGGCGCGCTGATCATGCTCTATGTGATGAAGTGGCTGCTGGCCTTGTTGCCGAAACAGCCCGGCAATTCCCGCATATCGAATGGCATGTTCAGCATCCAGTTGGCGTTGTACAGCGCATACGCGAACCAGTTGGCAACCAAATCGACCTAGCCAGGCAGCACAGTCGCCCATGATGCTGGCGCGGGATTGCACGACCGTGCGGAGGCGAAAAAGCTATAATGTATTGTTTTATCTAGCAAAGTTGGTGGCAGCATGGCCCTGATGATTACCGACGAGTGCATCAATTGCGACGTCTGCGAGCCCGAGTGCCCGAACGACGCGATTTCGATGGGTCCGGAAATCTATGTGATCGATCCGAAGAAGTGCACCGAGTGCGTCGGTCATTTCGACGAGCCACAGTGCATCCAGGTGTGCCCGGTCGAGTGCATCCCGCGTGACCCAAACCACCTGGAAACGCCCGAAGGTTTGATGGCGAAATATCACGCGTTGCAGGCCGCCAAGGGCACCTGACGTGCGCGGGTGACGGGCAAAAAAAAACGGCGAAGGCCCGCAGGCCTTCGCCGGTTTTTTTTGCGGCCGCGTTTCCCTTATCCGACGTAAGCGCTGAAAATACCCCGCAACGCGTCGAGCAGGATGTCGCATTCGGCGTCGGTGCCGACCGAGATCCGCAGATGCTGGTCAATCCGCGGTGCGTTGAAGTGCCGCACGAAAATTTCCTTTTCCCGCAGCCGCGACGCGAGCGTCGCTGCGTCGTACCCTTGATGCCGCGCAAACAGCAGATTCGCGGCCGACGGCACCACCTCGAAGCCGAGCGCGGTCAATTCCGCCGCGAGCCGTTCACGGCTCGCGATCACCTTCGCGCAGCATTCGCGAAACCACGCGTCGTCTTCGTACGCGGCGGTGGCGGCGGCTTGCGCGAGGCGATCGAGCGGGTACGAATTGAAGCTGTCCTTCACGCGATTGAGCGCATCGATCAGCGCCGCATCGCCGAACGCAAAGCCGACGCGCATGCCGGCGAGCGAACGTGACTTCGACACGGTCTGCACGACGAGCAGATTCGGATAGCGGTCGATCAGCGCAATCGCCGACTCGGCGCCGAAGTCGACATAGGCTTCGTCGATCACCACGACCGAATCAGGATGGCTCGCGACGAGGCGTTCGATTTCCGCCAGCGGCAGCGGCCGGCCGGTCGGCGCGTTCGGATTCGGAAACAGGATGGCGCCATTGGGCACCGCGTAGTCGTCGACGTTGATCGCGAAGTTCCCATCGAGCGGGACGGTGCGGTAGTCGACTTCGAACAGCTTCGCGTAGGTTGGATAGAAGCTGTACGTGATATCGGGAAACAGCAGCGGCTTGTCGTGCTTCAGCAAGGCCTGAAATGTCAGCGCGAGCACTTCGTCCGAGCCGTTGCCCGCGAATACCTGGTCGGCGCGGATACCGTGATACGCGGCGACCGTTTCGCGCAGCTTGCGTGCGCTCGGATCGGGATAGCGGCGCAGTGTGTCGGCCGTATCGCCAAGCTCGCGGCGGATCGCGTCGAGCACGCGCGGCGACGGCGGATACGGATTCTCATTGGTGTTCAGCTTCACCGGATGCGCGAGCGCGGGCTGCTCGCCCGGCACGTACGGCGTCAGACGGTGAACGATGTCGCTCCAGTAGCGGCTCAAGCGATTCTCCTCGCGGTTGCGGGTTTCGATGGATGTGGCGCGCGTCAGCTGTTGTTGCGATGCAGTTGCATCATTGCGCGTTCGAGCTCGCCTTTGATGATCTGCGGCATCACCGCGAGCGCGCGCTCGATCGACGCGTCGATGACCTCTTGCTCTTCTCGCCGCGGCGGCTTCAGCACATAGTTCGCGACGTCCGGCTTCGCGCCAGCGCGCGCGCTTTCTGGGATCAGGTCGCGTGGATGGCCGATGCCGATCCGCAGCCGCCAGTATTGCTGCGACGACAGATGCGCGCTGATGTCCTTCAGGCCATTATGCCCGCCGCTGCCGCCGCCGAGCTTCAGCTTGACGCTGCCGGGCGGCATGTCGAGCTCGTCGTGCGCGACGAGTATCTCGTCGGGAAGAATCTTGAAGAATTGCGCAAGCGCGACGACCGATTGACCAGAACGGTTCATGTAGGTCTGCGGCTCGAGCAGATGCACTTCCTCGCCATGCAACCGCGCCTTCGCGTAAAAGCCGTGAAAGCGCCGTTCGTCGCGCAGCGTTGTGCCAGCCTCGCGCGCGAGTTGATCGACCAGCCAGAAGCCGGCATTGTGACGCGTCGCGGTGTATTCGGCGCCCGGATTGCCGAGCCCGACGATCAGCTTGATCATGATTGCGTGAGTCCACCAGGTCCGGAAGTGAAACGCTCCGGACTAAAAAAGCCGAAAAAAAACCCGCCAGGGCGAACCTCGGCGGGTCACATCGACCGTTTCATCGGAAACGGATCGAGAGGATTGCTTGCTTCGAACCGAAAGGCTCTTAAGCAGCCGGCGTTTCGCCGCCTTCAGCAGCAGCAGCGTCTTCAGCGATGGCGCCAGCCGGGATCGTTGCAGCAGCGACCACCGGGTTTTCCGCGTCGACGTGGGCGACGAGCGCCACACCTGCCGGCAGCGGGATGTCCTTCGCGTGAACCGATTGACCGGCTTCGATCTTCGCGAGGTCGACTTCGATGAATTCCGGCAGTGCCGACGGCAGGCACTCGATTTCGATTTCGTTGATGACGTGCGAGATCACCGCGCTCGACAGCTTCACTGCCGGGTTGGTTTCCTGGTTCAGGAAGTGCAGCGGCACCTTGGTGTGCAGCTTCTTCGACGCGTCGACGCGCTGGAAGTCCACGTGCAGCACGAGCTGACGGAACGGGTGGTATTGCACGTCGCGCAGCAGAACCTGTTGCGACTTGCCTGCCACTTCCAGATCGAGGATCGACGAGTGGAAAACTTCTTTCTTCAGCGCGTGCCACAGGGCGTTGTGATCGAGTTCGATCAGTTGCGTGTCAGCACCAGCGCCATAAACGATACCCGGGGTCTTGCCCGAGTTACGCAGGCGGCGGCTCGCACCCGTACCTTGCTGGGAACGCTCGAAAGCGACTACTTTCATGTTGAATCTCCAATGCACTGCCCGCGACCAGGCAGTAAAAACAGGGCCTCGAAGCCGTAATGGCTGAGGCCCGGGACAGCGGCAAGAACCTTCGTCCGTTCATGCCGATTGTGCAAAAACGCCGCGTGTCGCATGAAGCGGTACGCGGCGTCTTCGCAAATGCTTAACTTTCAGCGAACAGCGACATCACCGAATCGCCGCGGCGGATGCGGGAGAACGTTTCGGCCAACAAACCGGCGCTCGTCAGCGAACGGATCTTCGCGCACGAACGGGCTTCTTCGCCGAGCGGGATCGTGTCCGTGACTACGAGTTCGTCGAGTGCGGAGGCGGCGATACGCTCGCCCGCGCCGCCCGACAGAACCGGGTGGGTGGCGTAAGCGAATACCTGCTTCGCGCCGCGTTCCTTCAGAACCTGCGCGGCCTTACACAGCGTGCCTGCGGTGTCGACCATGTCGTCCATGATCACGCAGGTGCGGCCTTCGACTTCACCGATGATGTTCATCACTTCGGCGACATTCGCCTTCGGACGACGCTTGTCAATGATCGCGAGATCGCAATTGAGTTGCTTCGCCAATGCACGGGCGCGGACCACACCGCCGACGTCCGGCGAAACAACCATCAGGTTGTCGTAGTTCTGCTTGCGCAGATCGCCAAGCAGCACGGGCGTTGCGTAGATGTTGTCGACCGGGATGTCGAAGAAGCCTTGAATCTGGTCGGCGTGCAGATCCATCGTGATGATCCGCTCGACGCCGGCGATTTCCAGCATGTTCGCCACGACCTTCGCCGAGATGGCGACACGCGCCGAACGCGGGCGACGATCCTGGCGGGCATAACCGAAGTAGGGGATGGCTGCGGTGATCCGGCCAGCGGATGCGCGCTTGAGCGCATCGACCATGATCATCAGTTCCATCAGATTATCGTTAGTCGGCGCGCACGTGGATTGCAGGACGAAGACATCCTTGCCGCGCACGTTTTCCTGAATCTCGACCTGGATTTCACCGTCCGAGAAACGGCTAACCATTGCTTTGCCGAGGGGGATACCGAGGTTTTTGACGACTTCCTGTGCAAGCGCGGGATTTGCGTTGCCAGTAAAAACCATCAGGCCGTCATGGCTGCTCATCATGCACCTACTTCAGGCTGGGGGGCGGGAGAATGTGAATTACTGCGGCGAACTACAGCGAACCACGAGAATTTTTTGGCAGGGGAGAAAGGATTCGAACCTTTGCATGCCGGAATCAAAATCCGGTGCCTTAACCAGCTTGGCGACTCCCCTACACTGACTTTGAGCTCCGCTGAACGTGGAGTTTCGTTCGACGATGCAAAACTTATGACGCGAAAGCAAAGAGTGGATGCTGATCCAAGCCCGCGGCTACTGCACTGTTCCATTCGCCGGGCAGCTTGGCTTGCGCCGCTTCTGCTTCAGCTTTGCTACGGAACGCTGCAAAAACACTGGCACCCGACCCGGACATCCGCGCTGGCGCGATGTTCTCAAACCACCGCAACACTTGCGCTACTTCCGCGTACTTTCCTACTACAACCTGCTGCATGTCATTCCGACCGAAGCTTTCTGGCCAATCGGTGTTGCAGCTGTGTTCTGCAGGAAAGTCCGTGATTATGAGAGGCTTTGTATCTCTTGTCAACGCTTTTTCGGAAAAAATCGCTGCAGTTGGAACCTGCACCCTCGGCGTCACTACCAGAAAGTGACGCGGCGGCAATTGTACAACGTCTAATGATTCTCCGACACCCTCTGCGAACGCATTTTTTCCAAATACAAAGAAGGGCACGTCCGCGCCGAGCTTCAACGCAAGATCCTGCAACTCCTGACGCCGCAGATCGAGCTTCCACAGACGATTGAGCGCGAGCAGCGTCGTCGCCGCGTCGGAACTGCCGCCACCGAGGCCCGCGCCCATCGGCAGGCGCTTGTCGATTTCGATATCGACACCTTCGCGAGAGCCCGTATGCGACTTCAGCAACGTCGCGGCCCGTACCGTCAGGTCATGCTCGGGCGGCACGTCGGCGATTTCGGTGCGGCGCGTGATGAGACCGTCATCGCGTCGTGTGAAGTGCAGCGTGTCACCCCAGTCGAGCAACTGGAAGACCGTTTGCAGCGTGTGATAACCATCCGGCCGACGGCCGGTGATGTGCAGGAAGAGATTGAGTTTCGCTGGCGCGAGACAGTCGCGCAGCGAATCGGTTGTTTCGATCATGAGTGAAGGCTACATGCGCCACGGTGGCGCCAAACGGGTAGCAAGGTTACGTGAGCGGATGCCGGGACAAAAGCCCCAGCAACGACGACTCACTGATCCAGCACGAGCTTGATGTCGAGCGGCGGCTCCGAGCGACTCAGATTGACGCGCTTCACGCCGGTGGCTGGTGCATCGGCATAGGCGACATAGTCGATCGTCCAGCCATCCTGGGTGATCTGCTTCAGGCGCGACGGTTGATCCGGATCCTTCTCGGTCTGCGCGCGCGAGGTCGGCGCCGGCGACGGCTGCAGCCAGTAGCGTAATCCTTCGACCGGCAGCGCGAAGCCGAGCGCGTTCTGCATCAGCGTCGACACGTTATCGGCGGTGAGCGGCTGGCGGTTCGGCAACTCGAGCGTCGCCGAAGCCGGCGACGAGGTCACGATGGCCAGCGTCTGGCCGAGCGGATTGCGCAATTGCAGCGTGACGGTGTCGCCGGTTTCCTGCCACGAGAAATTGCCGTAGGCGTTGCGCTGCTGGCCGTTCTGATCGTTGTACTGAACCGCGAAGCGGCCCTGATACGAGCGGCTCGTCTGCGCGGTGACTTCGGTCGCGGCGTTCGATGTGGACGGCCCCTGCGGCTTTACCGACGCGCAGCCGGCCAACGCGACAACCGCTGCCGCCGCGCAACCAAGCGCGATGCCGCGCGGCGCCATGGAAAAAGAAATCAAACGGGAAAGACGCATCAAAGATCGTTTACCTGAAGACGTTGCAACGTTTTGACGAGAGTCTCGTTGTTGGGTTCGAGCTTGCGCGCCTCGCGGAACGCGGCGCGCGCCTGTTCCTGTTCGCCGGCTTTCCACAGCACTTCGCCGAGGTGCGCGCCGATCTCTGCGTTCGGCTGGAGGCTGTATGCCTTGCGCAGCAGCTTGATCGCATCAGCCGAATTACCCATCCGGTACTTGACCCAGCCGACGCTGTCCATGATGAACGCATCGTTCGGGGCAAGCGCCGAGGCCTTCTCGACCAGCATGTCCGCCTCCGGCAGGCGCTGGTTGCGATCGGCGAGCGAATAGCCGAGCGCGTTATATGCCTGCGGATTGTCCGGCTGCGTCTGGATCAGCTTGCGCAACTGCGCTTCCATGACGTCGTAATGGCCGGTTTTTTCGGCGGCCATCGCGTAGTCGTAGGTGAGGTCGGGGTCGTCGGGAAAGTTCGCCGTGGCTTGCTGCAGACGCGCTTCGGCCTCCGGGTAGCGCTTCGCGTCGAACAGGATCGCTGCATCGGTGCGTGCGATTAGCGCCACGTCACGCGGATCCGAGGTCTGCAAGTTGGCGAGCAACTGGCGCGCCTCTTCGGTCTTGCCCTGCTTCGCGAGCAGTTGGGCGCGCGTGATCTGCGCGGCCAGATATTGCTGACTCGCCGGCGAGATCTTGTTCAGCCAGTCGCTCGCGGCCGCCTCATTCTTCTGTTCGAGCGCTAGCTGCGCGAGATAGATGTAGGCCTGGCCCGCATCGGCGCCCGGCGTCTTCTCGGCCTGCTGCGCGTATTGGATCAAATAGGCCTGCGCGTCGGGGAGATTCTTCTGCTGGATCTTGATCAGTGCGAGCGCCATCAACGGCGTCAGGT
Source organism: Paraburkholderia sp. EG304 (assembly GCF_046543485.1). NCBI lineage: Bacteria > Pseudomonadati > Pseudomonadota > Betaproteobacteria > Burkholderiales > Burkholderiaceae > Paraburkholderia > Paraburkholderia sp. EG304. The sequence continues at coordinate 210,073 of NZ_JBKGUA010000002.1, read as the reverse complement.
CGTTGGCGTTTGCCTTGCGCATGATCTCGAACTGCTTCTGCGCGTCGTCGAGACGGTCGCTCGCGAGATACATCTGCGCGAGCGCGAGCCGCGCGTCATGCGATTTCGGATTCTGCTGCACGTACTTTTCGAGCGACGCGATGCCTTCCTTGCGCTCCTCCGGGCCCATTTGCGACAGCACCAACGCTGCGGGCAGATAGTCGGGCTTGATCGTGAGCGCCTGCTCGAGCGACTTTCGCGCACCCGGCGCGTCGTCGGCCAGCAGCTGCTGGCGCGCGACGGCCAGTTGCGCTTCCGGCCGCTTCATATCGTTCTTCAGCAGGTCCTGCAACACGTGCAGGCCACCGACGCGGTTCGGGCCGCGCGACAACAGCAATTGCAGCGCGAGGATCGCGCTGCCGCGATTTTCCTCAGGTACCTTCGCGAGTTCCTGCGACAGGATCGGCGACGCATCGTCGGGCCTGCCGGACAGCACGAGCAGCGACGCGTCGAGTTGCGCGGCGCGTTCCGAACCGGGCGCGTACTGTTGCCACAGTTGCGCGGCGGCGAGCGCGTCCGACGGGCTCTGCGCGGCCAGCGCGATTTCGGTGGCGCGTTGCGCCATGCGCGGGTCGTGCGTGTCGCGCGCGAGCGCGAGGTAGGTCTGATAGGCCGGCGCCGGCTGATCGCGCTGCAGCGCGATCTCGGCGGCCAGCACCTGGAAGACGATCTGGCTTGACAGCGGCACCCCGGGCAGCGACTTTTCGTCTTCCGGGGTTGACGGACCCAGCGGGTCCGGCATCGTGACCGACGTGTCGTCGGAATCTGGCGACTGGTCCTGCGCATGCGCGGGCACGGCGGCCAGCGCCCACAATGCGAGCGCACCTGCACCAAGGATCCGGCGCGCGGACACGGCGAGCGGCACGTTGGACACACGCGCGCGGCGCTTTGAAAGCAGCTTCACGAAGGACACGTTCATGGAAATCCGTTCAATGTTTCAGTCGATTGTAACGCGCTCGCTACAATACGCGCACAACCACTCACGCAAGTAGCAGACCAATCAGCCATGCCAGAGTTGCCAGAAGTCGAGGTTACCCGACGAGGGATCGAACCGTATGTGTCCGGGCGCAAGGTTGAGCGCGTGGATGTGCGGACGACTGCGCTGCGCTGGCCGATTCCGGCCGACCTTGCGAAAACCTTGCGTGGCCATGTGGTGCGCAAAGTCGAGCGACGCGGCAAGTATCTGCTGTTCGAAATCGACGCAGGGTGGTTCATCGTGCACCTCGGCATGACGGGCACGTTGCGCGTTCTGCGTCATGTGCCGCATCCGCCGGCCGCGGCGAAGCACGATCATGTGGACTGGATCTTCGACGACTTCATCTTGCGCTATCGTGATCCGCGCCGCTTCGGCGCGGTGCTGTGGCATCCGCGCGAGGAAGGCGACATCCTAGAGCATCCGCTGCTCGCGAGCCTTGGCGTCGAGCCTTTCTCGCCGGCGTTTTCGGGCGCGCTGATGCATCGGTTGACGCGCGGGCGCAAGGTGTCGGTGAAGCAGGCTCTGCTGGCGGGCGACATCGTGGTGGGCGTGGGCAATATCTACGCGTCGGAAAGTCTCTTTCGCGCGGGCATCCGGCCGACCACCGCGGCGGGCCGCGTGTCGCTCGTGCGTTATGAACTGCTGGCCGATGCCGTGCGCGTGACACTCGCCGCCGCGATCGACAAGGGCGGCAGCACGCTGCGCGATTTCGTCGGCAGCAACGGCGAAAGCGGCTAGTTCCAGCTCGACTACTTCGTCTATGATCGCGCGGGCCTGCCATGCCGTGTGTGTGGAACGCCAATCAAACAGATCGTGCAGGGACAACGCTCCACGTACTTCTGTCCCACTTGCCAGCGTTAAATTCTCGATGCCTTCCCGCCTGACTCCAACGACCGCCGCGCGCTCCAGCGCGTCCGGCGCCACGTCCGCTTTCACGCCGATGCCTGATTTTTCCGCGCGTCTGATCGCCTGGCAGCGCCAGCATGGCCGCCACGATCTCCCGTGGCAGAACACGCGTGACCCGTATCGGATCTGGCTGTCCGAAATCATGCTGCAGCAGACCCAGGTCTCGACGGTAATACCGTACTACGCGAAATTTCTCGCGCGATTCCAGGATGTCGCCGCGCTCGCCGCGGCGCCGTCCGATGACGTGATGGCACTGTGGGCCGGCCTCGGTTACTACACGCGCGCGCGCAATCTGCATCGCTGCGCGCAGGTCGTCGTCGAGCAGCATGGCGGCGCGTTTCCCGCGTCGGTCGACGAGCTCGCCGAGTTGCCCGGCATTGGCCGCTCGACGGCCGCGGCGATCGCGTCGTTCGCGTTCGGCGCGCGCGCGACGATTCTCGATGGCAACGTGAAGCGGGTGCTCGCGCGGGTGTTCGGCGTCGAAGGTTTCCCGGGCGAGAAGAAAGTCGAGAACGCGATGTGGACGCTCGCGGAATCACTATTGCCGTCGAATGCGTCGAACGCGGAGGTCAGCGCCTACACGCAGGGCTTGATGGATCTCGGCGCGACCTTGTGTGCGCGCGGCAAACCCGACTGTACGCGCTGTCCGTTCGCGCCGGACTGCGTCGCCAACGTCAGCGGACGTCAGCGGGAATTGCCGACCGCGCGCCCGAAAAAAGCGGTGCCGACGCGACGCACATGGATGCTGGTGCTGCGCGACGGCAATGCGGTGATGCTCGAGCGACGGCCGCCGTCGGGCATCTGGGGCGGTCTATGGAGTCTGCCCGAAGCCGCCGACGAAGCGACGCTCGCCGAGCGGGCGCGCTCGTTCGGCAGCGATGGCGAAGTGTCGGCGCTTGCGTCGTTCTCGCACGTGTTCACGCATTTCAAGCTCGACATCGAACCGCGGCTTGCCGAGCTCGATCGCGGTGTCGGCGCTCTCGCCGCGCTCAACGATGCGGACACCGCCTGGGTTGCGCTCAGCGATCTGGATTCGTTCGGCGTGCCGGCGCCGGTGCGCAAGCTGCTCGCCAGTCTGCATGGTTCCTTGATCTAGCGGAAGGACGACTTCAGGATTTCACAGCAATTGATGCTGCTGCATGTAGTGATGCACGACGTCGATGCGCGCGCCGGCGTCGGTCAGTTCCATCAGCTTTTGCCGCGCGCGCAACGCGATTGGCAGCACCTCCGCGAGACGGTTGGACACCCACGACGGATCGTCCAGCCGGAACGGTTCCGCGAACGGCAGGCTGTCCGGATCGCGTTCGCGGATCGTCGCGATAATCCGCTCGAGCACTTCCGCGCACGCGCCGAATTTGGCCAATAGCTCATTGCCTTCGAGCGGCAGGTCGTCGGCGAGCGGCTCGGCCATGCCGACCAGCAGACCGCTCGCTTCGACGCGATGCGACAACAGGCGAAAGCGCTTCGTGCCGCGTGCGCGAATTAGCAACATGCCGAAAGCCTCGACGTCGCATTCGTCGATTTCGGCGAGACAGCCGATCGTTTCGGGCACCGAAGGTTCTTCCTCACGCGCGACTTCGGCGCCGCTTTTCAGCATACACACGCCGAACGGTGTTTTTTCGCGCAGGCAGTCACGCGCCATGTCGAGGTAGCGCGCTTCGAAGATCTTTAGCGGCAGCAAGCCATCGGGAAATAGCACCGTATGCAGCGGAAACAGCGGCAAATCGGCGTACACAGTAGGCGTAGAGGACATGGCGCAACGCTTCGGGTTAAGGCCGCGCGATGCGGCCGGTTAAGCCACCAGCTTCGATGATTCGCCGACGTCGACCGGCGCATCGCGGTGCCGCACGATCACATTCGCCGATGTTGCGAGACGCGCGGCGAGCGTCTCCGCGATGAATACCGAGCGGTGCTGGCCGCCCGTGCAACCGATTGCGACGGTCAGATAACTGCGATTGTCGTCGCGGAAATACGGCAGCCACTTGGACAGATACTTCTCGATGTCGTCGATCATCTCGTGGACGACCGGCTGAGCATCGAGAAAGTCCATTACAGGTTTGTCGAGGCCGGTGAGCGGCCTCAATTCATGATCGTAGTATGGGTTCGGCAGCGTGCGTACGTCGAATACGAAATCCGCGTCGAGCGGTACGCCGCGCTTGAAGCCAAACGACTCGAACATCAGTACGAGCCCTGCGTCCTCCTGTTCGATGAAGCGCTTGACCCATGCGCGCAGCACGTTCGCGCGCAGATTGCTCGTGTCGATCTGATGGCCGAATTCGGCAAGTCCCGCGACCAGTTCACGCTCGCGTTCGATCGCTTCGGCGAGCGACGTGAGCAGGCCGACGTCCGCGTCGTGCGCGGGCGAGCCGGACAACGGATGGCGGCGACGCGTTTCGGAAAAGCGTTGAATCAGCGACTGCGTGCTCGCGCTCAGAAACAGCACGCGCACGTCATGCGAGCGCTTGAGGTCGCGGATCATTGCGGGCATTTCGTCGAGCGACGAACCGGAGCGCGCGTCGATCGCGACCGCGAGACGGTCCTGGCCGTCAGCGGCGAGGTAGGTGGCGAGTTGCTGCAGAAAACGCGGCGGCAGATTGTCGACGCAGTAATAACCCGCGTCTTCGAGCGCGTTCAGGGCAACCGATTTGCCGGAGCCGGAGATACCGGTGATCAGGATTATGCGCATGGAGTCGTCGAAAGCGTAGATTTCATCATAGCATCTGGCCTCCATGCGCGTGCCCGCGTCCTGCCTTCCGCCGGGCGCTTCATGGCGCTGTGATCGGCTTCAGATCAGCTTGCCGGGAAACTGGCTATCGGGATCCTGCATGGCGAGACGTTGCCGATCCATGAAATCGCGCAGCGTGTCGATACCGCGCAACTGCAGGATCGTATTGCGCACGGCCGCTTCAACCAGAACCGCGAGGTTGCGGCCTGCGGCCACCTGGATCGTCACCTTGCTGATCGGCAGGCCGAGCACGTCGACGGTCTGGCTTTCCAGCGGCAGTCGCTGGAATTCGCCGTCGGGGCGGCGCACCAGTTGCACGATCAGCTTCAGTTTCATTTTCCGGCGCACCGCCGTTTCGCCGAAGATCGTCTTGATGTCGAGCAGTCCGAGGCCGCGCACTTCCAGCAGGTTCTGCAGCAGCGGCGGGCAGCGTCCTTCGACGAAGTCCGGGCCGAGGCGTACGAAGTCGACTGCGTCGTCGGCGACGAGACCGTGGCCGCGGCTGATCAGTTCGAGCCCGAGCTCACTCTTGCCGAGACCCGAGTCGCCGGTCAGCAGCACACCCATGCCGAGGATGTCGAGAAACACGCCGTGCAGCGTCGCGCGCGGCGCGAGAATGCGCGACATGTAAAGTCGCAGACTGTCGATCACCGCGGCCGCCGAGGTCGGAGTCGTGAACAGCGGCGTCGACGAGCGCGTGCAGCGCAGCACAAGCTCAGGCGGCGCAGCGACGCCGCCCGCGACGACGAGAAACGGTGGCTCGAGCGCAATCAGCTCGGCCATGTGGCGCGAGCGGTCTTCATCGGTCTGACGTTTGTAGTAGTCGATTTCCGCATCGCCGAGCACCTGGATCCGATTCGGGTGGATCAGGTTCAGGTGGCCGACGAGGTCGGCGCTCGAGGTGGCATTGGCGACCGATTCCGAAGAGAAGCCGCGCTCCCAGCCTTCATGCCCCGTGAGCCAGCTGAGCTTCAGCATGGCGGCGTTGTCGTCGAAAATGCTCTGGGCGTTGATGCTGGACGTATCCATGAGTCAGTGACTCCAGTGTTAGCCGCTTGCCGGGCCTTACCTGCGTGTGTGCGCGCGTATGTACTACCGCCGCCGTTGCATCAAGGTTGCCACTGAGTAAGCAGGCGATGCAACGATTCGCGGTCTTCTTCGGTGTGCAGCCGCTCGCGGGCGTCGCGATCGGACAGCAATTGCGCGATCTCGGAAAGAATTTCGAGGTGCTGTTGAGTGGCCTGCTCGGGGACGAGCAGGAAGATCAGCAGCGAGACCGGCTGGCCGTCCGGCGCTTCGAAGGGGATGGGTTCCGCGAGTCTGACGAATGCGGCGAGCGGTTGCTTGAGGCCCTTGATCCGCCCGTGCGGAATCGCGACGCCTTCGCCGAGCCCGGTCGAGCCGAGTCGTTCTCGCGCAAAAAGATTGTCTGTGACGGTACTGCGGGCGATGCCGTTCTGGTTCTCGAAGATCAGGCCCGCTTGCTCGAACACGCGTTTCTTGCTGGTGACCGATAGTCCGATGACGACGTTCTCGAGGGGAAGAAATTTGGCTAAACGATTCATGTTGACAGGCGAAAACGTGGCCTGAGTTCTCCCCAACGGGGCGGTTGAGTGACGTTCCATTCGTTCGATGCTGGCGAAGACGGACGGTGGAGTCGATCGCGAAAGCGTGAGATTTCGACCGGCCGTACTTCATCAGAACTGGCTTGACCCCGATGGTAACCGGAACATTATAGAACAGGGTGACAGCCGATGGTGCGGCGCGCCATCTATGCATATCAGGTTTTTCACCGCTTGCGGTGCGGAATATGTCGCGCTGCGCAAACGTCTGCGGGAATGGTTGAGCCTGGCTGCGGCGACGGGGCGCCGGCGCAGCGCGCAAGCCGGGCGCTGAAACGAAAAACCGCCCGGTTGTGGGCGGCTTGACGAGTCCCAGAGAAATCAGCAATTCCCTCTAGTTTCTCCTATTGCGGCGGTACGTCCAGTTGCGGCGCCGGCTGATACTTGATCGCTTCGTGCTGATGGCCTTGCAGGCGATCCTTGTGGCGTATCACCTGTCTGTCGAGCTTGTCGATCATCAGATCGATTGCAGCGTACAAATCACTGTCACAACTCTCGACGAAAATATCCTTGCCCTTCAGGTGGAGGTTGATTTCCACCTTTTGGCGCTTCTCCTTTTCCTTATGGTTGTCGACCGAGAGGACCACACTGCCGTCGATGACCTGATCGAAATGTCTTAGCACCCTGTCCAGTTTGGTGATCACGTATTCGCGCAACGCAGGCGTTACTTCGAGGTGGTGTCCACTGATCTTGAGATTCATAGTGCTTCTCCAAGCTAATGGCCGCTTAGTCCGCACAATGACAAAGGTCCGGTCGATCTGACGGCTTGCCTGTGTCGCCCCCCGGTGACGGACATCTGGCAGGTCGCAGCGGCCGGCCTGTCCGCCAGGTGCGGAGCGGCCGGTAAATGCCCGCTGCAAAACGCGGCGGGCTACAGAGACTTGCGCAGGTTGACTGCCGGGATTTTGAGCGCCTCACGGTATTTCGCAACGGTACGACGTGCGACCACGAAGCCCTGTTCCGCCAGCAGTTCGGCTATGCGACTGTCTGAAAGTGGCGATTTCGGGTTTTCCGCTCCTATCAGTTGTTTGATCAGCGCGCGAATGGCCGTGGAGGAGGCCGCGCCGCCGGTGTCCGTCGAAACGTGTGAGCCGAAAAAGTACTTGAATTCCAGCGTCCCGAAAGGGGTCAGCATGTATTTACCGGTTGTCACACGCGAGACAGTCGACTCGTGTAGGCCCAGCGTATCAGCTATTTCCCGCAAAACCAAGGGGCGCATGGCGATTTCGCCGTGCACAAAAAAGCTCTTTTGACGCTCGACAATCGCCTGCGCAACTCGCAGGATCGTCTCGAAACGCTGCTGGATGTTTTTGATCAGCCAGCGTGCTTCCTGGAGTTGCTGGCGCAACGATCCGCTGCCCGGATCGCCCCGATTGTTGCGCAGAATATTCGCGTACAGATGGTTGATGCGCAGCTTCGGCACCACCTCGGGATTCAGCTCCGCCTGCCAACCCTGTGCCGTTTTCCGCACCATGATGTCGGGCACCACGTAGTCCGCTTCAGCCTTGCCGTAGGCGGCGCCAGGAAATGGTTCAAGCGAGCGGATGAGCATGTGCGCGTCACGCAGCTCGTCGTCGCTGGCCTTTAGGTGCTTGCGCAGCCGCGTGAAATCGCGCGCGGCGAGCAGTTCCAGGTAATGGCCGACAATGTCTAGCGCGAGCGCGCGCGTGGGCGATGGATCGAGCCGCAGCAACTGCAGCTTCAGACATTCGGATGCCGAGCGCGCGCCGACGCCGGGCGGGTCGAAGCTATGCAGCAGCGCAAGCGCGGCGTTCAGTTCGTCGACATCGACCTCGAGTTCTTCGGGCAGGTCGGCCAGCACTTCTTCGAGCGTGGCGGCGAGATAGCCGTCGTCGTCGAGCGATTCGATCAGGAACGTGATGAGCGCACGGTCTCGCGGGCTCGCCTGGGTGACGCGCAGTTGCGCCATCAGGTGGTCGCGCAGCGAAGTGCTCGATTCGTGGATTTGCAGCGGGGGCAGGTCGTCGTCATCCGACGCGGTGCCGGAGCGGCCGTAGTCGTCGAGGTTCCATTGCGACGAATCGCCGCCGCCGTCGCCCGAGAGACCGTTGTATTCGTCGACACCCTGCGGCTCGCCGCTTTCGGCGCGCTCGCCGTTGCCCTCGGAGGAGGCCGAACCGTTGCCGGCCATCGGATCGGCTGGCGCCGAGGAGCCAGGCGTCTGGGCAATCACGGAACCGTCGGCCGCAACCCGCAACGGGCTCGCGATCCACTCGTCTTCGTTTTCGAGGAGCGGATTCTGCGAGATCGCCATGGCGACTTCCTGCTGCAATTCGAGCGTCGACAACTGCAGTAGCCGGATGGACTGTTGCAGTTGCGGCGTCAGCGCAAGATGCTGCGATAGGCGGAGTTGGAGGCTGGCTTTCATGGCAAGTTGAGATTCATTGTAGAGAGTTTGCCACGACCGCGATACCTTGCGGCACACGCAATTTTTGGGTACGCCGAAATGGCGCGCCGCGCGGCGCCAGCCTGCGCCGCCGGAAAACGGATGTGAGGGTGCCGCAAAAACGGCGTTCCCGGTCCCGCGAGCTCGCGAGACCGCGAACGCCGTGTGTGCTTACATGCGGAAGTGCTCGCCCAGATAGACGCGCCGCACGCTTTCGTTTTCGATGATGTCGCTGGGCGCGCCGGCGGCTAGCACGCTGCCGTCGCTGATGATGTACGCGTGATCGCAGATGCCGAGCGTTTCGCGCACGTTGTGGTCGGTAATCAGGACGCCGATATTGCGCTGCTTCAAGAACTTGACGATTTTCTGGATTTCCAGCACGGCGATCGGGTCGACGCCGGCGAACGGTTCGTCGAGCAGAATGAAGCTCGGATTGGTTGCCAGCGCGCGCGCAATTTCAACCCGACGACGCTCGCCGCCGGACAGCGACAGCGCCGGATTTTCGCGCAGATGCGCGATCTGAAGCTCGTCGAGCAGCGCTTCGGTGCGCGACGTGATCGCGTCTTTGCCGAGACGCTTGCCATTTTCGTCGTGCTGCAATTCCAGCACCGCGCGGATATTCTGCTCGACGGTCAACTTGCGGAACACCGACGCTTCCTGTGGCAGATACGACAGGCCGAGCGACGCGCGCTTGTGAATGGGCAGCAGGCTGATCGACTTGCCGTCCAGATCGATTTCGCCGGCGTCGAGCGGCACGAGTCCGACGATCATGTAGAACGACGTGGTCTTGCCGGCACCGTTCGGGCCGAGCAGGCCGACCACTTCGCCGCTCTTCACGTCGAGCGACACGTCCTTGACGACCGTGCGCGAGCCATAGCGCTTTTTCAGATTACGCACGACCAGCGAACTGCTGGTGCCGGCCGGCTTGCGATGGGGGAGCGGCGTGATTGTGCTGCTGACGGTGCTCACTGGTTCGGCGCTCCCTGGATCGAGTTGGACGGCGTGAGCGTGGCCGACGCGCCGGTCAGCGGCGCGGCGCCGGCGTTGCGCGGCGACAGCATCGCGCGCACGCGGCCGGTCGGGTTGCCCGGACCGGCGACGTCCTTGCCCGCCTTGGCGGTGTAAAAGTCGTTCTGGCCGTCGTAGGTGATCACGCTGCCGTGCACCTGGTCGAGCAGCGTCGTCATGCTCTGCAGGCGGCGCACCGTCGCGTTGGTGGTCAGGGTGGTCAGGTCCTGCTTGCCGTCGTAGTCGATGCGGATGGCCGTACCCTCGATGTATTCGTCGAGCCCTTCGCGCTTCTGGCGGAAATACGACAGATTGTTGCCGCTCGAGGTGCCGGTCGCGAACTGGTAGCCCTGCGGGTCTTGCGACACTTCGACGCGATCGGCCTTGATCAGGATCGTTCCTTTGGTCGCCACCACGTGGCCGGTAAAGATGCTGACCTGCCGCAGGTCGTCGTAAGTCATGTTGTCAGCTTCGATGTTCAGCGGCTTGTCCTTGTCGGCGCGGTCCGCGTGCGCGAGCGGCGCGAAGCCGACGAGCGGCAGCGCGACGACGAGCGCAGCAAGTGCGGCGCGGCACGCGCAAAGCGCGCGCGAACGGCCGGTATCAAAACGGGGGAGCGATTCGTTCATGCAGTCACGCCTGGAATGGATTACCCGGTATGCGTTGGCTTAGTGGCCGGAATCGGACGCGGCGATTGCGCCTCTTACATTGCCGAACAATTGCATAAACCGGGTGACATTGTTGTATTTCATGCCACTGGCAGTCATCACCGACATGCCGCGCTGAAGTTTAACTGGCTTTTCAGTCTCGATCACATCGTCGTTGACGAGGACCCTGAAATGCTCGGAGTCGGCCTGCATCTGCGGATCGCCGCCGCCGGGCGCGCGCAGGATGCGGGCGTTCTGGTACAGATTGACGATCGACGCATCCGCGTTGACCGTGCCGGTATCGCCGGTCGCGGTCACGATCGGCTTGCCGGGCTGGAACGCGCGCATCGCCGGCTTGACGAGGTCGCTCATTTCGTCGTCCTCGTAATGGATCAGCGACTGCGCGGTCAGCCGGTACTGCGTCGCGCCCGACTGGTCGAGCTCGGACACCGAGAAGTTGTCCGCGAAGTAGTCCGGCGTGTGCTCTTTCGGGCGCGCCTCGTTGTCGGTCTTGCGCGGCAACGTGGCTTGCAGCAGCCACCACGTGATGCCGGCGAGCGCCGCCATCGCGATGAGCGGGATCAGCGAGGTCAGGCGAAACTGGTTCATCCCACGAGGCCCCGTTGCTCGCCGCTGCACGCCGCCGCAAGCAGTGCTTCATATTTGTGCTGCGCGCGCAGCAGCGTGTCGACCACTTCGCGTGCCGCGCCGTGGCCGCCGCGCGCTTCGCTGACCCAATGCGCACGCGCGATCACTTCGGGATGCGAATTGGCCGGCGCAGCCGCGAAGCCGACGCGCAGCATTACCGCGAGATCGACCCAGTCGTCGCCCATGTAACCGCATTCCTCGGCGGTGAGGCCGGTTTTCCGCAGCAGGTCGGCGAACGCCTGCGGCTTGTCCTGCACGCCCTGATAGACGTGCGTGATGTTCAATTCTTTCACCCGCGCCGCCACGATGCCGGACTGGCGCCCCGTGATGATGGCCGTTTCGATGCCGGCCTGGCGCAGCAGCTTCATGCCGTGGCCGTCCATCGAGTTGAAGCCTTTCATCGTGTCGCCTTCCGCCGTGAACAGCAGGCCGCCGTCGGTCAGTACGCCGTCGACGTCGAAAATCATCAGCTTCACGCGGCTCGCGCGTTCGGTAGCGGTAGGGGGAGCAACTGCCATCAGATCACCTTCTTCGAAAACAGGTCGTGCATGTTGAGCGCGCCGATTAGCTTGCCCGATTCGTCGACGACCAGCATCTGATTGATGCGATAGCGCTCCATCAGTTCCACGGCTTCGACCGCGAGTTGATCCGGCCCGATCGTGCGCGGGCCCGCGGTCATCACCGAACCGATCGGCAACTGGCGAAAATCGCCGTCGCGTTCGAGCACGCGGCGCAGGTCGCCATCCGTGAAGATGCCCGTCACACGGCCTTCCTGGTCAACAACCGAGGTCATGCCCATGCGTTTCGCGGTCAGCTGGAAGAGGGCATCGCTGACGGTCGCCTCGGGTGTGACCTGCGGCAACTGGTCGCCGGTGCGCATGACGTCGCGCACATAGGTAAGCAGGCGTCGGCCGAGCGCGCCGCCCGGATGCGAGCGCGCGAAGTCGTCACGGCCGAAGCCGCGCGCGTCGAGCACCGCGACTGCCAGCGCGTCGCCGAGCGCGAGCGCGGCGGTGGTGCTGGCGGTGGGTGCGAGATTCATCGGACAGGCTTCCTTCGCGACGCCGGAATTCAGATGCACGTCCGCGAGTTGCGCGAGGCTGGAGCCCGGGCGGCCCGTCATCGCGATCAGCTTCGCGCCGATCCGCTTGATGAGCGGCAGGATTGCCATCAGCTCTTCGGTTTCGCCAGAATTGGAGAGCGCGAGGAACACGTCGTCGGCGGTGACCATGCCGAGGTCGCCGTGGCTCGCTTCCGCCGGATGCACGAAGAACGCGGGTGTGCCGGTGCTTGCCAGCGTGGCCGCCAGCTTGCGGGCTATGTGGCCTGATTTGCCGATGCCGGAGACGACCACGCGTCCACGGCAGCCCAGGATGAAATCGACCGCGCCGACAAAACTGCCGTCGAGCTGGTCGCGAAGCGCGCGCACGGCGTCCGCTTCGATGTCGAGTACGTCGCGAGCAAGCGTGAGTGCCCTGTCGCCATTGATTTTCGCTATCATGCGCGGAGTATAGCAAAGGCGCCTGTTCGCCGCGCCGGGCCTACTGTGCCGGGCCGCTGTCTTCGTCGGCCTGCCGATAGTCTCATTTGCAGCTGCTTTGGCGTTCGTTAGCAGCTTTTTGCCGGCCCTATCCATCATGTCGCACGGTGTTCTCGTGCGCGGTTCCGCTGACGAACGAGGACGCTTCACCCATGCGTTTTTGCCGATGATTTCCCCGCTCGAAATGACGCTGTTTCTGTTGCTGGCATCGGTGGCGGGCGTGGTGATCTTTCGCTTCCTGAATCTGCCGCCGATGCTCGGCTATCTGACGGTCGGCATCGTCGTCGGGCCGCATGCGTTCGGGTTGATTCCCGATTCGGCGGGCGCGCAGAACCTCGCGGAATTCGGCGTCGTGTTCCTGATGTTCTCGATCGGGCTGGAGTTTTCGCTGGCCAAGTTGCGCACGATGCGCCGGCTCGTGTTCGGACTCGGCTTGCTGCAGGTGATCGGCACGGTCGCGGTGGCGGTGTCGCTCGGCTTCGTGCTGGAGCGCTGGGTACATATCACGTGGCAGGCGTGCGTCGCGCTGGGCGGCGCGCTGGCGATGTCGTCGACGGCGATCGTCAGCAAGATGCTCGCGGAGCGGCTCGAGATCGAAACCGAGCACGGCCGCAATATTTTCGGCGTGCTGCTGTTCCAGGATCTCGCGGTGGTGCCGCTGTTGATCATCATTTCGGCGCTCGGCGGGCGCTCGGAGAATCTGGCCAGCGCGCTCGGCATAGCGGCGATCAAGATCGTCGTGGCCCTCGCGCTGCTGCTGATCGTCGGCCAGCGCTTCATGACGCGCTGGTTCAACGTGGTCGCGCGGCGCCGCTCGCAGGAACTGTTCATCCTCAATCTGCTGCTGGTGACGCTCGGCGCCGCGTTCATCACCGACAAATTCGGGCTGTCGCTCGCGCTCGGCGCGTTCATCGCCGGCATGCTGATCGCCGAGACGCCGTACCGGCATCAGGTGGAAGAGGACATCAAGCCGTTTCGCGACGTGCTGCTCGGGCTCTTCTTCGTGACCACCGGCATGCTGCTCAATCCGCGCGTGATCTGGGAGCATCCGCTCGTCGTGCTGGCGTTTTTCGTCGGCCCCGTGTTGCTGAAGATGGTCATGATTACCGGCCTCGCGCGGCTTTTCGGCGCGACCCCGGGCGTGGCGATGCGCACCGGCATCGGTCTCGCGCAGGCGGGTGAGTTCGGATTCGTGCTGTTGAACCTGATCCTCGACCGGCATCTGGTCGACGCGACCCTGTTGCAGACGATTCTTGCCGCGATGCTGCTGTCGATGCTCGCCGCGCCGTTCATGATCCAGAACGCGGACCGCGTCGTGCTGCGGCTGTCGTCGACCGAATGGATGATGCAGTCGTTGCAGATGACGCGCATCGCGACCCAGAGCCTGAAGCAGAGCGGCCACGTGATTATCTGCGGCTATGGGCGCGCCGGGCAGAACCTCGCGCGCATGCTCGAGCATGAAGGGCTCTCGTATGTCGCGCTCGACCTCGATCCCGACCGCGTCGCGGCGGCAGCGGCGGCTGGTGAATCGGTCGTGTTCGGCGACGCGGGGCGGCGCGAGTCGCTGCTGGCCGCGGGCCTGCATCGCGCGGCCGCGATCGCGATCACCTACGCGAACACGCCGTCGGCACTGCGCGTGCTGCACAACATTCACGAGATGGAGCCGACGCTGCCGGTCATCGTGCGTACCGTCGACGACGCCGATCTGGAGAAACTGCTCGCCGCCGGCGCGACCGAGGTGATTCCGGAGATCGTCGAGGGCAGCCTGATGCTCGCGTCGCATACGCTCGTCGTGATGGGCGTGCCGATGCGCCGCGTGGTGCGACGCGTCGAGGAGATGCGCGACGAACGCTACTCGCTGTTGCGCGGCTATTTCCACGGTGCCGACGACATCGACGACGACGACGGTCACGAGCAGGTGCGGCTACAATCGGTGCCGGTCGACGAGAGCTCCGACGCGGTGGGCCGTACGCTCGCCGAGGTGGGCCTGTACGAACTCGGTGTCGAAGTGACCGCGATCCGCCGGCACGGCATCCGCGGCGTCGAACCGGACCCGTCGACGAAACTGCGCGCGAGCGACATCGTGGTGCTGCGCGGTCTGCCCGAGCAACTGGCGCAAGCCGAGGAGCGGCTGTCGCAGCATCGCCGCGCCGCCGCGGCCTGAACCCGTGAACCCGGACCGTTCTGGCGGGCGACCCTGATTCAAGCTTTTCACCGGACCTGCCGAGGTCCATCCGGAGACATCATGTCCAACGCGCTCGCGAGCGCGCCGCTCGATGCGGCCGACTACCTCAGAAGCCACATTCGCACGGTGCCCGACTGGCCGCAGCCGGGCGTGCAGTTCCGCGACATCACGCCGCTGCTGCGCGAGCCGAAGTCGCTGCGCGTGCTGATCGACCTGTTCGTGCAGCGCTATATCGATGCGAAGCTCGACTACATCGCCGGGCTCGATGCGCGCGGCTTCATCATCGGGCCGATCGTCGCGCACGAACTGAGCCTTGGCTTCATCCCGATTCGCAAGGCGGGCAAGCTGCCGTACAAGCGGATCTCGCAATCGTATGAACTGGAATACGGCACCGCGACCGTGGAGATTCACGAGGATGCGTGCGAGCCGGGCGACCGCGTCGTGATCATCGACGACCTGATCGCGACCGGCGGCACGATGATGGCCGGCAAGCTGCTGCTCGAGCGGCTCGGCGCGGTCGTCGTGGAAGGCGCGGCGATCGTCGACCTGCCGGACCTGGGCGGTTCGAAGCTGCTGTGCGAGGGCGGTCTTGCCCTCTATACAGTGACGAGTTTCGGCGGTCACTGAGCCGGGAGGCCGTTACGGCGTGCGCCGTGACGCGCGGTCGGGTTTCTCGCCCTACCAGCTGTTAAAGCCGTACGAGCCGCGCAAGCTCCGTTGGCCGCACCAGGCCAACCGGGTTCCACGACATGGCTCACCGCCAGGGCTCATCAGCCGCCCAACCAGAAGGCCACCACGATGCCCAATTTCCTGCTGTTTCTCGCCACTTCGATTGCGATCACCGTGGCGCCCGGCCCCGACAATCTGCAGGTGCTCGCGCGCGGCATCTCCCAGGGCCGCGCGGCCGGCCTCGTCGCCGCGCTCGGCTTTGCCGCCGGCATCACCTTTCATACGACGCTCGCGGCGCTCGGCGTTGCCGCGCTGCTGCGTTCGTCGCCGCTCGCGTTCGAAGCGATCAAGCTCGCCGGCGCCGCGTATCTGGTGTGGATCGGCATCAAGGCGTTGCGCAGCCAGGGCCTCGCGACCGCCCACGAGCGTGCGCCGCAGCCGCTTTCGGCGGTGTTTCGCCAGAGCGTCCTCGGCAATCTGATGAATCCGAAGGTCACGCTGTTCTTCGTCGTGTTTCTGCCGCAGTTCGTGCAGCCCGGCGGCGCGCAGAGCGTGACCGTGCAGATGCTGGAGCTCGGCGCGCTATTCATGCTGCAGACCGTCGTGGTGTTTTCGCTGTTCGGCGTGTGCGCGGGGATCATCGGCAGCTGGCTCAGACGGCGGCCGCGTGTCGGCCTGTGGCTCGATCGCTTGGCTGGCGCGACGTTCATCGCGATCGGGATTCGCGTCGCGCTGCGCGACTGACGCGCGTCACGCGACCCCCTGTTTCCGCTTTGCCAGGTTCGCCACGACGGCGGACAGTTTGGAGTTTTCGATGACTTTGCCTTGCATCACCGCCGCGCGCCGCTTCGACGCGAACGCGCATCGGCCGTTTCTGATCGGCGCCGAACCGGTCGGCTGGATTCGCGAGCGCGACGTGCCGCTGCTCGCGCGCTGGCCCGACGTGTTCGAGATTGCGAACAACGGCGTGACGCTCTGCGCCACCTTCGATACCGTCGATTTGCGCAGCGCGGCGCTCGCTTCCGTGATCGGCGCGCTCGCCGCCGATGGCCGCATCCCCGGCTGGCGCAACGAAACCTACGCGATCCGCAACGCGTTCGACGCGCCGCCGCTCGCGTATATCGAGCGCGCGGCGTCGCGCTTCTTCGGCACGATGACGTACGCGGTGCATCTGAACGGCGTCGTAGAATATGCGGATGGCGGGGCGTCCTTTGGCGGTGCGCCCTTTGGCGGTGCGCCCTCTGGCGGAGCGCCCCGTGGCGCGCCGCAATTGTGGATCGCGCGCCGCAGCGACACCAAGGCCACCGATCCCGGCATGCTCGACAACGTCGTCGCGGGCGGGATCGGCTGGGGCTTCGGCATCGCCGAAACGATCGTCAAGGAGTGCTGGGAAGAAGCGGGCATTCCAGCGGAGATCGCGGCGAGCGCGGTCGCGGGCCGCACCGCGCATGTGCTGCAATCGCTGCCGGAAGGCACGCAGGCCGAGCAGATTTTCATCTACGACCTCGCGCTGCCAGCCGACTTCGCGCCGCGCAACCAGGACGGCGAAGTGGGCGAACACCGGCTCGCGCGCATTGACGAAGTCGCGCGCTGGATCGAGGAAGGCGCGCTGACCGTCGATGCCAGCCTCGCGACGCTCGATTGCCTGCTGCGCCGCCGCTGGATCGACGAGGACGCGTGCGAGGGCATCGACGCGCTGTTCGCGCCGCCGTCGCTGGGCTAACTGACGCTCATCGGTCAGGCCCGCCCGCGCAGCCAGTACCCACTGAAACAAACCACGCATTGAAGAAGGGAGTCACCGAGGTCATGTCGACCGATCACAGCTTTATCCTCAAACTGTCGTGCGCCGACCGGCCCGGCATCGTTCACGCCGTGTCGGGCTTTCTGTTCGAGCGGGGCAGCAATATTCTCGACTCCGCGCAGTTCGGCGACAGCCGCACCGGCGAGTTCTTCATGCGCGTGCATTTTCAGCAGGTGGGCGGCGATCCGGGACTGGACGCGCTGCGCGCGTCGTTCGTGGCCCTCGCCGAGCAGTTCGGCATGAGCTGGGAGTTGCACGACGCGAACGTGAAGCCGCGCGTCGTGATCATGGTGTCGAAGATCGGCCACTGCCTGAACGATCTGCTGTTCCGCTACCGCACCGGTCAACTCAACATCGAGATCCCGGCGATCATCTCGAACCACAAGGAGTTCTACCAGCTCGCCGCGAGCTACGACATCCCGTTCCATCACTTCCCGCTGCTCGGCGGCACACCCGAAGCGAAAACCGCGCAGGAAGCGCGCGTGCTCGAAGTGATCAACGAGCATCAGGCCGACCTCGTGGTGCTCGCGCGCTACATGCAGATCCTGTCGCCGAACCTGTGTGAGGCGCTCGCCGGCCGCGCGATCAACATCCACCATTCGTTCCTGCCGAGCTTCAAGGGCGCGAAGCCGTACTACCAGGCGTTCGACCGCGGCGTGAAGCTGATCGGCGCGACGGCTCACTATGTGACGACCGATCTCGACGAAGGTCCGATCATCGAGCAGGAAGTCGAGCGCGTCGACCACAGCATGACGCCGGAGCAACTGACGGCGATCGGCCGCGACGTCGAGTGCGTGACGCTCGCGCGCGCGGTGAAGTGGCACGTCGAGCACCGTGTCGTGCTGAACGGCAGCAAGACGGTGGTGTTCCGCTAAAAATTGCGCCGGTAACACCGCGCCGGTCGAGGCCGGCGTGGCGCTTTTCCCGCTTGTATTACGAACGCGCTGCCGCGCTGCCCGTGCTTTTCCCGGGATTCGCGTTTTGCGCGGAACGGCGGCGCGCGCTCAGTTTCTTCAGCCAGATCAGAAGGCCCGTGACGCTCAGCACGGCCACCGCTAACCCCACCGCGCTGATCAGAATCCGCCCGCCGAGTCCGAGAATGCGCCCCGAGTGCAGCGGATACTGCATCTGCAGGAAGATGTCGCCGGCCGTACCGTGGCCGGGAATCCGCGTGGCGAGCCGCTTGCCGGTGGCGGCGTCCCAATACATCCATGGGTTGCCGAGGCCGGTGTCGCCGTGGTCGTTGCCGGCCGTGTAGAAGCCGACGCCGTACGTATGCATGAATTCGGCGTAGTAGAGCCCGCCCGGTGGCGCGGCGACATGCATCTCCTTGCCGGCTTGCTCGGCGAGCTCGACGATGCGCTCGCGGCTCAGCACCTGATCGCCCGGTTGCGGCGTGCGCAGGATTTCGGGGTCGCTGAACGGATCGGGCGTCACTGTCGACAGTCGTGACACGATCGGCCGCACCACCTGCGACGACAGATTCATCGAAATCGACGTCAGCGCGACGATCGCCAGCAGGCCCCAGATCCATACGCCGCCGGAGCGGTGCAGATCGAACGTCAACGCATAGCCGCCACGTTTCAGGCGGAACGCGAACGACTTGCGCCAGGCCTTCAGGCTCGGAAACGACAGGCACAGCGCAATCACGCTATCGAACAGCCACACGATGCCGACGATCCCCATCAGCCACGTGCCGATGTCAACGCCGCCGGTGAACGGCAACTGCAGCGTGTAGTGCAGCTTGTAGATGAACGGAATCAGGTTGAGCCGCGCGAGCGACATGGCGCCCCATTCACGGCGTCCCTGGATCTCGCCGGTGACGGGATCGACGGCGATCTGATTGAAGTCGAGCGGGTAGGGCTGCTTCGTCGCCGGGTCGGTGCGCGGCAGCACCATCATTTGCAGGGCGTGACCCGGTTCGACCTCGAGCGGCAGATAGGTCACCCGAAGACGCGGATCGGCCGCTTCGACGCGATTCGCCAGTTCGAGCCCGGACAGCGTCGGTCCGGCCGTGCGAGCCAGGTAGAACGACGGGTTCAGCGCGGCATCGAGCTCGTGGTCCCACGCGATGATCGCGCCCGTAAGTCCCGCGACAAACAGAAACAGTGCGGTCGCGACGCCGAACCAGCGGTGCAGGCGGACGAGCTGGCGTCTCATGCGAGAGCCAGGCGGAATCGCGGGCGGGAAACCAGGTGAAACGTCACGATGCGGACTGATTGTAAATAGGAATTGTTCGCATCTTAGGGGGTAGTGCCGTCGGCTGCAAGTTTTCTGTCAGCAGCAGGCGACGATGCCGTGTCGCGGGAAGCATAAAAAAAGCGGCACCGAAGTGCCGCTTCGCTTTCGTCGCCTGACTGGACTGCTGGGCGGTGCGTGCTGAGGAGCGTTAGTGAGTGCTGACTTTGAAGCTCACCCTAGTCCCGCTCACACCAACCGCAAATAAATCAGCTCCCGCTTGATGTACGCATAAAAAATCGGCGCGGCGATGACCCCGGCGATACCGAACGCTGCTTCCATCACCAGCATCGCGATCAGCAGTTCCCACGCGCGCGCCTCGATTTGACCGCCGACGATCCGCGCGTTCAGAAAGTACTCGAGCTTGTGAATCAGGATCAGGAACACGAGCGACATGATCGCCGCCGGAAAACTCACCGACAGCGCGACCGCGACGATGATGGTGTTCGAGATCAGATTGCCGATCACCGGCAGCAGACCCACGATGAACGTGACGAGCACCAGCGTTTTCGACAGCGGCAGCCGGTCGTGGAAGGTCGGCAGGATCACGAGCAGGAAGATCGCCGTGAATACCGCGTTGAGTGCGGAAATCTTCACCTGCGCGAACACGATGCGGCGAAACGCGTCGGCAAAACGCGTGACGCGCGTGACGAACGCGGTGGACAGCGGCAGCCGCTGCATATGCTTCTGGGCGCCGACCGCGATGATTGCGCCGATGATCATGCCGATCAGCACGTGCGTGAACGCGCGCGCCGCGGTCGTGCCGCTTTGCTGCAGCATGTTCGCGTGCGTGTGCATCAGTTCCGCGGCCTTCGTCTTCATCTGCTCGGTGTCGACCGGCAGATAGTTCGCGACGAATTGCGGAATCCTGCCGCGCGCCTGGTCGATCAGTTGCATGGCCTGATCGAGCAGCGCCTGCACGCTGGGCACGTCGTTCTCGAAATGCGAGATGATGCCGAGCGTGAGCCCCGTCAGCGCGCCGACGATCACCGTCGACAGGAGCACCACCGCGAGCCAGCGCGCCCGCCTGCTCGACATGTGACGTTCGATGCGCGGCGCGATCATTTGCACGAGCTGAAACACCAGCAGCCCGGCGAGCAGCGCGCCGAGCAGCTTCAGTTCGATGACCGCCCACATGCCGAACAGCATCACGACGTAGCTGCCGATCTCGACCGCCGACAGCTTCGGCAAACTCATGTCGCTGGTCAGCCTGACCGGGCGCGGGCGCAGGTCCTGCACCCGATCTTCTTCGCGCGCCTGATTACGCTTGGTCATGGCTTATCCCGTCTCCAACCTCGATAGTGCAGCGTTATTTTGTACTGGCGGCGCGCTTGAGCAGCGGCGCCAGATATTTTCCGGTAAAACTGGCCTTCGACTTCGCAACTTGCTCGGGCGTGCCTTGGGCGATGATCTGCCCGCCGCCGGCGCCGCCTTCGGGGCCAAGATCGATGACCCAGTCCGCGGTTTTGATTACATCGAGATTATGTTCGATGATCACGACGGTATTACCCTGGTCACGTAACCGGTGTATGACTTCCAGCAACAGCGCGATATCGTGAAAGTGCAGGCCGGTGGTCGGTTCGTCAAGGATGTATAGTGTGCGACCGGTATCGCGTTTGCTCAGTTCCAGCGACAGTTTCACCCGCTGTGCCTCGCCGCCCGACAGTGTGGTGGCCGACTGCCCAAGGCGAATATAGCCGAGACCGACGTCCAGCAGGGTTTTCAGCTTGCGCGCGACGACCGGCACGGCCTTGAAGAACTCGTACGCGTGCTCGACCGTCATGTCGAGCACTTCGCTGATGTTGCTGCCTTTGTACTCGATGTCGAGCGTTTCGCGGTTGTAACGCTTGCCGTGGCAGACGTCGCACGGCACGTACACGTCGGGCAGGAAGTGCATTTCGACCTTCAGCACGCCGTCGCCCTGGCACGATTCGCAGCGCCCGCCCTTGACGTTGAACGAGAAGCGGCCCGGATCGTAGCCGCGCTCCTTGGCGGCCGGCACGCCCGCGAACAGCTCGCGGATCGGCGTGAACAGGCCGGTGTAGGTTGCCGGATTCGAGCGCGGCGTGCGGCCGATCGGCGACTGGTCGACGTTGATCACCTTGTCGAAGTGTTCGAGGCCCTCGATCGACTCGTACGGCGCCGGCTCCGTGGCCGAGCCGTACAGATGATGCGCGACCGCCTGATACAGCGTGTCGTTGATCAGCGTCGACTTGCCCGAGCCGGACACGCCGGTCACGCAGGTCAGCAAACCGACTGGCAGATCGAGCGTCACGTTGTGCAGATTGTTGCCGTACGCTTCGACGATGCGCAGGTGCCGCTCGTCGGGTTCCTTGCGCTCGTCCGGGTATTCGATCGTGCGCGCGCCCGACATGTACTGGCCCGTCAGCGACGCCGCGTTCTTCTGTATCTCTTTGGGCGTGCCCTCTGCGATCACCATGCCGCCATGTTCGCCGGCACCCGGGCCCATGTCGACCACGTAGTCGGCCATGCGGATCATGTCCTCGTCGTGCTCGACGACGATCACCGAGTTGCCGAGGTCGCGCAGATGCTTGAGCGTCGAGATCAGCCGGTCGTTGTCGCGCTGATGCAGGCCGATCGACGGTTCATCGAGCACGTACATCACGCCGGTCAGCCCCGAGCCGATCTGCGAGGCGAGGCGAATGCGCTGCGCTTCACCGCCCGACAGCGTTTCCGCGCTGCGCTCGAGCGACAGGTAATCGAGCCCGACGTTGTTCAGGAACATCAGTCGCGCGACGATTTCCTTCACGACCTTGTCGGCAATCTCGCGCTTCGAGCCTTCGAGGCGCAGCGTCTGGAAGTAGCCGAGCGCATCGCGCAACGGCCAGCCGCTGATCTCGAAGATGCCGCGCGCGTCGCTGTCGGCGCCGATGCGCACGAACCGCGCCTCGCGACGCAGCCGGGTGCCCGCGCACGCCGGGCACGGCTGGTTGTTCTGATACTTGGCGAGTTCTTCGCGTACCGCGGACGAATCGGTTTCGCGGTAGCGCCGCTCCAGATTCGGGATGATTCCTTCGAACACGTGCTCGCGCACCGACGTGCGGCCGCGCTCGTTGATGTACGAGAACGGAATCTCCTGCTTGCCCGAACCGTACAGCAAGATCTTGCGGACTTTTTCCGGCAGGTCCTCGAATGCGGTGTCGATGTCGAAGTCGTAGAACGCCGCGAGGCTCTGCAGCATCTGGAAGTAGAACTGGTTGCGCCGGTCCCAACCTTTGACGGCCCCCGCCGCGAGCGACAGCGACGGATGCGCGACCACCCGCTTCGGATCGAAGAACGTGATCTGGCCGAGGCCGTCGCACTCGGGGCACGCACCCATCGGGTTGTTGAACGAGAACAGCCGCGGCTCGAGTTCCTGCAGCGAATACGAGCAGATCGGGCAGGCGAACTTCGAGCTGAACAGGTGCTCCTTGTCCGTGTCCATTTCGAGCGCGATCGCGCGGCCATCGGCGAGACGCAGCGCCGTTTCGAACGATTCGGCGAGACGCTGCTTCATGTCGGGACGCACGCGCAAACGGTCGATCACGACGTCGATCGTGTGCTTGTCGTTTTTCTTCAGCTTCGGCAGCGAGTCGACTTCGTAGATTTTCGCGCTGCCTTCGTTGGCGGTGCCGCCGCCCGAGCGCACGCGAAAGCGCACGAAGCCTTGCGCCTGCATGTCCTCGAACAGATCGGTGTGCTCGCCCTTGCGATCGCTGACGACGGGCGCGAGGATCATCACGCGCGTTTCTTCAGGCAGTGCGAGCGCCGCGTCGACCATCTGGGACACGCTTTGCGCTTCGAGCGGAATTTCGTGATCGGGGCAGTAGGGCGTGCCGACGCGCGCGAACAGCAGACGCAGATAATCGTGGATTTCGGTGACGGTGCCGACCGTCGAGCGCGGATTGTGCGAGGTCGCCTTCTGTTCGATCGAGATAGCCGGCGACAACCCTTCGATCAGGTCGACGTCGGGCTTTTCCATCAGTTGCAGGAACTGCCGTGCATAGGCGGACAGACTTTCGACGTAGCGCCGCTGCCCTTCCGCGTACAGCGTATCGAACGCCAGCGACGATTTGCCGGAGCCCGAAAGCCCCGTGATAACGACGAGCTTGTGACGCGGTAGGTCGAGATTGACGTTCTTCAGGTTGTGGGTGCGAGCCCCACGAATACGGATTTGTTCCACGGATTTATTCCATGAACTGCGGAAAGGGAAAGAGGCCAAACCTGCTACTATAACGACTTTTCCAGACCGCCGTTACGGCGTGCTGACAGCGGGAAAGAGGCGTAGCTGGGGCCGTTTTCCGCGAGTACAAGATGCCGCGAGCATCGGCGGGGACGGTAGGGCACGGGCTTTGCGCGTCGCTTTGCGACGTCTCCTCGGCGCGGACCTGCCGATATGCCGGAGCTAGCCGCCCGCCTGTTCGTCCTGCTCCACTGTGCTGGCGCTCGAGGCTGTCGCCACGGGCTCGCCGCCCGGTTCATTCAAACAACGCTTCGATGTCCAATCCGTCCGCCATCTCCACACGCATGAGCGCGCCCGAATTGCGCGCGACCGTGTCGCTTGCCGCCATCTTCGCGCTGCGCATGCTGGGTCTCTTCATGATCATGCCGGTGTTCTCGATCTACGCGAAGACCATCCCGGGTGGCGAGAACGTGCTGCTCGTCGGCATCGCGCTCGGCGCGTACGGCGTCACGCAGTCGATGCTCTACATCTTCTACGGCTGGATCTCCGACAAGATCGGCCGCAAGCCGGTGATCGCGACGGGCCTGCTGATCTTCGCGATCGGCAGCTTCGTCGCGGCGGCCGCGCACGACATGACGTGGATCATCGTCGGCCGGGTGATTCAGGGGATGGGCGCGGTGTCGTCGGCGGTGATTGCTTTCATCGCCGATCTGACCGCGGAGGAACATCGCACGAAGGCGATGGCGATGGTCGGCGGCAGCATCGGTGTGTCGTTCGCGGTCGCGATCGTCGGCGCGCCGATCGTGTTCCATTGGCTCGGCATGAGCGGACTCTTCACGCTGGTCGGCGTGTTCGCGATCCTCGCGATTGGGGTGGTGCTGTGGGTCGTGCCCGATGCGCCGAAGCCGGTGCACGTGCGCGCGCCGTTCGCCGAAGTGCTCCACAACGTCGAGCTGCTGCGCTTGAATTTCGGCGTGCTCGTGCTGCACGCGACGCAAACCGCGCTGTTCCTCGTCGTCCCGCGCATTCTCGAAGCAGGCGGGCTGCCGGTCGCGTCGCACTGGAAGGTGTATCTGCCGGTGATGGGGCTGTCGTTCGTGATGATGGTGCCGGCGATCATCGCCGCCGAGAAGCGCGGCAAGATGAAGATCGTGCTGTTGTCGGCGATCGCCCTTATCCTGATCGGCCAGTTGTTATTGGGCGTTGCTCCGCATACGATTCTAAGTGTGGCGGCGATCCTGTTCGTGTACTTCCTCGGCTTCAATATTCTCGAAGCCTCGCAGCCTTCGCTGGTGTCGAAGCTCGCGCCCGGTACCCGCAAGGGAGCCGCGGCCGGCGTGTACAACACCACGCAGTCGATCGGTCTTGCGCTGGGCGGGATGGTCGGCGGCTGGCTGCTGAAGATGAACGGCCAGAGCGCGGTTTTCTTCGCCTGCTCCGGGCTGGTATTTTGCTGGCTTATAATCGCCGCAAAGATGAAACAGCCGCCGCGCAAGGCATAACGCAGCGTACTCGGGGCACTTCCCGAATCATCCAGAACTCACCCGGCGGCGGGCAGAGGCGCTCTTCTGGTCTCGGGCCTGCCGGCCATGAGACGCGAACCGCGTAGTGCCGCGCCGCCTGCAACAGGAATCAACAGGAGAAATTCATGGCATCCGTGAACAAGGTCATTCTGGTCGGCAACCTCGGCGCCGACCCGGAAGTTCGCTATCTTCCGAGCGGCGACGCAGTGGCGAACATCCGCCTTGCGACGACGGACCGCTACAAGGACAAGGCGTCGGGCGAGATGAAGGAAGCCACCGAGTGGCACCGCGTCGCGTTCTTCGGCCGCCTCGCGGAAATCGTGGCGGAATATCTGAAGAAGGGCTCGTCGGTGTACCTCGAAGGGCGCATCCGCACGCGTAAGTGGCAAGCCCAGGACGGTACCGATCGTTACTCGACCGAAATCGTCGCGGAACAAATGCAGATGCTCGGCGGCCGTGGCGGCGCATCGATGGGTGGCGGCGACGAAGGCGGTTATAGCCGTGGCGAGCCGTCGGAGCGTAGCGGCGGCGGTGGTGGCCGCGGCATGTCGTCGGGCGGCGGCTCGCGCGGCGGCAGCGGCGGTGGCGGCGCGAGCCGTCCGAGCGCGCCGGCTGGTGGCGGCTTCGACGAGATGGACGACGATATTCCGTTCTGACCGTTCCGGCTCCATGCCGACCCGACCAGCGTCCCGCTGATCGATACAACGAGAAAGGCCCGCTTTCTGCGAGGAAAGCGGGCCTTTCTATTTGGCGGCATTTTTTACGTCACACGCGCGCACGGAGCCTTTCCGCCGAAAATCACCGGCTCAAATGCTCCAGTGCATCCCGCAACGGCAGACTCGAAATCACGATCGGCCCGGTGAACGGCGTATCCAGATCGACGATCACATAAACGGCCGAAGCAATCGACACCGCTCCCAGCGTGATCGTCACCAGCGCCAACGCATTGCGCGGCGCGATCAACCCGAAGCTCAGAAAGATCACGCCTAGCCAGAACGTCAGCGTCTTGAAGAACGGCTGCGAAATCGAGCTGTGCGCTTCCTCGATGATCTTCCAGCGCGCGTCGATGACGCGGCGGTACTGAATCAGCGCGTCATCGAGCGCGCGTTGCTGCAACGCATCCTGCGTGCGCAGTTGTCGCAATTGCCGCCCCACCGTGGTCAGCATGTCGCCCAGACGCACGTTTTCGAGTTGCTGCGAACTGTCGGGCGAACCGAGATCGCGCGGGTAGTCGCCGCTCGGCGTGGGCTCGCGCGGCCACGTCGACGCGATCGCCGCCGCTGTGTACTGGCGCAACAGGCGTCGCGACCCGTCGGCCGCGCTGCCGAGCTCGCGCAGCGTCGTGTCGAATTCGATCAGTTCGGCCGCATAGGTGCGCAGATCGTTCGACGCGGTGTCGAAGCTCGATTTCGCCGATGCCGTCATCAAACCCAGCACCAGCGCGGCGAACGTCACCAGCATGCCGATCACGAGCTGCACCAGCTGTACGGTCTCGTGCGCCTTGTGCTCCTCCGGCAGCAGCGGCCGCACCCCGACGCCGAGGCCGGTGGCGATCAGCAGCAGCGCGAACACGAGTACGGCCGAACCGATTTCCGACATAGGCGCGCTCCGGGCAGGAAGGGGCTTCGACAGAAGGGCTGCAGCAAACGGGCTTCGAGACTCCATTGATGTAACGCAAGCGGGGCGAGCGATCAACCATAAAGTTTTCCACCGATGCGCCGTTGTCCTCAATGTGCTGTTTGCTTAATTTTCAGACAAGTTGCGGACCGGGCCGAACGGCGTGGGCGCAGCCTGCGTGGCCATGCAGCTATCGTCAACGATACGGAACCATCGGCCGGGCAGCCCAAGGAGACCAGTCCGATGTTGAAAAAGCTGTCGATTCGCACCAGCCTCACCCTGATGATCGTGTTCTTCGGCATCGTGCTGCTGCTCGGCGCGGCCGCGGGATTGTTGTCGCTGCGCTCGTCGAACGCGTCGCTGCAGCAGATGTACACGGTCGACACGCCCGCCGTCGCCGACCTCGAAGGCAGCTCCGGCCAGCTGCTGCGGCTGCGTCTGGCGCTTGCGACCTACGCGTCGCTCGTCGCGCTGAACGATCAGGACGGCGCGAGCGCGGTGCTCAAGCGCTTCGATCAGTACCGCAAAGCCTCCGACGAGCGGCTTGCCCACTATTTGAGCCATGCGGGCACGGATGCCGATGAGCAGCGTCTGATCGCCGACATGCAGCAAAAACGCGACGCGTTTCTGCGCGATGGCGTCGATCCGACGCTCGCCGCGCTGAGGTCGAGCGACACCAACGCCTTCCAGCAATTGCAGGCGCATAAGCTGCCATCGCTGTACAGCGCGTACGAGAAGGCAATGCTCGCGCTCGAGCAGTTGCAGCTCGATCATGGCGCCCAGCGCTATAAGGATGCTCAGGACCTGTTCTACGCGATCAGCACCGCGGTGGCGATCGGCATTGCGCTGTCGCTGGTCGGCGGCTTGCTCGCCCGCTTCGTGCTCGTGCGCGCGATCGTCACGCCGGTCGATGCGACGATCGCGCAGTTCCAGCGCATCGCCAATGGCGACCTGAGCGGCCGCGTCGAAGTGCTCGGCGACAACGAAATGGGTCGTCTCGCCGCTGCGCTGCGCAAGATGCAGGAGTCGCTGATCGCGACCGTCAACGCGGTTCGTCAAGGCACCGAATCGATCGATACCGGCGTCAGCGAGATCGCAGCGGGCAACGCCGATCTGTCGCAACGTACCGAGGAGCAAGCCGCGGCGCTCGAGGAAACGGCCGCGAGCATCGAAGAGCTGACCTCGACGGTCAAACAGACGGCCGACAACGCGAAGCAGGCGAGCACGCTCGCGCAGGGCGCCTCGACGCTGGCCGCGCAGGGTGGCGAGTTGACCGACAAGGTGGTCGGCACGATGCACGGCATCGTCGACGATTCGCGACAGATTGCCGATATCGTCGGTGTGATTGAGGGGATTGCGTTTCAGACCAACATCCTCGCGCTGAACGCCGCGGTCGAGGCGGCGCGCGCCGGCGAGCAGGGACGCGGCTTCGCGGTCGTCGCGAGCGAAGTGCGCTCGCTCGCCCAGCGCAGTGCGGCGGCGGCCAAGGAGATCAAGGGCTTGATCGATGCGTCTACCGCGCGCGTGGAGCAGGGCTCGCAGCTCGTCGAACGCTCGGGTACGACGATGAACGACATCGTCGGCGCGATCGCGCGCGTCAGTTCGATCATGAACGAGATCGCGGCGGCGGCGCTCGAACAGAGCACCGGCATCGATCAGGTCAATCGCGCGGTCGGTCAGATGGACGAGGTCACGCAGCAGAACGCGGCGCTCGTCGAGCAGGCGGCCGCGGCGGCGAGTTCGCTGGAAGATCAGGCACGGCGCCTGTCGGCGGCGGTGGCGGTGTTCCAGACCGGCAGCGAGTCGCGCGGCGGTGTTGCGGCGCCGGGCGCGAAGCGGGCCGGAGTTGTCCGCGAGCGCAGCCTGGATAGCGAGTTCGTCGCGGCGTGATGCGAACCGTTGCGCGGGATCACCGCGCAACTTATCCAGTCTCTCTATTGGATGGCTACGTAATACCTCACCACGGCGTCGACTTCCTCGAGCGCCATCGGCGGTGCGAGGTTGCACATCTGCTAGTTGATGTTGTTGCGCCGCGCCCTTAGCGAACGCCTGCATCTGCGCGGTCAGATAAGCCGTTGATTGTCGCCGAGCCACGGCGCCGGGATCTTGAGATCGAGTTGGCCGTGACGCGCGGCGCACGGTCCGATATTGCGTTGCGGATGGGCCTGCATCACGAGCCCGGTTGCGATAGCGAATAGCTCACGGCGTGACGCGAGCCACTGCGCTGCGTCACCGCGCGACTTCCCACCTTCCCACTACTGCATGGCCGCGTAATACCTCGCCGCGGCGTCCATTTCCTCGGGCGTCATCTGCCGCGCGACGTTGCGCATCTGCTCGTTGATGTCGTTGGCCCGAGCGCCCGAAGCGAACGCCTGCAACTGCGCGGTCAGATAAGCCGCCGACAGTCCGCCGAGCCACGGTGCCGCGCCCTTGCGATCGAGCTGGCCATGGCACGCCGCGCACGGCGCGATATTGCGCTGCGGATCGCCCTGCATCACGAGCCTGACAGCAATCGGATCGGGGCCTTCGCCGGCCCGGGTTTTCTCGGCCGCCGGAGCGAGCGGGAGCGACGCGTAGTAGGCGGCCAGATCGTGCAGATCCTGGTCGCTGCGTCCGGCGATGATCGCCTGCATGACCGCGCTTGGCCGCTGGCCGCTCTGAAAGTCGCGCAGTTCCTTGTAGATCGCGTCGGCGTACTGTCCGGCTAGCGGCGGCGCGGTGACCTGCACGGTAGCGAGCACGCCGTGGCACATCGAGCAGTGCTGATTCGCAAGCGTCGCGCCGCGGCCGATCGAATCCGCCAACGGGTGATTCGCGCCCGAAGGCGGCAATACGACGACGTCGCTCGGCACCTGGCTCTTCTCGTTGCCGCTGTACCAGCTCGACGGCACGCCGGCGGCGCCGCAAATCCGCGCCCACAGGCTGAGGTCGCCGAATGCGGTGCTCGCCGACGGCAGCCATACGAAGCCGATCAGGATCGCGACGATCGCGATCGCAACCGTGCCGCCGACGCTCCAGACGAACCACGGATTGCGCAGGGTGAACAGGCGTTCTTCGTTCATCGCGGCGCTCCGACGACGACTGCCGGCACCGAAGTCTGCGGCAGTTTGAGCAACTGGACGATCGGGAAGCTGTAGTTGACGACCGTGAGCCCGATCATCAGCGCGACCCACAGGCCGAAGCCGTTGAGCGCGACCGGCACGCGCTCGACCGGGTGCGCCGCGACCGCGAAACGGAACGCCGGCGGTTCTTCCACGGGGCCGAACTGCGATTTCGCGAGGATATAAACGAACTGCAGGCCGGACACCAGCAGGATCAGGCCGCCCACCGCCGACATGACGACCCACACGCCCTGTCCCTGCACGCCGGGCATCGCGTAGTCGTAATAGGCCATGCGGCGCGGCGCGCCGAGCAGGCCGACCCAATGCCACGGTATCGTGACCACCATCATGCCGATGAACCACAGCCACAATTGCGTACGCATCAGTTTCACCGACACGATCGCGCGGCCGGTCAGATGCGGCCACAGTTCGTATGCGATCACGAAGTACATGATGACGATCGCGCCGCCGAAAATCAGGTGGAAGTGGCCGGTCACCCACTGCGTGTTGTGCACGGTCGAGTTCAACTGATAGCTCATGTTGATGAGGCCGCCCGCGCCGCCGAAGCCGAGCATCACGAACGAGAACGCGACCGCCAGCATGATCGGGTTGCTCCACGGCAACGCGGTCAGCCAGCCGAGCGCGCCCTTGCCGCCGCGCAGCCGACCGGCGATTTCCACCGACGCGCAGATCGTGAACACGGTCAGCAGCGTCGGCACCGACACCATGCCGGTGAACACCGCGTGCACGAACTTGAAGCCAGCGCCGACTTGCGGGTCGACGAACAGGTGATGGATGCCGATCGGCATCGCGAACACGAGGAACAGGATGAACGACACCCGCGCCATCGAGTCGCTGTAGAGCCGTCCGCCGATCGAGCGTGGCACCAGCGTGTAGAACGCGATGTAAGCCGGAAACAGCCAGAAGTAGACGATCGCGTGCAGCGTCCACGAGAACAGCACGCGGGCGAGGCCGGCGTCGATCGTATGGGCGAAGCCTAGCGCGACCGGCAGGATCTGGAACAGGATTTCGAGCGCCGCGCCGACCGCGGTCCAGGCCCACAGGTACGCGCCCGCGACGTTCGCGAACATCGCGAGCGGCACGGGTTTGCCCGGGTTCGCACGCTTCCAGATGCGCAGGTTCACATGCATCAGCGCGACCCAGATCCACGAGCCGACCACTACCAGCACGACGCCGAGGTAGTAGAACGGGCTGCCGATCATCGGCGGATAGAACGTGTAGAGCACTGAGGCGCGGCCGAGCGCGACCGGCACCATCGCCATCACCGCGCCGACCAGCAGCATGATGAGCGCGGCCCACGCCCATTTGAGGCCGACGAGGCGCTGCCCGAGCGAGAGTTCGACGATCGCGTAGCCGAAGGCCATCGCGACCAGCGTCGGCATCACGTAGGCCATCACGGTGCCGTGCGCGGTGACCGAACGGTAGTACAGCTCAGGATCGCCGATCCACGGCAACAGGGGACTGCGCACCAGCATCTGCCATGCGCCGAGGCAGAGCGCGATCGCGAACGTGATGAAGGCGAGCCAGAAATGCGCGAGTACGAGTCGCTTAGCGTGGAACACAGCTCAGTCTCCGTGATTGTCGTGCCTGCTCGAAGAAGGCGGCTTTGTCGATCACCTTCACGTGCGCCCACATGGTCTGATGGCCGAAGCCGCAGAATTCGTGGCACGGCATCGCGTGATCGGCGGGATGGTCGAACTGCGTGTTCAGCGTCGCGACGTAGCCGGGCACGATCATCGTGTTGATGTTGGTGTCGGTGACGAGCAGGCCGTGCACGACGTCGGCGCTGGTGGTGCGGATCGTGATCGGCGTATCGGCGGGCACCAGCAGACATTGCGGCGTGAACGAGTACTGCTGCGCGACGAAGCGCACGATCACCGAGCCGTCCGGCTGCACCGCGCTGCCTAGGTTGTCTTCGGCGAATTCGCCGGATAGCTGCAGGCGCGACGGATCGATCGTCTCGACGCGCGACGGCGGCATCATCGACCAATGCACGCCCACGAACACGATCACGGCGAGCATCAGCACGATCAGCGCGACCGCGAAGATCGCCCAGCGCCGCTCGGCGCGCAGTGCGACCGCGTGGCCGCTTCCGGGTTGATGTGAGGAGTCGGTCGACATGGTCAGTGGATGATGCCGCGCGGCAGAAACGCGAAAAAGTAGAAGGCGAACCAAATCAGCATCACGATGACGGTGGCGACGCCGGCCAGCGCGATCGCGCCGCGCGGACCGGACGCGACGACGTGTTCGACTTCGTCGTCGGTCGGCGGAGCGGCGCTGGGCGGGTCGTTCGCTTTCATGTCGATGGTTCTCCTATGCGACGCTTCGGTGTGGCCCTTTCGGGACGGCGACTCAATGCAGCGGCGCCTTGCGCAGTTCGTTGACCTCGCGGGCCGTCACCGGCAGCCCGTGATTGCCCCACGCGGTGCGGATGAACGTGACGACGGCGGCCGCTTCGGCGTCGTTCAGCTCCTGGCCGAACGGCGGCATGCCGAACGGCTGCGGATTGCGTTTGGTGCCCGGCGGGAAGCCGCCGTTCAGCACGATGCGGATCGGATTGACGGCCGAGTCCATTTCGATCGACTGGTTTCCCGCCAGAGGCGGGTAGTGCGGCAGCTGTCCTTCGCCGTGGTCGCCGTGGCAGATCGCGCACTTGTCCGCATAGATCTGCTTGCCGAGCGCGAACACCTTCGGGTTCGGGTTCGCGCTCGGGCCGGTCTTGCGGCCGCCCTGGTCGGGCAGCGACTTCAGATAGACGGCCATTGCGCGGATGTCTTCCTCGCTCAGATGCTGCAGGCTGTGATAAGTGACCTCGGCCATCGGGCCGTAGACGGCGCCACGATTGGAGATCCCCGCCTGCAGCAGATCGACGATGTCCTGGATGCTCCAGTCGCCGAGGCCGCCGTCCTTGTCCGAAGTGAGCGACGGCGCATACCAGTTCTGCACCGGAATCAGCCCGCCCGCGAACTGCTCGCGCGGCGACGAACCGCCCAGCATATTGATGCGCGTGTGGCACATCGTGCAGTGCCCGAGCCCCTCGACCAGATACGCGCCGCGATTCCATTCGACCGATTTGGTCGGGTCGGGCTTGAATTCGCCCTCGTGGAAATACAGCGTGCGCCAGCCGTACAGCAGATCGCGCTGATTGAACGGGAAGCGCAGCGTGTGCGGGTGATTCGGCTGACGCACCGGCTCGACGGTCTTCAGGAACGCGAAGATCGCGTCCGAGTCCTCGCGCGTGACTTTCGTGTACTGGGCGACCGGCATTGCCGGATAAATCGGCGCGCCGTCCGGCTTGCGGCCGGTGCGCATCATCTTGAAGAACGCTTCCTCGCTCCACGTGCCGATGCCGTACTGCGGGTCCGGCGTGATGTTCGGCGAGTACAGCGTGCCGAACGGCGTTTCCATCGCGAGGCCGCCGGCGAACAGCCGGCCGCGCGGCGCGGTGTGGCACGCAATGCAGTCGCCCGCGCGCGCAAGATATTCGCCGCGTCTGACGATCTCGGGGCGAGTGTCGGGACTGGTTCCAGCCGTGGTAGTTGCTTCCGCGCCTTGGGGCGCCGCGGTCGCGGCATGCGCCGTCGTCGTGAGCGGTCCATGGACCAGCAACGCGAGCGCGAAGCTGCCGATCGCAAGGACGCTAGCCATGCCTGCCGGGCGCAGCCAACCGGACGGGCGGAGTGTCGGCTTCATTGCGGTTGGCTCCCGCAAGCGAGGGGTAGCCGCTCGGCGGATGCCGGTGCGGGCCGGGGATCGGCGGGACGCGGCTGGCGCGCGAGCCAGTTCGATACCGCGGCGATGTCGTTGTCGTTCAGCTTGAGCGCGATCGTGCGCATGCAGTCCGGCGCGAGCGCGTGGCGGGTGCCCGAGCGCCACGTGCCCATCTGTCCGGCGATATAGCTCGCGTGCAAGCCGAGCAGGCCCGGAATGCCCGGCTGCGTGCCGGTCATGCGCGCGCCGTGACAGGCGATGCACGCCGGTATGCCGCGCGCCGGGTCGCCATGCGTCACGAGCTTTTCACCGGCGGCAAGCAGCTTCGGCGACAGGGCGGCGCGCTCGGATTCGGGATAGGGCGGCTGCAGGGCCGCGAAGTACTCGCTGATCTGACGCAGGTAGTCGTCGGGCAGGAACGCTAGCAGATAGCCCATCGGCGGATAGGTGCGGCCGCCGTCGCGAAACGCGATCAGCTGATTGAACAGGTACTCGGCCGGCTTGCCGGCGATGCGCGGGAAGTAGTCGTTTTTGCGTCCCTGGCCCTGCTCGCCGTGACACGACGTGCAGGCTCGTACGCGCTGGTCCATCGATGGTGGCATCGCGACGGACGTGTCGGTGGCCGCTAACGCCGCGCCGCTCCATAGCGCATGAAGCGCGCACAGCACGGACAGGACCGCAGAGCCGATAGTTTTGCGATACACACCGGGCCTCGTCGTGGAACGTTCTTATCGCTCGATTTATATACCCGGCGCGAGTGTGCGGATTGACTCATGAATCCGGAAACGACGCATCTCGGGACTAGCTGCTTTTAATTGACTGCTATTAACCGCTATTCGGAACGGGCTTGTTCGGCAACGCGAACTACAGAAGCGCAATGATGATGCAATTGTCCGGCAAAAACTTTGATCTGCGACAATGATCCGCGCTGGATGCGCCTGGGACGGCGACTTTCGGGCTCCAATGAGCGACGCATGAGGCGCTGAAAAGCGCGTGATATCCGTTAGCAGCCTGCAACAATTTATCGGACTCGTCAATAGAGAATACAAAGGTAAACAGGCGCTTCGATAATCACGGAATGGCACGGATGCCGGCCCCAGCGCGGTGGATTTTGTTGCGCTGCGGTTTATCGATGTCAATGCATCAGGTGAATGTGATTAGCTGATGTCGATCCATAAATTTTGCTGTGAATTTTATTTGTGCCTGGCTCTGCGTCTCATTCGTGTGGTTTCACGTTTTGCGCGAATGCCGGTGGGCTTCATGCGAAGAGCCGCACGAGCGCATCACGTGCATTGCTGACCAGTTCGCTTTCGCCCGTACGCCCCGGCAGCAGATGAAACTCGATGGCGGGCAGGGGCGGCAAGCCGATGTTCGCCGCGCACGCCACCACGCCGCCGCCGAGCGACGACTCGTTCAGACAGGAAATCCCGAGCCCCGCCTTCAAGGCGAGTTGCAGCCCCGCGACGCCCGACGCCGAATGCGACACCACGTACGCTACCTTGTGTTCGTCGAGCAGCTTGACGACGAAGCGCTGCAACTGACAGGTCGTCGGCAGCAGCACTAGTTGATACGGCGCGGCGGGGCGGGTGGGGGCATCGGCGCAACTGGCCCATAGCAGCTTTTCGCGCCGCACGACGATGCTCGCGCCACCGGCACCGGCACCGGCACCGGCACCGGCACCGGCACCGGCACCGGCGCCGGCGCCGGCGCCGCGTGCCCGCGGCTGGCCTAGGACGAGCCGCGCCGACAAACCGATGTCGAACGACGCGTGATCGTCCGCGCCGCTGTCGATCACCGCGCTCGGCAGCACCGTCACGTGCAGCTTCACCCGCGGATGCTGTTCCGAAAACGTCTTGAGGATGCGCGCGATGTCGTGCGGACGGTAGTAATCGGTGATCGCGATGCGCAGTTCGCCGTCGAGCGAGCGGCCTTGCAGGTCGTCGAAGGCCGCTTCGCTCATCGCGATGATGCGGCGCGCGTGCTCGAGCAGGCGCTCGCCCGCGGGTGTCGGGCTCACGCCCTGGCGGCGGCGCACGAGGAGCGGCTGGCCGGCGCGCTCCTCGAGCTTCTTCAACTGCTCGCTTACCGACGACTGCGATAGGAACACGCGCTCGGCGCCCGCCGACACCCCGCCCGATTCAGCGACGGCGACGAAGGTCCGCAACTGTGAAAGGTCGAAACCACGCTGGCTCATGATTCGGTTTTTCCGATGGAGACGATCTAAATTTCCGGCTTTTCCGATGCAATGCCCAGCCGTAGCATACCCCGAATACACACGGAGGGTGGGATGGAAAACGGATCTATGACAGCGTCGCGCGGCATCGGCCAGCGCGGCGCGCGGCATCGCTGGAAGGTGCTGGGCATGGGCTTCGCCGCGAACGCGAGCTTTTCGGCGGCATTTTCGGGAATTCCGACGACGGCGGTGTTCCTGCGCTCGGACTACCACCTCGGCAACCACGGGCTCGGCCTCGTGCTGGGCATGCTCGGGCTCGGCATTGCGGTCAGCGAATTGCCGTGGGGACTGTTGACCGACCGCTGGGGCGATCGTCGCGTGCTGCTGCTCGGCTTGCTGTCGACCGCGGCCGCGCTCGCCGGTCTCGCGCTGTTCGTGTCGCCGGGCGACGCTCAGGTGCCCGGCATCGTCCCGCTCGCGCTCGGGCTGCTGCTGGTCGGATTGCTGGGCGGCAGCGTCAACGGATCGAGCGGCCGAGCGGTGATGGCGTGGTTTCGCGAAGGCGAGCGTGGCCTCGCGATGAGCATCCGGCAAACCGCCGTGCCGGCGGGCGGTGGACTTGGCGCATTGGTGCTGCCGGTGCTCGCCTCGCACTTCGGTTTTGCGAGCGCCTATGCGGTGCTGGCATTGGCATGCGCGATCACCGCGTGGTTCGCGTGGCGCTGGCTGCACGAGCCCGCGCAGGCGGCTGCGACGGCCGGTGCAGGGGCGGCCAGTGGGCGGGGCGTAGACGCTTCGAACGCCGGCGCGCCTTTGCCGATGCGTTCGCCATTGCGCGACATTGCGATCTGGCGCGTCGCGCTCGGCGCGGGCGCGCTGTGCGTGCCGCAGATTGCCGTGATCACGTTCGGCACGGTGTTTCTGCACGACTTCGGGCGTGCCGGCGTGTTCGCGATCAGCGTGACGATGGCCGCGGTGCAGACCGGCGCCGCGGTCGCGCGGGTCTGGAGCGGCGCGTGGACCGACCGGCGCGGCAACCGTCGCGCGTATATGCGGGCCTGCAGTCTATTGACCGCCGTGCTGTTCGTGCTGCTCGCGCTCGCGACCGGGCTCGTCGGCATGCATCGCGCCGGGGCGGTTGCGCTGTTCGCGCTGATGATCGTGTTCGGCGGAGTTAGCGCGTCGGCGTGGCACGGCGTCGCGTTCACCGAACTCGCGTCCCTTGCCGGTACCCGCCGCGCGGGCACCGCGCTCGCGATGGGCAACACCTGCGTGTTCCTCACGCTGTTCGTGACGCCGCTCGCGATTCCCGCGCTGCTGTCCATCGGAGGATGGCCGCTGGTGTGGAGCGTGGCGAGCGCGTGCGCGTTGCTCGCGTTGCCGGTGTTTCCGCGCGCCGCGTCGACGCGTGCGATGCGCGCGACGCGTGCCTGTGATGCGGCGTGAGACATGATTTGAACAGCGCGCGCCTTGCGTTTTCGAATGGATTTGATTCGATTCGAATAACGGTGCGCATTTTGCTCGGTAGGACTATAAATTATCCCGATCATTTAACCGGATTAGGAACGCTCCGATTGTCGTGAATTTGCGAGGGTGATCAGATGGCTTTTCCGGCACGTCGCGTGATTGACGCGGCGAAGGTCGACGCCCGCCGCCCGCACAGCCACCCCCGCACGCATTCCGACCATTCCGACAACGAGCGAGACTAATCGTGACAAATCTTCGAATCATTCTGGCGGACGATCATCCGTTCGTCCTGCTTGGCCTGAAATCGACGCTGGAGGCGCACGAAGGTCTGACTGTCGTCGGTCAGGCGCAGATGCCGACTGCGTTGATCGCGTTGCTTCAACACACACCGTGCGACGTGCTCGTCGTCGATCTGTCCATGCCGGAGCCCGCCGGCGAGATT
The DNA here is from genome assembly GCF_046543485.1 of Paraburkholderia sp. EG304. Lineage (NCBI taxonomy): Bacteria > Pseudomonadati > Pseudomonadota > Betaproteobacteria > Burkholderiales > Burkholderiaceae > Paraburkholderia > Paraburkholderia sp. EG304. Next base: position 172,424 of record NZ_JBKGUA010000002.1, on the reverse strand, counting down.
AGCGACGGACTCGGCCTGATCCAGCGCATTCGCGGCGAGTGGCCGTCATTGCGCGTCGTCGTCGTGACCGGGCAGACGAATGCCGCGATGTTGCGCGTCGTCGCCGCCGATGCCGCAATCAGCGTGGTCGGCAAAGCCGATTCGCTCGAGGAACTGCCGCAAGCCGTCTGCGACAGTGTGCGCGGCGCGCGCTACCTGGGCCGCTCGGTGGTCGAAACGCTCGAGCGTTCGCAGCCGGACAACGGTCGGTTCGTGTCGGCCCTGATGCTGTCGAAGCGGCAGACCGACATCGTGCGCAGGCTCGTGAGCGGCGAGTCCATCGTGCAGATCGCGGCGGCGCTCGGCTGCCATCGCCGCACGGTGAGTCGGCAAAAGCGTGAAGCGATGGCACGACTGGGCGTGAGCGACGACCCCGCGCTCTTTTCCTGTGTACGCGCGTGCGGCTCGCTCCTCCTCGAAGTGGAAAACTAAGCATCGGGCACGCGGTCGTTCGGTCCATTTCAGAGCGCTCTGATGTTTGTCGCAAAAGAAATGCTCGACCATTGCGTGAGCGCCGGTCACGCATAACAAGGTGTCGAGAAATGAAAGTATCGAGGAGCGCCAGAAGATGAACCTCATGGCTGCATCAGGCACGCCTGTTCGAACGATCATTGCGGACGATCATCCGCTGGTCCTGCTGGCTATAGAAAATCTGATTGGCAACTATCCCAACCTGAAGGTGGTCGGCCGTGCGGCGGATGTCGCCGAACTGTTGATTGAAGTCGATCGCTGTCCTTGCGATCTCGTGCTGATGGATCTTTACATGCCAGGAGGGAGCAACGAAAACCGGTTCGACGTCGTCAGGCAGTTAAAGGAACGCTATCCCAACATGGCGCTCGTCATCCTGACAATGGAAACGGAAGCGGCGACGCTGCGCAAGGTGATGTCGCTTGGCGTGGACGGGCTGCTGAGCAAACGTGATCGTATCGATCTGATCCACGTGGCGCTGGTCATGGCGCTGGCGCGCGAATGTTATGTCGGTCCGGCGGTGCGCGCCATGTTGGCCGACGTAACGCTGACGCAACGTCTCGACTTCGTGCGCGCCACCCTTTCTCGCCGCGAGCTCGAGGTATTTACGCAGTACGCGTCAGGGCTCGGCGTCACGGAAATCGCCACGCGCTTGGGACGTAGTGTGAAGACAATCAGCGCGCAGAAGTGCATGGCCATGCGCAAGCTCTCGCTGAATAGCGACGCCGAACTGTTTCGCTTCGCAGTCGAGCACGGGGTGGTTCCAGAACGACTTGATCAGGTCCGCTAACCGGGCGGCAACCTGCTGCGCATAGGCGCGGCGACTAGATCGGCATAACCGGGGAGACACATTTCGTGCGGTATGCCGATCGACACCATAAAAAAGTCACTGAACAGAATGACAAACAAGATTCACGTCGTCGTGGCGGACGATCACGACTCCATTCGCGCGGGCGTCCGAACGCTGCTGCGCGACAAGCCGAATATCGAGATTGTCGGCGAAGCTGCCGACACCCGCGGTCTCGCGAAGCTGCTCGAAGCTTGCGCATGCGACGTCGTCGTGTCGGACATCGGCATGCCGGGACTCGACGGAGACACCAGCGCGGTGCCGCTATTGCGTCGGCTGCTTCGGCGCACGCCGCATCCCCACGTGGTGGTGCTGACCATGATTGGGCGCGCGCATGTGTTGGCCGGCTTGCGCAATATCGGCGTGACGGGAATCGTCGACAAGCGCGACGCCGTGGACGCATTGATCGACGCGATCGAAGCCGTTGCCGCCGGGGGCACCCATCTATCGGAACAGGTTCGTGCCGCACTCGCTGCCGCGGAGCCTGCGCCGCCCCGGCGCGGCGGTGCGATGAGCGCACGCGAGTGGGAGGTGTTTCAACTCTATGTGCGAGGCCTCGCGGTGCACGAGATCGCCACACGTCTGCGACGGAGTGACAAAACGATCAGCACGCAAAAACGCAGCGCGATGCGCAAGCTCGGACTGGAAACAGAAGCCGACCTGATCAACTACGCCGCTCAGATTGGGCTGATATGAGGCGACGCGATGGTCATATTTTCTTGCTTTCGACGGCTTTGACGTAGCCCTTATCAGACTTATCTGATTGGCATGGCTCGGGGGGCACCCAATAATCCTGGCCGCCGCCGGTCGTTGCGCGCCTTGCGCCGCAACTGCCGCTGTGGTTAGTTCGTGATCCGATTAGATGGATCAGGGGAATCCGGTGCAGACCTCTTCGCGCGATCGTTCGGTGTCTGTACCTCGTACTTGACGGATGGGGTAGAGATGGTGGCACTAGGCAAGCGATTATGGAGCGAGGGTGTGGGTACGGCATGGCTCGTGTTCGTCGGCTGCGGCAGTACGGTGTTGGACACCACGGGCATATTGCAGGCTAGTAGCGCGTTGCAGATGTCGTTGGCGTTCGGGCTTGCGCTCGCTACTGGCAGCTATGCGTTCGGCAAGATCTCCGGCGCGCATTTCAATCCTGCTGTCACCATCGGCTTGACCGTCGCGCAGCGCTTTCCCGTGCGTGATCTGTTGCCCTATATCTCCGTGCAAATCGGCGGCGCAATAGTCGCCGCGGCGCTTCTCGCTTACCTCGCTAGTGGCCGGCCAGGTTTCGAACTCGCCGCGAGCGAATTCGCGGCGAACGGCTTCGGTGCTCATTCGCCCGCCGACTATCCGTTGCATTCGGCGCTCGTCGTGGAAGTCGTGCTGTCGTTCGTGTTTGTCGGGACCTGCCTGCTGGTCGTCGTTCGAAAAGAGTTGGCAACGGTTGCGCCGTTCATCACCGGCGCATGTCTGATGCTCGTCTACCTGGTGTCGATTCCGGTCACCAATGGAGCGGTCAATCCGGCCCGCTCGACAGCGCAGGCAGTGTTCGTCGGCAACTGGGCGCTGGACCAGCTGTGGCTGTTCTGGGCAGCGCCGTTGGCCGGCGCAATTGCGGCTGGCGTCCTGTTTTCGTTTCTGCACGGTCGAGTTGATTCGTCCGCGGTGTCATTGGTGGACGGACAGGGTGACGTTTCGTGAGCGGGGGACGCTACTCATCACTTCCGATCGATGCGAGTTCTCAATGCGAGGTGCCGCTGACGTTGGGGCTGCGGCGTTTGTTGCGGTGTCTTTGGCAGCGCTCGCCGCGGCACTCAATGATGCGCTGGCTGGTGTTATCTCTGCTGGCGGCTACGCATGCGGTCTGCATGGCCGCGCCTGCCGGCGCTGCGTCAGAGTCAACCGTCATCTCCACAGTGCGAGCCGATGTCTCCGCGTCGTCACCCAATGCATTTCCTTCCAGACTGACCGTGGGCATACTCGAAGGTGGCTGGCCGCCGTTCGACATCCAGCGGGGTGGCCAGCTCGCCGGCGTCAGCGGCGACCTGTTGCGCGCGCTCCTGGAGCCGAACGTCGTCATCGAGACGAAGAGCTTTCCCGACATGGCCAAACTGGTCGCCGCGGCTTGCGCCGGCGAGGTCGACCTGCTGACGAGCATAGCGCGCACGCCGGAGCGCGAGCGCTGCCTCGGCTTTACGGCGCCCTACTTCCACTCGTTCGCGTCGGCTGTCGTGCGTCGCGACGACGCCCGGCATCTGAAGCCCACTGATCTCGCCGGCGCGCGTATCGCGATCGAGCGCGGTTTTGCGCGTGAGCGTTTGTTGCGCGCCGGTTTTCCGCGCGCGAAGATCGTCTCGTTCGCGAGCACGCACGAAGCGCTGAACGCGCTATTGCATGGCGATGCCGACGTCTATTTCGGCTTCACACCGGTCGTTCAATACGAACTGGCGACCGACGCGTATCGCAATCTGCGCGTAGCGTTCGAGCAAGGCGGCAAAGCGCTCGACCTGCGCTTTGCGGTATCGCCCCGGCAGCTTGCCTTGCGCGATCAACTGAACCGCGCGCTGGTGTCGATGAATCCCGCCGAAGCCGCTGCGATACGCGCGCTCTGGCTGTCCGGCAACTTCAACGCGGCGCCCGCGACGGGTGCCCCACGCTTCGCGCTAACGCCGGAAGAGAAGAACTGGCTGCGTTCGCTGCCGCCGTTGCAGATCGGCTTCGACGACGATTGGGCGCCGTTCAGCTATGTTGACGCCGCGGGTCGCCCCGTCGGTCTGACCGCCGATTACCTCGCATACCTGAGCAGCACGCTCGGTGTCGTGTTCAACCGCGCACGCACGGCCGACTGGGCAGCCACCATCGACGCATTCCAGCGCGGCGACATCGCGATGCTGTCCTCCACATCGAGTCGCGGTGCGCTTCTCGTGGGCGCCGACCGTAGCCGCGTGTACGAGAGCGATCCTCTGGTGATCGTCGGACGCACCGGCGTGCCGCCTCCATGCTGGTTCGACGACATCACGTCGTGCCGCGTCGTGATGTCGCCGCACGTAGCCGGTTCGGTGCCCCTCGCGTTGGAGGCGGTGCCGGTCGATCACATCGTCGTCGCGGCGAGCCTGGGCGAGGCGATGCGCATGGTCGCGAGTGGCGAGGCCGACGTGCTGGTCGGCAACGCTGCCGCGATCAACGTGCAACTCCGGCAGCGCTACGCCGGCGCACTCAGGGTGCTCGACTCGCTCGGTGAATCCGACTCGTTGTATTTTGCTGTGCGCGAGGATTTGAGCCCGCTCGTCAAGCTGATCGATCGCGCGTTGCAGGCGATGCCGGCAGCCGAAAAGCAACGCATCCGGCGCAAGTGGGTGAGCCCCGCCGCGCCGGACAACGCGATGTGGAGCGTGACTGCGGTGCGGCTGCTGCCGGTGCTGATCGGCATCGGCGTGGTGCTGCTGGTGACGCTGCGCGCGTACGTGCTGCTGCAACGCGAAGTCCGGCTGCGCAAGCAGACCGAGCGCGAACTCGCGCTGCAATTGAACTTCCAGGAAACGATGATGAAGACGGTGCCGTATCCGCTCATCGCGAAAGGCCTGGACGGACGGTACATCGCGATCAACGAGGCATACGAGAAGGCGTGCGGGCTGCAGCGCAAGGACGTGCTCGGGCGCACAACGGCCGAGGTCGGCACATGGGGCGAGGCCAATAGCCGTGTGCTCGACGACATGACACACGAGCTCCTGCGCGGCGGCGGCATCGCCAAAGTCGAACTGCAGTTCGAGGACGGTGCTGGCGAGTCGCGGCATGGCATTTTTTGGACGAGCGTCTGCGAAGGCGGCGATGGGCAGCCGGCATACGTACTCGGCACGATGGTCGACATCACCGACATCCGGCGCGCCGAGATGCGCGCGCGCGAAACCGAACGGCGTCTGTTCGACGTCACGCGCTCGTTGCCGGCCGTCGTGTTCCAGATGCGGCGCTCGCCGGAAGGTGCGTATTCCTTCCCGTACATCGGCGGCGACGCGCGACATCTGCTCGGCGACAGCGATTCGCAGGGCGGGGCGCGAGTCGACTTTCAGCGCATATCGGAGCTGGATCGGCCAATCGTTCTTGCCGAGCTCGAGCGTTCCGCGATCTGTACCTCTGCGGTGCATATTGAGTTCCGTGTCGAAAGCGCCGGTCAACTGAAGTGGGTGCGGGCCGAGCTGGTGCCGCAGCGCGAAGCCGATGGCGGCGTCGTTTGGAGCGGCTATTGGGTCGACGCGAGCGTCGAGCGCGCGCGTTCTGAGGAACTCGCCAGAGCGCGCGATGTGGCCGAGGCGGCCTCGCGCGCGAAGGACAACTTCTTCGCGATGATGAGCCACGAAATCCGCACCCCGATGAACGGCGTGCTCGGTCTCGTCGAAGTGCTCGAGCGCACGCCGCTCAGTACCGATCAGAGCGAAATGCTCGGCATGATCCACGAGTCGGCGGGCGCGCTGCTGCAGATTCTCGATGATTTGCTCGACTATTCGAAGATCGAGGCGGGTCGGCTCACGCTCGAAGCCGAGCCGATCGATCTCCGTGAGCTCGTCGATAACGCGGTCGGCCTGCTCGCCGGGCGCGCCCACGAAAAGGGGCTGAAAGTGCGCGTCGACATCGCGAGCGACGCCGCTGCGACGCTCCGTGGCGACAGCGTGCGTCTGCGCCAGATCCTGTTCAACCTGCTCGGCAATGCAATCAAGTTCACGCCGAAGGGCGAGGTGGGTGTCAGCGTAGCGGTCGTCGAAGACCGCGCGGGTTCGCAGACGCTGGAGCTGACCGTTCGGGACACCGGCATCGGCATCGCGCCGGATGTGCAGGCGGGGCTGTTCGAGCCGTTCGTGCAGGCCGAGTCGTCCACCACGCGGCGCTTCGGCGGCACAGGCCTCGGGCTGACGATCTGTCGCAAGCTGATCGACCTGATGAACGGCACGCTCACGCTGCACAGCGAACCCGGCCGCGGCACGAGCATGATCGTGCGGCTGACGATGCCGATCGTCGAACAGCGTTATTCGATCAATGGTCTGCACGGCAAGCTCGGCGTAGTGATCACGCGAGATCGACGCATCGGCCGGGCTCTCGCACACTTCGGCGAGGCGCTGGGGCTCGAACTGCACAGCCTCTCGGGCGATGCGGCGACGCTTGCCAAAAGCGACGTACTGAGCTGCGCGGATCTGCTGTTCGTCGGCGAGGACGTCACGTTGCCGACACATATCGGCACAAATGCGTGCATCGTCACGCTGACCGAAAAACCGAAGCCAACGGGTTACCGCATCCTCGACGACAAGGTGCGCGTCAGCATCAATCCGATTTCGTGGCGCGGCCTCGGCGCCGCTTGTGCGGCCGCGATGACGGAGCTGCCGTCGATCGCCCGGATGGCATCGAGCGTGGTAGGCGCGCCGTTCACGACCGATGGCATCGCGCCGCCGCCCGATCGCGAACGCGCGCTCGCGATCGGGCGGCTGATTCTTGTCGCGGAAGATCATCCAGTCAATCAGGAGTTGATCCGTCATCAGCTCGCCCTGCTGGGGTTCGCGTGCGACGTCACCAACGACGGCGCCGAAGCGCTCACCGCGCTAGAGCGCACGAGCTATGGCTGCCTGATTACGGACTGCCACATGCCGAACCTGTCCGGCTATGAACTGACCCGTCGTATCCGCGAAGCGGAGGCACTGCACGGCGGCGCGCGGCGTCTGCCGATACTCGGCATCACGGCCAATACCGCGCCCGACGACCTGAGTCTGTGCCGCGAAGTCGGCATGGACGACAGTCTCATCAAGCCGACCCGGCTCGCCACGTTGCGCGACCACCTGAGCCGCTGGTTTGGCACTGAGGTCGAGTGGCACCCCGCCCCGGCGGAAACAACCGATCGCGTTTCGACCGCGTCGGCCGGCGAGCCGCAGGCCACCCAACGTGTCGGTGCCGAACCGTTCGTGCCCGTCGACCTCGCGCGCATGACGCAGTTATGGGGAAGCGAGTCGACGGTCAAGGCGTTGCTAGATTCATTCGTCTCGTCGATGCGCGACGACATCGACGCGCTGGCGACGTTACTCGAACGCGCGGACATGGGGCGGGTGCACGAGTGGCTGCACCGGGTGATGGGGGCGGCGAGCGTGCTGCAGTATCCGCCGCTCCTAAAGGCGCTCGAAGCCTATCGCCGCGTCATTGTCGCGAAGTCGCCGGAGCAGTTGCGTAACGAGGGGCATGCGCTAATTCGACAATGCGAGGCAATACTCGATGGCATCGAACAGCAGGCCGCATTGCTCGCGTAGCGAGCGGCGCGCCGTAGACTCGCGCAAATACACGGGCGGTTCAATCGGCCGCAACCAAAATCAGGACGAAAAAAAACGCGGCCGAAGCCGCGTTAAAGATTTGGAGACGTCCTTCGATGAAGGAGTCACTTCTCGCGAGTCGAAGCATACCAGGAATAACGTGATTTATTCATTACAAATCGCGCAATTAACTTTTTGATCAAATCGATTAAACGATTTCGCGCTACGTTTTTTTCTCAATGCTGCCCCGGGCAAACCACCATCCCAGCCTCACCGGCTTCAAATGATTTGCACTAGTATGTGGATGCTCCGCACGGCCGACACAATGCCGCCGCGGCGCGTCAATGTCCGGAGAAGACCATGATTTCGCAGCGAAAATTGAATCTGGCAGTACTGCTGTGCGCGCTTGCATCGAGCGCTGCATTTGCGGATACGGTTGCGCTGAAGGCGAATCTCCAGCCGTCGAGCGAAGTGCCGCCGCGTGTGAGTCACGGGCATGGCATGCTGAATGCGAGCTTCGACACGTCCACTCAATCGCTGCAGTGGACTGTTACTTACGAGGGCTTGAGCGGTCCGGTCACCGCCGCGCATTTCCACGGTCCCGCGCCGGTCGGCCAGAATGCGAAGGTCCAGGTGCCCATCGAGAAGAATGGGCTCGCGAGTCCGATCAAAGGCACGGTGAAGCTGACCGAGCAGCAGGTCATGGATCTGATGGCGGGGCAGTGGTACTTCAATGTTCATACCGCGCAGAATCCGACGGGCGAAATTCGCGGACAGGTGTTGCCGGCGAACTAGGCATGGACCTCGCGTTGGCCCGGCGCGCGTGCCGCGGCCACGATCACCGTCACGCGATTGGAACCCGCCAAACCAACGGCCCCTGCCAACCCACGTACCATGACGGGACTTCAACGAAGGAGCATGTCCCGATGAGCTGGCAAAGCGCGCTCGCGTGCTGGTATTTGCGCAGGCAGTTCCGGCCCGAAACCCTCAAACCGTTTATCAACGTCGAACGGGCGCGCGCGCTGACGTCGAGGCGCGTGTGGTCGCCACGCGTGCCGCGCGGCTGGCATCTGCGCGAAACGTACGGCGCAGGCAACGCGCCGCTCGTCGGCGAATGGCTGGAGCGCGTGGACGGCGGCACGGCCGGCGGCGCGGAGCCTACGGTGCTGTATTGCCATGGCGGCGGTTACTACTTCTGCTCGCCGCGCACGCATCGGTCGCTGACGTTCGCTCTCGCGACCCGCGCCGACGCGCGGCTTTTCTCCCTCGACTACCGCCTCGCCCCCGAGCATCGCTTCCCAGCGGCGCTCGACGACGCCACCGCCGCCTATCGACAGTTGCTCGCGATGGGCATCGCACCCAGCTCGATCGTGATCGCCGGCGACTCGGCCGGCGGCGGTCTCGCGCTCGCCACGCTGGTCGCGCTGCGCGACGCGGGTGCGCCGATGCCCGCGGGCGGTCTGCTGTTCTCGCCGTGGACCGATCTGGCGACCACCGGCGCGAGCCTGCGCACCAACGACAGCGTCGATCCGATGTTTTGCGGCGCCTCGATCGAGCGCGCGGCCAAGGTCTATCTGGGCGATGCGCCGCCCACCCATCCGTACGCGTCGCCGGTCTACGCGGACCTGCACGGTCTGCCGCCGCTGTTCCTGCAGGCGGGCAGCACCGAAGTGCTGCTCGACGACACGCGCCGCGTCGCCGACAACGCGCACGCGGCAGGCGTCGATTGCGAATGCGAGGTGTGGAACAAGCTGCCGCACGTGTGGCCGCTGTTCGCGCCGTTCATGCCGGAGGCGAACCGCGCGCTCGATCGCGCGGCCGCCTTCGTGCGACGCGCGACGAGCCGCGCCGCGAACAGGGCTCACGCGTCGAGTGTGATGTCGAGCGTCCGATAGACGGCTTCGATCGTTTGCTGGCCGTATTGCCGCTCGAGCCGCCGCACGGTGAAGTGCCCGTGCGCGACCTGCTGGAAGTGATCGATAAACACGGTATTGACCATCGCGCCGAGCACGGCGCCGATCGCCGGAATCGATTTGGCCGCGATCTGCTCGCTGACCTGCACCGAAAAGCGCGCGGCGATCGCGTTGATGAGCCGCAGCAGCGCCGCCGAGCCGTGGGCCGTGAAGCCCTTGCTGGCCACCTCGGACGACGCCTTCGACACCGCCTGCGCGAGCGCGCCGCGCATGAAGAAGTAGCCGAGGTCGGCGTCGTCGTCCTCGCTCGAGGCGCCGCCCATGCCGAGCACGGTCAGGCATTGCAGCTGTGTGTCGACCGAGGTCAGGTCCTCGCCCTCGCTGCGCGCGATGTCGCAGATGGATCGAAACATCAGCGTGGTCGTGACGGGCAGTTCGACCGGCAGCGCGAGCAATCCAAACGCGCCGCCAGCCGCGCCGGTCGTCGCGACCGCGAACTTGTGCAGCAGGTTGTTCGGCTTGTCCGGCGCGAGCAGCCTGGCGTCGTCGCGCCGGCCGAGCGTGCGCAGCGCGATCGACAGACATTTGCGCAACGCGGCCTGCGTCGCATCGGACACTTTTTCGTTGGCGAACACCGGAATGCGCGACAGCAGCTTTTCGATCGGCGCGCCGACGACGCTGGCGAGCTTCATCGCGAGCGCGGGGCTTTCGAGCTGGTGTTTGGCGCGCCGCAGCGCGGCGAGGTCTTGCTCCGATAAGGATGGTGCTGCGAGCGAACTCGGCTGCATGAGCCTCCCTGGCATGTCATGGCGTGGGTACTGCAAGTGAGTCTACCGCGTTGCAAGGCGTGTTCCGTCCCGCGCGGAGCGGTGCAGCGTGGTATGATTTTCAATCTTTTGACACGTCAACTTTTGCTCCATCAAAAATGGCTGTCCATACCGCCGCCCACCATTCGAGTGGGCAAGTCTTACCGTTCCGCGAATCCCTGCTGGCCATGCTCGGCATCTCGTTCGTCACGATGCTGGTCGCGCTCGACCAGACCGTGGTCGGCACCGCGCTGCCCACCATCGTGTCCGAACTGCGGGGCTTCGAGCTGTACGCATGGGTCGCCACCTCGTATCTGCTGAGCTCGGTGATCACCGTGCCGATCTTCGGCCGGCTCGGCGATTACTACGGGCGCAAGCCGTTCGTGATCGCATCGATCGTCGTGTTTACCAGCGCCTCGGTGTTGTGCGGCGCCGCCAACGACATGCTGTTTCTCGTGCTCGCCCGCGGCTTGCAGGGCATTGGCGGCGGCATGCTGGTCGGCACCGCGTTCGCGTGCATTCCCGATCTGTTCCCCGATTCCGTCGTGCGGTTGCGCTGGCAGGTGCTGATGAGTTCGGCGTTCGGCATCGCGAATGCGGTCGGGCCTTCGCTTGGCGGTTTTCTGACGCAGTACTACGGCTGGCGTTCGGTGTTCTATGTGAATCTGCCGGTCGGGCTGCTGTCGCTGTTTTTCGTCTGGCGTTTCCTGCCGCATCTGCGGCACGTCGAGCATGAAGGCAAGATGCGGCTCGATTGGCCCGGCGCGCTGTTGATCGCGATCGCGCTCGGCTCGCTGCAACTGTTCGTCGAGTTGCTGCCGAAGCACGGCATCACGCTGAGCGCGTTCGCGCTGCTCGGGCTGAGCGTCGCGTCGGCCATCGCGCTGTGGAAATGGGAAAAGCGCTGCCCGACCGCCATCCTGCCAGTCGACATGTTCCGCAACCGTAGCCTCGCCGCGCTGTTCACGCTGGCCGTGCTCGGCGGCTTCACGATGTTCTCGCTGTTGTTCTACGCACCGCTGCTGTTCCAGGGCGGCTTCGGCATGTCGCCGAAAGAAGCGGGCCTCGTGATCACGCCGCTCGTCGTGTTCATCACGATCGGCAGTATCACGAACGGGCGCGTCGTGTCGCGGATCAAGAATCCGAACCTGATGCTGTACATCGGCTTTGCGATGCTCGCGCTGTCATGCCTCGGCATCGTCGTCGCGACCCGATCGATGCAGCAATGGGTACTGATGTCGTTCATGGTCGTCGGCGGCCTCGGGCTCGGTTTCGTGATGCCGAATCTGACGATTTTCGCGCAGCAGTCCGCGGGCCGCGAACACCTCGGCATCGCGACCGCGCTGCTGCAGTCGCTGCGGATGATCGGCGGCATGATCGGCACCGCGCTGACCGGCACCCTCGTGACCCACATGTACAAGAGCGGCGTGCGCAGTGCGCTCGAAGGCGCGGGCGCTTCGCACTGGTTCGGCGATCTCGGCGATCCGCAGATCCTGATCAACCGCGATGCGCAGACCACGCTCGTCGATCAGCTGACGCACGCGGGCCACAACGGCGCGATGCTGCTCGAAAGCGCGCGCGAGTCGCTGGTCGGCGCGATTCATCTTGGTCTCGCGATGGCCGCGCTGATCGCCGTCGTGTCGGTGTGGCAAAGCCGCCGCGTGCCGCCGGTCAAGCTCCAGCGCAAGCTCGAGCCGGTGATTCACGCAGACTGATTTTTTGGACTTGGTGTTGGACAGGCAGATTATGGAAGAACAGGACCGCGTCGCCGTCATGCAGCAATTTGGTCGCACGTATCGGGCCTTCATGTCGGCATTCGAGACCCAGGTGGGTCATCCGCTGCCACGCTGGCGCATTCTGCTCGCGCTGCACGAGCAGGCCGGCGAGTCGTCGCAGAAGCGGCTCGTCGAGCGGCTGCGCGTCGATCCGGGCGCGCTGACGCGGCAGTTGAAGGCGCTCGAAAGCCTGGGCTGGATCGCGCGCAGCATGGACGCGCGCGATAACCGCGTGACCAACGTGCGCCTGACCGAGGCGGGTCGCGACGCGACCGAAGCGAGCCTGCCGCGTCGCCAGGCGTTCTTGCACGACACGATGGCCGGGTTGCCGGATGAGGCGCTCGCGGCGTTGTCGAGCGCGCTGAAAATGCTGGAGACGCGCATCGGCGAAGTGGCGGCCAATGCGAGCGCAGCGGCCGGCGCCGCTGGAGCAGCCCAGGAAACCGCCGGCGACGAGGCGGCACAGCGCGTGTGATTTCTTCTCCGCGTGCGACGACAAAAAAAGGCTGTGCGCCCTTGGGCTCACAGCCTTTTTTCTATCGTCGAAAAGCCCGCGCTTCAGCGCGGCGCAATCCACTCCAATCCAATCAGAAAAACGTCTCGATCACTTCCTTCACGCGATACTGTGGATCGACCAGCAGCACCTGCTTCCACTTGTCGAACGTCAGGCACGGATGCGAGATGTCGAACGCGATCATGTCGCCCACTTTCAGATCGGCGCCCGGGGGAATGCGCAGATACGCGTGCTGATCCATCAGACCGAAGATTTCCCAGCCCTCGCTCGCTGCGATGTCGCGCGGCGCTTGCTGGCCCGGACGATAGTGGCGCGCCGGCTCCGGCATGCCCGCGTCGAACGCGGAGTCGCGTTTGCCGAGGCCGATGATCGCGCGATCCGGCTCGGGAATCGACTGCACGTACGCCCACAATTGCAGCGCCGGCAGCAAGCCTTCGCCCATTTTCTTCGCGACCGGATTGCGCTTGAAGATGTCGGTCTGCGCCTTGCGATAGATGCCGACGTCATGCGTCAGGTAGCAGCCGGGCCGCAGCACGACCTCGACCTTGCCGGTTTGCGTCGCCTGCGCGAACTCTTCGGCGACCACGTCGTACCACGCCGATCCCGCGCCCGATAGCACCGCCGGCGAGCGCGCGAAACGCCCCTGCTCGACGAGCTCGCGCGTGACCGCAACCGCGCCTTGCAGGAACGCGCGCACCTCGGGTTCTTCCTTCAGCACGCCCTCGTACAGTTCGACGCCCGCGAGCTTCAGCACGTCCGGATAGCGCGCGATCGCGTCCAGCACCGCGTTGCGCTGCGCTTCATCGCGCACGCCGGTGCGCCCGCCCGGCACGCCGAGTTCGAGTAGCACCTGCAGCGGCTTCTTCACCGAGGTAAAGAATTCGCCGAGTTGCTCGACACCTTCGGCCGAATCGACGAGGCAGAAGAATTCGAAATCCGGATCGCTGAGCAACTCGGCGATCATCATCATGTTGTGGCGGCCGACCAGCTGATTCGCCATCAGGACGCGCGACACACCGCCGTGATACGCCGCGCGCACCTGATGAGCGGTGGCGAGCGTGATGCCCCACGCGCCGGTTTCGAGCTGACGGCGAAACAGTTGCGGCGCCATCGTGGTCTTACCGTGCGGCGCGAGCTTGACGCCGTATTCGGCGACGAACGCCTGCATCCACTTCAGGTTGTGCTCGACGCGGTCCTCGTACAGCACGGCGGCCGGCAGGCTGACGTCCTCGGCAAGCAGGTTCCACTCGAGGCGCGCAGCGTCCTTCAGCTGGACGCTCGTGCCCGGAACCATGCCCAAGCCCTTGCTATAAGGATCAATCGTCGCGCCCTGATAGTTTGTAACTTTCATGTCTCCGTGCTCCATCGTCCGGTTAAATTGAATCAAATTTGACTTTACCATGTTACCGAAAGTACGATGTCCGGAGAAATGTTATTTAGTACCACGGGTTTCGAAGGCCGCCGGAAAGGGGCGCGAAAGCCGTGCCGCGAACCCCATCGCCCGCCATGAACAGTAGCGCCGAACCGCTCGCTTTCGACATCGTCGCGCGCATCGCCGAATGCGCGCCGGAGTTGCGCTCGGCCGAACGCAAGGTCGCCGCGCTGATTCTCGACGATCTGACCGGCGCGTCGCGCGCGAGCATCGGCGCCCTCGCGCAGCAGGCCGAGGTCAGCATCGCGACCGTCACGCGTTTCGCGAAGGCGGTCGGCTGCCGCGACGTGCGCGAGCTGAAGCTGCGGCTCGCGCAGGCGGCCGCGGTCGGTCAGCGTTTTCTCGAGCGCGACGCAGCAAGTGACGCACCCGAGCCGATCGCCACGCGCGTGTTCGACGAACTGCAAACCGCGCTCGCGCACAATCACCAACTGCTGCGCCAGGCGCCGCTCGCCGAAGCGGCGGCCGCGCTGCGCAATGCGCGCATGACCTACGTGTTCGGCATGGGCGGCGGTTCGACCGCGCTCGCCGACGAAATGCGTTTCAGGCTCGTGCGCCTCGGCCGCCCGGTCGCGACCTATCAGGACGGGCTGTTGCAGCGCATGGTCGCGAGCACGGTGTCGCGCGACTGCGTGGTGATCGCGCTGTCCACCACGGGGCGCGTGCCGGAGATGGTCGAGAACTGCAAGATCGCGCGCAGCTATGGCGCGACGGTGGTCGCGGTGACCGCGCCCGCGTCGCCGCTGGCGAAGCTCGCCGACTGGCTGATCCCGATCGTCGCGTTCGAAACCGACTTCATTTACAAGCCGTCGTCATCCCGTTACGCGATGATGATGGCGCTTGATGTGCTCGTCACCGAACTTGCCGTCAGCCAGGGCGACGAGAGCCGCGAATTGCTGCGCCGCATGAAGCACGCGCTCGACGCGCACCGCGGCGGCGGCGATCGACAACCGTTAGGAGATTGATCCATGCATTCGCATCCCGAAGCCGCCGACACGCTGATCGTCGGCGCGCAACTGTATGACGGCACGGGCGCACCGCCCGTCGAGCGCGATGTGGCGATCCGCGACGGGCGCATCGCCGCGATCGGCAATCTGTCGAACTGGCTTGCCGAAGAGGTGATCGAGGCCGAGGGGCGCGCGCTCGCGCCGGGCTTCATCGACGTGCACACGCACGACGACACACACGTGATCCGCTCGCCGCAAATGCTGCCGAAGATCACCCAAGGGGTGACGACGGTGATCGTCGGCAATTGCGGCATCAGCGCGTCGCCGGTGTCGCTGAAGGGCGATCCGCCCGATCCGATGAACCTGCTCGGCGAGCGCGATGCGTTCCAGTATCCGACCTTCGCCGACTACGTGAGCGCGGTGAACGCCGCGCGGCCGGCGGTGAACGTCGGCGCGCTGATCGGCCACACGGCGTTGCGCAATAACCAGATGGACCGGCTCGATCGCGCGGCGACCGCCGAGGAAATCGAGCGCATGTGCGCGCAGCTCGAGGAAGCGCTCGCGCACGGCGCGCTGGGTCTCAGCTCGGGGCTCGCATACGGCTCGGCATTCGCCGCGCCGACCGAGGAAGTGATGGCGCTCGCCGAGCCGCTCGCGGCCGCGGGCGCGCTGTACACGACCCACATGCGCACCGAGTTCGACGCGATTCTCGACGCGATGGACGAGGCCTACCGCGTCGGCCGTCATGCGCGCGTGCCGGTCGTGATCTCGCATCTGAAGTGCGCGGGGCCGTCGAACTGGGGGCGCAGCGTCGAGGTGCTGAAATCGCTCGAAGGCGCGCGCGGCGGGCAGCCGGTCGGTTGCGACTGCTATCCGTACAACCGCAGTTCGTCGACGCTCGATCTGAAGCAGGTGACGGGCGACATCGACATCACGATCACGTGGTCCGAGCCGCATCCCGAGATGGCGGGCAAGCTGATCAAGGACGTCGCCGCCGAATGGGGCGTGTCGCAGCAGGAAGCGGGCAAGCGCCTGCAGCCGGCGGGCGCGGTCTATCACAACATGTCCGAAGACGACGTGCGGCGCATCCTGTCGCATCCGGCGACGATGGTCGGCTCGGACGGCTTGCCGAACGATCCGCTGCCGCATCCGCGGCTGTGGGGCGCGTTTCCGCGCGTGCTCGGCCACTATGCGCGCGATGCCGCGCTGCTGCCGCTCGAGGAAGCGGTGCGCAAGATGACGAGCCTGTCCGCGCGCCGCTTCGGTCTCGCGCAGCGCGGCGAAGTGCATATCGGCTATCACGCCGACCTCGTGCTGTTCGATCCGGCGAAAGTGCACGACGTGGCGACCTTCGACAAGCCGCAGCAGCCCGCTGCCGGCATCGACGCGGTGTGGGTCAACGGCGTGCTGTCGTATCGCGACGGCGCGGTGACGGGCGAGCGGGCCGGCCGGTTCGTCACGCGCGGTGCGCCGTCGAAGGGCGATGCTCAGGGCGCGTTCTGATTTTTATCGATTGATGGTGGCACGCGCGGCGAGGGCGCCGCGTACGTGCCCGACTTTTTGAGGAGTGTGACGATGAAGCGATATGGCGTGGAAGGCGGAAAGGGAACGGGCGGTCAGGTAATGCCGTTCGCGCGCGCGGTCGAAGCGGACGGCTGGCTGTTCGTGTCGGGCCAGACGCCGATGGAAAACGGCGAAGTGATCAACGGCGGCATCGTCGAGCAATCGCACAAAGCGATCCAGAACGTGTTCGCGATCCTGAAGGAAGCGGGCTACGGCGCCGAGCACGTCGTGCGTTGCGGCGTGTGGCTCGACGATCCGCGCGACTTCGCGTCGTTCAACAAGGTGTTTCGCGAGTATTTTGGCGAGAATCCGCCGGCGCGCGCGTGCGTGGTGTCGTCGATGGTGATCGACTGCAAGGTCGAGGTGGATTGCGTCGCTTACAAGAAGCCGGCGGCCTGAGCGCTTTGACGGCTTCGATGTGATGAGGGCGCCGCAGGCTGTGATGGCCTGCGGCGCCCTCGTTGCGTTTGCCGCGGTGCTTACCGTTACTGCCGCGCAAGCCGCATGTTGTCCGGCATCGGCAGGTTGTAGTTGGTGCGGAACGGGTTGATGTCGAGCCCGCCGCGGCGCGTGTAGCGCGCATAGACCGCGAGCTTCAGCGGTTTGCACATCTTCATGATGTCGACGAAGATCCGCTCGACGCATTGCTCGTGAAAGCCGGTGTGATTACGGTACGAGATGATGTAGCGCAACAGACCCGCGTGATCGATCTGCGGCCCGGCATAGTGGATCTGCACGCTGCCCCAGTCCGGCTGGCCGGTCACCGGGCAGTTCGACTTCAGCAGGTTAGAGAACAGCGTTTCCTCGACCGGCGCCTCGCCGTGCGCCGCGCTCAGGAGCGACGCATCCGGCTGATAGACGCTCGCCTCGAGTTCGAGCCGATCGAGCGACAGGCCGCCGAATTCTTCCATTTTCAGCTTGCCGAATTCGTGCGGCGTGTACAGATGCACCGACACGGTCGCGCCGCACGACGCGGACACGTCGCGCCTGATCGTGTCGCGCACGGCCTCGGTCGATTCGAAGGCGGTCTGCGCGAACGAGCCCAGGTACAGCTTGAACGATTTCGATTCGACGATGTTCGGCGAGTCGGCCGGTACGAAGAACGTGGCGACCGCGATTTGCGGTTTGCCGCGCGCGTTGAGCCACGACAGCTCGTAGGCGTTCCAGATGTCGGTGCCGAAAAACGGCAGTCGCGCGGTAATGCCGATCGTCTCGCGCGCATGGCTGCGCGCAATCGGAAACAGCAGCGTCGGATCGTATTGTTCGGTGTAAGTCGAGGACTTGCCGAGCGGAGATTGTTCGGGTGTCATGATGCGTTCACGATGCCACTCAGCACGTGCCCGGTCGCCGTTACGACGCGGGCCGATTCGCAGTGGCCGATCTGGTCGTCGAAGAAAAAGTCGGGCTCGAACTCGCGCAAAAATGCGCTTTTATCGAGGCCGCCGAGGAACATCGCTTCGTCGATTTCGATGTTCCACGCCATCAGGGTGCGGATCGCGCGCTCATGCGCGGGGGCCGAGCGTGCTGTTACCAGTGCCGTGCGAATGCGCATCGGCGCGGCCGCGTCCGCGAGTTTTTGCAACCGGTGCAGTGCTTCGAGCAGCGGCTTGAGCGGTCCGTCCGCGAGCGGCAGATGCTTGTTGTCGATCTCGTGACCGACGAACGCACGCAGGCCGTCCTTCTGGAAGATGCGCTCCGCTTCGTCGGAAAACAAGACCGCGTCGCCGTCGAACGCAATGCGGATTTCGTCCGGGTACTTGCTCGCCATTTTCGCCGATTCCGGCAACACGCGTGCGGCAGGGAACCCAGCGGCGAGTGCATCGCGCACGTCCTGCTGATTCGCCGACAGAAACAGCGACGCGCTCAGCGGCTTCAGATAACCGAACGGTGCGCGGCCGCGCGTGAACACGCCGCGCTCGATCGCGAGCCCGTGTTCGCGGCACGAATGAAACGCGCGCAGGCCGCTGATCGGATCGCTGCGCGACAGGATCACCACTTCGACGCGATGACCGCCGGCGGCGTTCAGCGCGAGCAGCTTGCGGATCAAAGGAAAGGCGACGCCCGGTTTCGCGGGCACGTTCAGGCGCTCGCGCTGCAACGCTTCGTAGGCCTTCAGGTCGCCGGCCTCGTAGACGCGGTTCTCTTCCTCGAAGTCGAACAGCGCGCGCGACGAGATTGCGACCACCAGTTTGTCGACAAGCGAAAGCGCCATCGGTGAGTTCCGGTCCGAAGAGATCAAGCGAGGAAGAGGCGATAGACCGGGTTTTTCGTTTCTTCCCAGCACGGATAGCCGAGCGTTTCGATGAAGCGCTCGAACGCTGCATGGTCGCTCTCGGGCACCTGAATGCCGACCAAGATCGAGCTGTAGTCCGCACCCTGGTTGCGATAGTGGAACAGGCTGATGTTCCAGTTCGGCGCCATCGACGACAGGAATTTCATCAACGCACCCGGACGCTCGGGAAACTCGAAGCGGAACAGACGCTCGTCGCGTGCGAGCGGCGAACGGCCGCCAACCATATAGCGGATGTGCTGCTTCGACAGTTCGTCGAAGGTCAGATCGACCGTGGCGAAGCCGTGCGCTTCGAATGCGCCGGCGATCTGCGCCGGTTCGCTGCGATTGCGGATCTGCACGCCGACGAAGATATGCGCGGAGTTCGCGTCGGCGATCCGGTAGTTGAATTCGGTGACGCTGCGCGTGCCGACCAGCTCGCAGAAGCGCCTGAAGCTGCCGCGCTCTTCGGGGATCGTCACCGCGAAAACGGCTTCACGTGCTTCGCCCACTTCCGCGCGTTCGGCGACGAAGCGCATGCGGTCGAAGTTCATGTTCGCGCCCGACGTGATCGCGATCAGCGTCTGGTTCTCGATGCCTTCCCGTTCGGCGTACTGCTTCGCGCCCGCCACCGCCAATGAACCTGCCGGTTCGAGCACGCTGCGCGTGTCCTGGAACACGTCCTTGATCGCCGCGCACAGCGCATCGGTGTTCACGAGCAGCACTTCGTCGAGATATTCGCTGCACAGACGGAAGGTTTCCTCGCCGACGAGCTTCACCGCGGTGCCGTCGGAGAACAGGCCCACTTCGTTCAGCGTCACGCGCTCGCCCGCCTTCAGCGAGGCGGCCATCGCGCACGAATCATCGGTCTGCACGCCGATCACCCTGATCTCCGGGCGCACCGATTTCACGTATGCCGCGACACCGGCCGCGAGCCCGCCGCCGCCGATCGGCACGAAGATCGCGTGAATCGGCCCCTGGTGCTGGCTCAAAATTTCCATCGCGACGGTGCCCTGGCCGGCGATCACGTACGGATCATCGAACGGATGCACGAAGGTCAGGCCGCGTTCTTCCTGCAGCTTGACCGCGTGACCATAGGCATCGCTATACGATTCGCCGAACTGCACGACCTCGACGGTCGGCCCGCCGTGCGTGCGGATCGCGTCGACCTTGACCTGCGGCGTCGTCACCGGCACGACGATGATCGCTTTCACGCCCATGCGTGCGGCCGACAACGCGACGCCCTGCGCATGATTGCCCGCCGATGCGGTGATCACGCCGCGACTGAGCGCTTCGGCCGGAATATGCGCCATCTTGTTGTACGCGCCGCGCAGCTTGAACGAGAACACCGGCTGGTTGTCCTCGCGCTTCAGATAGACCGGATTGCGCAGCCGTGCCGACAGGTTCGGCGCGCGTTCGAGTTCGGTCTCGCGCGCCACGTCGTAGACGCGCGCGGTCAGGGTCTTTTTCAGGTAGTCGTGGGAAGCCATGCGGGTCGCGCGGTGCGCTATGTGAGACGGGAAAACGTCAATGATAGCGCCAACGGTGCCCGCTCTGGCCGTTCCGCGCGCGGCGGGGAGGGGTGGCACGCCCTTGGTGGGGCCGTTTCGGCACTGCAAAGCGAAGTTTGCCAAACCGTCCGGCCGGTCAATGGGGTCGCATGCGAAACGCCGCGGGATTCGCCGCCAAATCCCCCGAAGCACCGTCACCGCCCAGGTTCCCGCCGTCAACGCGTGGCGGGATGATGCGGTAGAATTCCATTTTGGAATAAGGATCGGAAGATGCACTGGCAGCCTCGGATCGCCCATTTAATGCCCGTTCCGCGCGAATCCTGCCCCGCGGCGGAGCGGCATGTCCGCCACGCGCGATCGTGTAGCTGTCTCTGAGTGCCGCGAAGCGACCGCCGTGAGTTGGCCGCCGGTCGTTTTCGCTCCCCTGGAAGCCCTAGAAGATTTCAAGCATTGCGCCCCACGCGCATTGTCGGCCGACGCCTCGTGACGAGCGCGCCAGGCCGACCTACCGAGTCGTCCAAACATGAACGCACCTCAAGTTTTCGATCCGCACGGCGCCGCCGCTGCGGTGGCCGCCGATCCCGAAGCGCGTCTGCGCGAAATTCCCTACAACTACACGTCGTTCTCCGACCGCGAAATCGTCATCCGCCTGCTCGGCAACGATGCCTGGGACGCGCTCGCCGAACTGCGCGCCGAACGCCGCACCGGCCGCTCGGCGCGCATGCTGTATGAAGTGCTCGGCGATATCTGGGTCGTGCGCCGCAATCCGTATCTGCAGGATGACCTGCTCGACAATCCGAAGCGCCGCGCGCTGCTGATCGAGGCGCTCAATCACCGCCTCGCCGAAATCGAGAAGCGCCGCCGCGCCGATCTGCGCGAGCACGGCGACGAAGCCGGCGTCGAGCGCGCCGCGCGCGTCGAAAAGCTCGTGCAGGCCGCGCGCCGCGCGATCGACCAATTCGCCAGCGAATTCCAGCAGACCTACGACCTGCGCCGCCGCACCACGCGCGTGCTCGGCAAGGTCACGCAGAAAGACAACATCAAGTTCGACGGCCTGTCGCGCGTCTCGCACGTGACCGACGCGACCGACTGGCGCGTCGAATATCCGTTCGTCGTGCTGACGCCGGACTCCGAGGCCGAAATCGCCGGCATGATCAAGGCCTGCTTCGAACTCGGCCTGACCGTGATTCCGCGCGGCGGCGGCACCGGCTACACGGGCGGCGCGGTGCCGCTCACGCCGTTCTCGGCCGTCATCAACACCGAAAAGCTCGAGCAGCTCGGCCCGGTCGAAATGACCCAGCTGCCGGGCGTCGATCGCAAGGTCGCGACGATTTTCTCGGGCGCGGGCGTCGTCACGCGGCGCGTGACCGAAGCGGCCGAGCAGGCCGGCTTCGTGTTCGCGGTCGACCCGACCTCGCTCGACGCGTCCTGCGTCGGCGGCAACGTCGCGATGAACGCGGGCGGCAAGAAGGCGGTGCTGTGGGGCACGGCGCTCGATAACCTCGCGTGGTGGCGCATGGTCGACCCGGAAGGGAACTGGCTCGAAGTCACGCGTCTCGAGCACAACATGGGCAAGATCCACGACATCGAAGTCGCGCGTTTCGAGCTCAAGTGGTTCGACGGCAACTACGCGCCGGGCGAGAAGCTGCTGCGCACCGAATCGCTCGACATCAAGGGCCGCGTATTTCGCAAGGAAGGCCTCGGCAAGGACGTCACCGACAAATTCCTCGCCGGGCTGCCGGGCGTGCAGAAGGAAGGTTGCGACGGTCTCATCACGTCGGCGCGCTGGGTGCTGCACAAGATGCCCGCGCATACACGCACCGTCTGTCTCGAGTTCTTCGGCCAGGCGCGCGAGGCGATTCCGAGCATCGTCGAAATCAAGGACTACCTGTTCGAAACGTCGCGCCAGGGCGGCGCGATTCTCGCGGGCCTCGAGCATCTCGACGAGCGCTATCTGCGCGCGGTCGGCTATGCGACCAAGAGCAAGCGCAACGCGTTTCCGAAGATGGTGCTGATCGGCGATATTGTCGGTGACGATGCGGATGCGGTCGCGCAGGCTACGTCCGAAGTCGTGCGCATGGCCAACGGCAAGAGCGGCGAAGGTTTCGTCGCGGTGAGCGCCGAAGCCCGCAAGCGCTTCTGGCTCGACCGCAGCCGCACCGCCGCGATCGCGAAGCACACCAACGCGTTCAAGATCAACGAAGACGTCGTGATTCCGCTCGACCGCATGGGCGAGTACACGGACGGCATCGAGCGCATCAACATCGAGCTGTCGCTGAAGAACAAGCTGCAACTGGTCGACGCGCTCGAAGCGTTCTTCAAGGGCGGCAAGCTGCCGCTCGGCAAGAGCGACGACGCGAACGAAATCCCGAGCGCCGAGCTGCTCGAAGACCGCGTGCAGCAGGCGCTCGATCTGCTCGCGCGTGTGCGCACGCGCTGGGAATTCGTGCGCGACAAGCTCGACTTGTCGCTGCGCGAGGCGCAGCACTATCTGGTCGGCCTCGGCTACGAATCGCTCGCCGAGAAGTTCGCCGATCGCGTCGACGCGCAACCGGACGCAGCCGTCTTCCACCTCGCGCAGGACCGCACGATCCGCGTGTCGTGGAAGCAGGAAATCCGCGCCGAATTGCGGCAGATTTTCAACGGCGGCGAGTTCAAGCCGATCCTCGACGAAGCCCAGGCGATCCACAAGCAGGTGCTGCGCGGCCGCGTGTTCGTTGCGCTGCACATGCACGCGGGCGACGGCAACGTGCACACGAACATCCCGGTCAACTCCGACAACTACGAGATGCTGCAGGACGCGCACACCGCGGTCGCGCGCATCATGAAGCTCGCGCGTTCGCTTGACGGCGTGATCTCCGGCGAGCACGGCATCGGGATTACCAAGCTCGAATTCCTGACCGACGACGAGATCGGCGAATTCCGCAAGTACAAGCAGCGTGTCGATCCGCACGGCCGCTTCAACGCGGGCAAGCTGCTCGAAGGCGCGGACCTGCGCAACGCGTACACGCCGAGCTTCGGCCTGATGGGCTACGAGTCGCTGATCATGCAGCAGTCCGATATCGGCGCGATTTCCGAGTCGATCAAGGACTGCCTGCGTTGCGGCAAGTGCAAGCCGGTCTGCGCGACGCACGTGCCGCGCGCGAACCTGCTGTACAGCCCGCGCAACAAGATTCTCGCCACCTCTTTGCTGGTCGAGGCATTCCTGTACGAAGAGCAGACGCGCCGCGGCGTGTCGATCAAGCACTGGGACGAGTTCAACGACGTCGCCGATCACTGCACTGTCTGCCACAAGTGCGTGACGCCGTGCCCGGTGAAGATCGACTTCGGCGACGTGTCGATGAACATGCGCAACCTGTTGCGCAAGATGGGCAAGAAGAAGTTCAACCCGGGCAACGCGGCGGGCATGTTCTTCCTGAACGCGACGAATCCGCAGACCATCAACCTCGCGCGCACCGCGATGATGGGCGTCGGCTACAAGGCGCAACGCCTCGGCAACGAGGTGTTGAAGAAGTTCACGAAGAAGCAGACCGCGCATCCGCCCGCCACGGTCGGCAAGCCGGCGGTCACGCAGCAGGTGATCCACTTCATGAACAAGAAGATGCCGGGCAACCTGCCGAAGAAGACCGCGCGCGCGTTGCTCGATATCGAGGACAACAAGATCGTCCCGATCATCCGCAATCCGAAGACGACCACCGTCGATACGGAAGCGGTGTTCTACTTCCCGGGCTGCGGCTCCGAGCGGCTGTTCTCGCAGGTCGGTCTCGCGACCCAGGCCATGCTGTGGGAGGCGGGCGTGCAGACCGTGCTGCCGCCGGGCTACCTGTGCTGCGGCTATCCGCAGCGCGGCTCGGGCCAGTACGACAAGGCCGAGCAGATCGTCACCGACAACCGCGTGCTGTTCCACCGCGTCGCCAATACGCTGAACTACCTCGACATCAAGACGGTGGTGGTGTCGTGCGGCACGTGCTACGACCAGCTCGCCGGTTACGAATTCGAAAAGATCTTCCCCGGCTGCCGGATCATCGACATCCACGAGTACCTGCTGGAAAAAGGCATCAAGCTCGATGGCGTGAACGGCGTGCGCTACATGTACCACGACCCGTGCCACTCGCCGATCAAGACGATGGACCCGGTCAAGCTCGTCAACCAGCTGATGGGTTCGGAGCAGGACGGCTACAAGATCGAGAAGAACGACCGCTGCTGCGGCGAGTCGGGCACGCTCGCGGTCACGCGTCCCGACATCTCGACCCAGGTGCGCTTCCGCAAGGAAGAGGAAATCCGCAAGGGCGCGGCGAAACTGCGCGGCATCCCGCTCGTTGCCGAAGCGGGCGCGAACGCGATCAATCCGGCCAATGCATCGGCCGGATCCGCCGGTGCGCCGAACGGTTCGGTGCTGAAGGCCGGCGACGGTCCGCAGCCGGGTAACGGCACCGCGGGTTCGACCGACGTCAAGATCCTCACGAGCTGCCCGTCGTGCCTGCAAGGGCTGTCGCGCTACAACGAAGACGCGGGTACCGAGGCCGATTACATCGTGGTCGAGATGGCACGTCACGTGCTCGGCGAAAACTGGATGGCGGACTACGTACAACGGGCGAACAATGGCGGAATCGAGCGCGTGCTGGTTTAATGGCACGACCGACGATATTTGCCGAGGACGACGATGGACTGCGTTTTTTGCCGTGAAGACGGCGGCGATGTGCTATGGCAGGACGACGCGTTGCGAGTCGTCCTCGCCGACGAACACGACTACCCGGGCTTTTGCCGGGTCATCTGGAATGCTCACGTAGCCGAGTTTTCGGATCTTTCCGCCGACGAGCGCGATCACGTGATGAAGGTCGTCTACGCGGTCGAGCGTGCGCAGCGGCGCGTGATGCAGCCGGCGAAGGTCAATCTCGCGAGCCTCGGCAACCAGGTGCCGCACATGCACTGGCACGTGATTCCGCGTTTCTCGAACGACGCGCATTTCCCCCTGCCGATCTGGGCGCCGCGCCAGCGCACGGTGTCCGAAGCGATGCTGTCGTCGCGTCGGGCGCACGCCACGCTGCTGCGCGAAGCCGTGCGGCAGGAAATCGAACAGGCGCTGGGCTGAGCATCGCTGAATCCGCCGCCGCGCACCGCCGGGCGTCGGTCGGTGCGCAGGGCGGCCGATGCGTCGTTATCACCCGCCGTTATCTGATGAGGCCAACATGAGCGGATTGACTCCCGAGACGCCGGTGCCGACCGGCGTGGTCGTGCATTCTAAGTCGCGCGTGCTCGAACTGCAGTACGCGAACGGCGAAGCGTACCGGCTGCCGTTCGAACTGCTGCGCGTGTATTCGCCGTCGGCGGAAGTGCAGGGCCACGGGCCCGGCCAGGAAACGCTGCAGACGGGCAAGCGCGACGTGACGATCACGATGATCGAAGGCGTCGGCAATTACGCGCTGCAGCCGACTTTCTCCGATGGACACTCCACCGGTATCTACTCGTGGGACCTGCTGTACGACATGGCCGTGCGTCAGGATGAACTCTGGCGCGCGTATCTCGCCAAACTGGCAGCGGCCGGCATCGACCGCGACACGCCGATGGTGCCCGCCGCTGCTGCGCACGGGCACTGTCACTGATACGATTCGCTCCCGAACGCCGCTCGAGCGGCGCAACATTCAAGAACACGCGAAAGGACGAGCGCGATGAGCAAAACCCACTTCGGCTTTCAATCGGTCGACGAACAGGACAAGGCGCAGAAAGTGGCGGGGGTGTTCCACTCGGTGGCCGCCAACTACGACCTGATGAACGACCTGATGTCGGGCGGATTGCACCGGGCGTGGAAGGTGTTCACGATCGCCCAGGCGAACGTGCGGCCGGGCTACAAGGTGCTCGACATCGCGGGCGGCACGGGCGATCTGTCGAAAGCGTTCGCCAAACAGGCGGGTGAGACGGGCGAGGTCTGGCATACCGACATCAATGAATCGATGCTGCGCGTCGGCCGCGACCGGCTGCTCGACAAAGGCATCATTACGCCGACGCTGCTTTGCGATGCCGAAAAAATCCCGTTTCCGGATAACTATTTCGACGTTGTGACGGTCGCGTTCGGTTTGCGCAACATGACGCATAAAGACATCGCGCTCGCCGAGATGCGGCGTGTGCTGAAACCGGCCGGGCGGCTGCTCGTGCTCGAGTTCTCGAAGGTATGGGACCCGCTGAAGAAGGTCTACGATCTGTATTCGTTCAAGGTGTTGCCGTGGCTCGGCGAGCGCTTCGCCAAGGACGCGGAAAGCTACCAGTACCTGGCGGAATCGATCCGCATGCATCCTGACCAGGAAACTTTGAAAACTATGATGGAACAAGCTGGTCTCGACGGCGTCAAATATTACAATTTGTCAGCTGGCGTGGTAGCGTTGCATGTGGGGACCAAATACTAGGGTCCTCTAACCCATCGATTTTTAAAGGAAAGTGCGAAATGTCCGATTCGAATTTGTTATCTGCTCGTAAGGTTAAGGGGTCGCTGGCGAGAAGAATCGGACTGATCGCGATGGTCGGTCTGCTGACGGTCGGCACGCTTGCCTCTCTCGACGCCGAAGCACGCCGCATGGGCGGAGGCCGCAGCTTCGGCCGTCAGTCGAACAGTCTGCAGCAGCAGCGCCAGACGCCGCCGCCGTCCCAGCCGGCGCAGAACAATCAGGCCACGCAGCGGAGCGCCCAACCGGCGGCTCCCGCAACCAAGCCCACGCCGCCCGCCGCGCCGAACCGCAATCGCTGGCTCGGCCCGATCGCCGGTCTCGCGGCCGGTCTCGGCATCGCCGCGTTGTTGTCGCATTTCGGGCTCGGCGAGGCGTTCGCCGGCATGTTCGCCAACGTGATCGTGATTGCGTTGATCGCGATGGTCGTGATCTGGCTGATCCGCCGCTTCACCGGTCGCAAGCGCGATGCGGCGCAACCGGCTTACGCGGGCACGGCGCCGTCGCTGAACACCAAAGGCACCGACTATATTCAGGAGCCGCGTTACACCGCGCCGCCGACCGGCTCGTACCTCGAACCGCAAGGCAACCCGTTGACCACGCCATCGCTCGGCGCGACGCCGTCAGTGCCGGCCGGCTTCGATTCCGAAGCGTTTCTGCGTAACGCGAAGGTGTACTTCGTGCGCCTGCAGGCCGCGTGGGACGTCGGCAACATCGATGACATCCGCGAATTCACGACACCGGAAATGTTCGCCGAAGTGCGCGTCGATCTCACCGCGCGCGGCACGCAGCCGAACCAGACCGACGTCGTGCAGTTGAACGCCGAGCTGCTCGGCGTCGAGGAGCGCGCGACCGAATACTTCGCGAGCGTGCGCTTCTCCGGTTTGATCCGCGAGGCGCCGGGCGCGGCGGCCGAGCCGTTCGTCGAAGTCTGGAATCTGACGAAGGCGAACCGCGCCGGCGAAGGCTGGCTGCTTGCCGGCATCCAGCAGGTCGAGCAACACTGACATGCCGAAGCGTCGAGTCGCGTTTGCCTCGCAAAAAGCCGACCACGGCACAGCGATTCCTCGCCTCGCGCATCGCTTAGGCCGTTCGGTATAGCAGGCCGCGAAGCGAACGGACGTTACAATGGGAGCCCGCGCAAGCACCTCGCTCGCGCGGGTTTTTTCTTGCCACCTTCGATGACCCTCGCCGCCAAGCCCTTCGCTGCCGCTGTCAATCACCTGCTCGCCCGCGAATCGTGGGCCCGCGAGCGCCTCGCCCCGTACGCGGGCAAGACCGCACGCCTGTCATGTCCACCGGTGGTGCTTGCACTGTTCGTGCAGCCCGACGGCTATCTCGGCACGCTCGACGAAGCCGATGCGCACCAGTTCGACGTGACGATCTCGGTGCCATCGGACGCACTGCCGGCCTTCCTGCAAGGTGGCCAGGCCGCGGTGATGAAGCACGTGAAGATCGAGGGCGACGCCGAGTTCGCGACCGTGATCGCGAAGCTCGCCGAGCATCTGCGCTGGGAGCCGGAGGAAGATCTCGCGAAGCTGATCGGCGATGGGCCCGCGTGGCGCATTACGTCGCTCGTGCGTTCGGTCGGCGAGCATGTGCAACGCACCGGCCGCAACCTGCTCGACACGGCAGCCGAATATCTGCTCGACGAGAATCCGCAGCTGGTGCGCCGCACCGCGCTCGCGGACTTCAATGTCGAGCTGGCGCGCGCGCGTGATTCGCTCGCTCGCGTCGAAAAGCGCATCGAGCGTCTCGAACAGAAGGTCGAAGCCCGCGGCGCGCAAGCGTCGGGCGGCGCCGCCACGTCGCGCGGCACGCGCTAGTCAACGGGCCCAGCCATGCGTTTTCTGCGTTTTCTCAAGATTTTTTTCACGGTCATCCGCTTCGGCCTCGACGAAATGATGTTGAGCCGCATCAACGATCGGCGCGTGCGTCTGCTGTTGCGTATCACGACGCTCGGTCGTAAGTTCGATGCGCCGCCGGGCGTGCGTCTGCGGCTCGCGCTCGAAAGCCTCGGGCCGATCTTCGTCAAGTTCGGGCAGGTGCTGTCGACCCGCCGCGATCTGCTGCCGGTCGATATCGCCAACGAACTCGCGAAGCTGCAGGACCAGGTGCCGCCGTTCGATTCGGCGGTCGCGATCGCACTCGTCGAGAAGTCGCTCGGCGCGCCGGTCGACGTGTTGTTCGACGATTTCGAGCGGGTGCCGGTCGCGAGCGCGTCGATCGCGCAGGTCCACTTCGCGACGGTGAAGGCCGGCCAGCACGCAGGCAAGGCGGTCGCGGTGAAAGTGCTGCGCCCCAACATGCTGCCGGTGATCGATTCCGACCTTGCGCTGTTGCGCGACATCGCCGTGTGGGCCGAGCGTCTGTGGGCCGATGGCAAACGCCTGAAGCCGCGCGAAGTGGTCGCCGAATTCGACAAGTACCTGCACGACGAACTCGACCTGATGCGCGAGGCCGCCAACGGTAGCCAGCTGCGGCGCAACTTCCAGGGGCTCGACCTGCTGCTCGTGCCCGAGATGTACTGGGAATTCTGCACGCCCACGGTGCTCGTGATGGAGCGCATGGTCGGCGTGCCGATCAGCCAGGTCGATACGTTGCGCGCGGCGGGCGTCGATATCCCCAAGCTCGCGCGCGAGGGCGTCGAGATTTTCTTCACGCAGGTGTTCCGCGACGGCTTTTTCCACGCCGACATGCACCCCGGCAACATCCAGGTGAGCCTCGATCCCGCGCACTTCGGCCGCTATATCGCGCTCGACTTCGGCATCATCGGCGCGCTGTCGGACTTCGATAAAAACTACCTCGCGCAAAACTTCCTCGCGTTCTTCAAGCGCGACTACCATCGCGTCGCGACGCTGCATCTGGAGTCGGGTTGGGTGCCGCCGACCACGCGTGTCGAGGAACTCGAAAGCGCGATCCGCGCGGTCTGCGAACCGTACTTCGATCGCGCGCTGAAGGACATTTCGCTCGGCCAGGTGCTGATGCGCCTGTTCTCGACGTCGCGGCGCTTTAACGTCGAGATCCAGCCGCAGCTCGTGTTGCTGCAAAAGACGATGCTGAACGTGGAAGGCCTCGGCCGTTCGCTCGATCCCGAACTGGATCTCTGGAAGACCGCGAAGCCTTACCTCGAGCGCTGGATGAACGAGCAGATCGGCTTGCGCGGCTGGTATGAACGCCTGAAGATCGAGGCGCCGCAGTGGAGCAAGACGCTGCCGCAGTTGCCGCGCCTCGTTCACAACATGCTGGCCGAACGCCATCATCTGGTGGGCGGCGCGAACGACGACGTGATTCGCCAGATACTGCTTGAGCAGAAGCGCACCAACCGTCTGCTGCAAGGCCTGCTGCTGTTCGGCGTGGCGGTCGGCGTCGGCGCGATGCTGGCACGGGCGTTCCTGGCGCTCGCTTACGGCGGTTGAGCGCGGCTGGCGGCCCATTGGCCGCACTGTGTTTCAGCGGCAGTGTCGGCCGCGGCTGGCGGTGACGACCGGGCGCAAACCTGAACGAGGCATCCGATGAGCGATCCGACCCAACCCCCCATGCCCGATTTCGCGAATCGCGATCCCAACTCGCCGGAGTTCTGGGACGAACGTTTCGAGCGCCATTACACGCCGTGGGACCAGGCGGGCGTGCCGTCCGCGTTTCGCGCGTTTGCCGAACGGCACCGCAACGCCGCCGTGCTGATTCCAGGCTGCGGCAGTGCCCACGAAGCGGTATGGCTCGCCCGTCAGGGCAACCCGGTGCGCGCGATCGACTTCTCGGCCGCCGCCGTCGCGGCGGCCCGCGAGCAACTCGGCACGCAGCACGCATCGCTGGTCGAGCAGGCGGACTTTTTCACCTATGCGCCGCCGTTCACGCCCGGATGGATCTATGAGCGCGCGTTCTTCTGCGCGCTGCCGCCGACGCGCCGCGCCGACTACGCGCAACGTATGGCCGAACTGCTGCCGCCCGGCGGGTTGCTCGCGGGGTACTTTTTTATCGGCGCGACGCCGAAGGGGCCGCCGTTCGGCATCGCACGCGATGAGCTCGATGCGCTGTTCACGCCACATTTCGAGCTGATCGAAGACGAAGCGGTCGACGACTCGATCGCCGTGTTCGCCGGACACGAGCGCTGGCTCACCTGGCGGCGTCGCGGCTAGCCCCACGCGCCGCTCTTGAGAGCTTCGCGGGACGCCCCCATCTTGCGCGGTGGCGGGCGCATCACGCGTCCGCCACCCGAAATCCGGGGAACGGACATCGTTTGCGGCTATAATTCAAGGCTTTGCAAGCGTTTACAAGATTTCAGTAGGGATTTGGAGTAGGAAAGGATCATGCCGATCTACGCTTATCGTTGCGGGTCATGCGGCTTTGGGAAGGACGTGCTCCAGAAGATGAGCGACCCCCAGTTGACGCAGTGCCCCGAGTGCGGGAAAGACACATTTAGCAAGCAACTCACCGCCGCCGGCTTCCAGTTGAAGGGTTCCGGCTGGTACGTGACAGATTTCCGCGGCGGCAGCGGCGGCGCGAGCGCGCCGGCCACGTCGGAAGCGAAGTCCGAGCCGTCCGCGGCCGCAGCCCCGGCTGAACAGGCTGCCCCGGCCGCGCCCGCGGCCCCCGCCGCAGCGGCGGCCGCCGCAAGCCCGAGCGGTTCCGGCAGCGCCTAGTGGGACCGCCGCCCCGCGCGGGCGGCGTATCTACCGCGCATGGGCTTCGGCCCGCGCAGCTTTCTGGCGGTACACATGACGACGAAGAAATTCACGCTCAAATCGGTGTTTCTGACCGGCCTGCTGGTGCTGGTGCCTCTGGCTATCACACTGTGGGTGCTCGGTCTGATCATCGGCACGATGGACCAGACGCTGTTGCTGCTGCCTACCTCGTGGCAGCCGGAACGCGCGATCGGCTATCGCTTGCCGGGCCTCGGCGCGGTGCTCACGCTCGCGTTCATCTTCGTCGTCGGGCTGTTGACGCAGAACTTCATTGGGCAGAAGCTCGTGAAGTGGTGGGAACTGCTGGTCGCGCACATTCCGGTGGTCGGCCCGCTCTACACCAGCGTCAAGCAGGTGTCCGACACGCTGCTGTCGAGCAGCGGCAATGCATTCCGCAAGGCGCTGCTGATCGAGTACCCGCGCCGCGGTTCCTATACGATTGCGTTTCTGACCGGCATCCCGGGCGGCGACGTGGCCAACCACCTGAAGGAAGATTACGTCAGCGTGTACGTGCCGACCACGCCGAACCCGACGTCCGGCTTCTTCCTGATGGTGCCGAAAAGCGAAGTGATCGAGCTCGACATGACCGTCGACGCTGCGCTCAAGTACATCGTCTCGATGGGCGTCGTGGCGCCGTCCGCGCCACCGCCGGCGCCGGTGCGCCGCACCACCGTCGAGCCTCCGCTGTAATGCCGGCGCGCAACGCTTCATGCAGGATCGTCTGCGGCGCGCCGTTCAACCAATGCAAAACGAAAGACAAACATCATGTCGATGAGATCTGAATACTGCGGTCTGGTGACCGAAGAACTGCTGGGCCAATCCGTCTCGCTGTGCGGCTGGGTAAGCCGCCGCCGCGACCATGGCGGCGTCATCTTCATCGACCTGCGCGATCGCGAAGGGCTCGTTCAGGTCGTCTGCGATCCGGATCGCGCGGACATGTTCAAGATCGCCGAAGGCGTGCGCAACGAGTTCTGCGTGCAGGTCAAGGGCGTCGTGCGCGGCCGTCCGGAAGGCACGACCAACGCGTCGCTGAAGAGCGGCAAGATCGAAGTGCTGTGCCACGAGCTGATCGTGCTGAACGCGTCGGTCACGCCGCCGTTCCAGCTCGACGACGACAACCTGTCGGAAACCACGCGTCTCACGCACCGCGTGCTCGACCTGCGCCGTCCGCAGATGCAGCACAACCTGCGTCTGCGCTATCGCGTCGCGATCGAAGTGCGCAAGTACCTCGACGAGCAGGGCTTCATCGACATCGAAACGCCGATGCTGACCAAGAGCACGCCGGAAGGCGCGCGCGACTACCTCGTGCCGTCGCGTACGAACCCGGGCCAGTTCTTCGCACTGCCGCAGTCGCCGCAGCTGTTCAAACAGCTGCTGATGGTCGCGAACTTCGACCGTTACTACCAGATCACCAAGTGCTTCCGCGACGAAGACCTGCGCGCCGACCGTCAGCCGGAATTCACGCAGATCGACTGTGAAACCTCGTTCCTGTCGGAACAGGAAATCCGCGATCTATTCGAGGCGATGATCCGTCACGTGTTCAAGACGACGATCGGCGTTGCGCTCGACGAGAAATTCCCGGTCATGGAATACGCGGAAGCGATGCGCCGCTTCGGTTCGGACAAGCCGGACCTGCGCGTGAAGCTCGAATTCACCGAACTGACCGATGCGATGCGCGACGTCGACTTCAAGGTGTTCAGCACGCCGGCCAACACGAAGGACGGCCGCGTCGCGGCGCTGCGCGTGCCGAAGGGCGGCGAGCTGTCGCGTGGCGACATCGACAGCTATACGGAATTCGTGCGCATCTACGGCGCGAAGGGTCTCGCGTGGATCAAGGTCAACGAAGCGGCGAAGGGCCGTGACGGTCTGCAAAGCCCGATCGTCAAGAACCTGCACGATGAAGCGCTGAAGGCGATCATCGAGCGCACCGGCGCGCAAGACGGCGACATCATCTTCTTCGCGGCGGATCGCGCGAAGGTCGTCAACGACAGCCTCGGCGCCCTGCGCCTGAAGATCGGTCATTCGGAATTCGGCAAGGCCAACGGTCTCGTCGAGTCCGGCTGGAAGCCGCTGTGGGTGGTCGACTTCCCGATGTTCGAATACGACGAGGAAGACAACCGCTACGTCGCCGCGCATCACCCGTTCACGAGCCCGAAGGACGAGCACCTCGAGTACCTCGAAACGGACCCGGCGCGCTGCCTCGCGAAGGCCTACGACATGGTGCTGAACGGCTGGGAAATCGGCGGCGGCTCGGTGCGTATCTATCGTGAGGAAGTGCAGAGCAAGGTGTTCCGCGCGCTGAAGATCAACGCGGAAGAAGCGCAGGCCAAGTTCGGCTTCCTGCTCGACGCGCTGCAATACGGCGCGCCGCCGCACGGCGGTATCGCGTTCGGTCTGGACCGCATCGTCACGATGATGGCCGGCGCCGACTCGATCCGCGACGTGATCGCATTCCCGAAGACGCAACGCGCGCAGGATCTGCTCACGCAGGCGCCGAGCGAAGTCGACGAGCGTCAGCTGCGCGAGCTGCACATCCGTCTGCGTTCGCCGGAACCGAAGGCGTAAACCGTGGCCGCTTGGCGCGGCCGCAAAACAGCCACACGAGCGAAACGAAAAGGCGCTGAGGTGTACTTCACCTCAGCGCCTTTTTCATTTTTTGCGTTACAGTGAAGCCACCGCTTTCCCGACCCTTTCGACCGTCATCCGACATGTACCGCGCGTCGCGTCGCGCCCAGTTTTGAGCCATGCCGAAACCGCCGAAAATTCCGCAGTCCGTCCTCGTCATCATTCATACGCCCGCGCTCGACGTGCTGCTGCTCGAACGCGCCGACCATGCCGAGTTCTGGCAGTCGGTCACCGGTTCGAAAGACCGGCTCGACGAACCGCTCGCCGACACGGCGGTGCGTGAAGTCGCCGAGGAAACCGGCATCATGATCGGCGGCGCGCTGGTGCCGCGCAGCGCGTTGTTCGACTGGCAGTACTCGATCGACTACGAGATCTACCCGGAATTTCGCTACCGCTACGAACCAGGCGTGCTCTATAACACCGAACACTGGTTCAGCCTGCAGGTGCCCGAGCGTATCGACGTGTCGCTCGCGCCGCGCGAACACACCGCGTATATGTGGCTGCCGTATGAAGAGGCCGCATCGCGCTGCTTTTCGTCGTCGAATGCCGATGCGATCCTGCAGTTGCCGCGCCGCCTCGCCGCACGCCCGATCGACCCCCAATCCGGCCCGCTGGCCGGGGAGCGTGGCCAGTGAGCGCAGGCGGTTCGGGCCGTCTCGCGCGTCTGCGGCACACGTTGCTCGGCCGTCGTTACTGGCAGCGCTACCGCTTCACCAGCAACAACCAGGTCGAGCTTCTGCGCTCCGGTGACGACTTCTTCGACGCGCTGATCGAGCGCATCGACGCCGCCGAGCACAGCGTCGCGCTCGAAACCTACATCTTTTGCGACGACGAAGCCGGCCACGCGGTCAGCGAGGCGTTGCTGCGCGCGGCCGCGCGCGGCGTCAGGGTGCGCGTGATCACCGACGGCATCGGCACCGCGCGCCTGAAAATGTTCGATCAATGGCCGGCGGGCGGCATCGAGCATCGCATCTACAACCCGCATCTGTTCGGCCGCTTCGGCTTTTCGCGCACGCACCGCAAGCTCGCGGTGATCGACGATCGGATCGCGTATTGCGGCGGCATCAATATCGTCGACGATTACGAGAACAACGGCGAGAAGCT
Organism: Paraburkholderia sp. EG304; assembly: GCF_046543485.1. Lineage (NCBI taxonomy): Bacteria > Pseudomonadati > Pseudomonadota > Betaproteobacteria > Burkholderiales > Burkholderiaceae > Paraburkholderia > Paraburkholderia sp. EG304. The sequence continues at coordinate 137,220 of NZ_JBKGUA010000002.1, read as the reverse complement.
GCCGTACCGCCGCTGGGACTTCGCGGTCGAGCTGCGCGGGCCCGTGGTCGCAGACGTGCGCGACGCGATCGAGGTGCAGTGGCGGCGGATTCGCCTCGGCCATCGGCCGCTCGATTCGATCAGGCCAGACGTGTCGTCGCAGGACGCCAACTCGCTTGGCAGTCTGCGCCGGCGCCGGCGGCGCCGCAACGAGGAACTGTGGGCCGGCGGCGAGCCGTGCGTCGCGTTCGTCGCGCGCGATAACCTGATCAACCGCCGCGCGATCGAAAAGGCCTATCTGGCCGCGATCGGCCAGGCTCGCCATGAAATTCTGCTGGCGAATCCGTACTTCATGCCGGGGCGCAAGCTGCGTCGCGCGCTGGTGTTTGCAGCGCGGCGCGGCGTGGTCGTGAAGCTGATCATCGGGCGCAAGGAATTCAAGGCGCTCGATTACGCGGTGCCGTTCCTGTACCACGCGCTGCTGCGCGCGGGCGTGCAGATCGCCGAATACGAGAAGACGCTGCTGCACGGCAAGGTCGCGGTGGTCGATTCGAACTGGGGCACGGTCGGTTCGTCGAATCTCGATGCGCTCAGCCTGATGCTCAATAACGAAGCGAACGTCGTGCTCGTGAACGATCCGTCGATCGCGAAACTTCGCGATGCGATTCTCGATGCATTCACGGACGCGCGCCGGATCGATGAAGCGCACTACGAATCGCGACCGGCGCGTGTGCGCGCGCTGAGCTGGATCGCGTACACGAGCTACCGCGTCGCGATGAAACTGCTGACGGTCGGCGGCTACGATTGACACCAATAAAACCACGCACGCGCCCGTCGGCAACCATCGATTCAAGGCAAACGCCTCTAAAAATCTGATTGATCTGATGGTCGAAAGCCGCAAAATTAGAGGCCGGTTAGAAACCGGTTTCTAATAAAGTCCTTGTTTCGCGGACGGCAAGCACTCAATAATAGTACGGCCGTTCGATTTTCAATTCGGTCACATTGGAACGGTAGAACAGCTATGCGAAAAGGCGAACAAACCCGAGCCGCGATTCTCGACGCAGCACTCGATCTGGCAAGCCGAGACGGACTGGAAGGTCTGACGATTGGCCTGCTGGCCGAGCGCATGCAGATGAGCAAAAGCGGCGTGTTCGCGCATTTCGGGTCGCGCGAGGATCTGCAGGTCGAGGTCGTGCGCGAATATCACCGCCGTTTCGAAGACGAGGTGTTTTTCCCGAGCCTGCGCGAGCCGCGCGGTCTGCCGCGCTTGCGCGCGATGATTTCCCGCTGGTTCGAGAAGCGCATTCAGGAAGTCACGACCGGATGCATTTACATCAGCGGCGCCGTCGAATACGACGATCGCGCGGACAGCCAGGTGCGCGAGCAACTGGTGTCGAGCGTGACGACGTGGCGCGCGGCGCTCACGCGCGCGATTTCGCAAGCGATGGAAGAAGGGCATCTGCGTGCCGATACCGATCCGGAGCTGATGCTGTTCGAACTGTATAGCGTCACGCTCGGCCTGCATCATGACGCGCGCTTCCTGCATTTGCCGGATGCGGTGCGTCTCACGTGGGCCGCGCTCGAAAAACTGATTAATTCGTATCAGAGCGAAAGCCGTTAGCGGCGTCGCCGGAACTTACCGGAAACGCGCGGCGCACAAGGTCCGTACACGGACCCGGCCAACGGCCTGGCTTTTTGTCAATCTAGGGAGAGGAAGTCATGGGACAGTACGCCGCGCCGCTGCGCGACATGCAATTCGTGTTGCACGAACTGCTCAACGTCGAAGCCGAACTTCGGCACATGCCGAAGCACGCCGATCTCGACGCCGACACGATCAACGCGGTGCTCGAGGAAGCCGGCAAGTTCTGCTCCGAGGTGCTGTTCCCGCTCAACCACAGCGGCGATCAGGAAGGCTGCACGTATGCCGGCGACGGCGTCGTGACCACGCCAAAGGGCTTCAAGGAAGCCTATCAACAATACGTCGAAGCCGGCTGGCCGGCGCTTGGCTGCGACCCGGAATATGGCGGTCAGGGGCTGCCCGCGTTCGTCAACAACGCGCTCTATGAAATGCTGAACTCGGCGAATCAGGCGTGGACGATGTATCCGGGCCTGTCGCACGGCGCGTACGAATGCCTGCACGCGCATGGCACGCCGGAACTGCAGCAGCGCTATCTGCCGAAGCTCGTCGCGGGCGTCTGGACCGGCACGATGTGTCTGACCGAGCCGCATTGCGGCACCGACCTCGGCATTCTGCGCACCAAGGCCGAGCCGAACGGCGACGGCTCGTACTCGATCAGCGGCACCAAGATTTTCATCTCGAGCGGTGAACACGATCTGGCGGAGAACATCGTTCACCTCGTGCTCGCGCGTCTGCCGGATGCGCCGAAGGGCACCAAGGGCATTTCGCTGTTCATCGTGCCGAAGTTCGTGCCGAACGAAGCGGGCGAGCCCGGCGAGCGCAATGGCGTGAAGTGCGGCTCGATCGAGCACAAGATGGGCATTCACGGCAACGCGACCTGCGTGATCAATCTCGACAACGCGAAGGGCTGGATGGTCGGCGAGCCGAACAAAGGCCTGAATGCAATGTTCGTGATGATGAATGCCGCGCGTCTCGGCGTCGGCATGCAGAGCCTCGGCCTCACCGAAGTCGCCTATCAGAACTCGCTCACGTACGCGAAAGAGCGTCTGCAGATGCGTTCGCTGACGGGCCCGAAGGCACCGGAGAAGGCCGCCGATCCGATCATCGTGCATCCGGACGTGCGTCGCATGCTGCTCACGCAGAAGGCCTACGCCGAAGCCGGCCGCGCGTTCTCGTACTGGTCGGCGCTGCAGATCGACAAGGAGCTGTCGCACGCCGACGAAGCCGAGCGCAAGGAAGCCGCCGACCTCGTCGCGCTGCTCACGCCGATCCTGAAGGCGTTCCTGTCGGACAACGCGTTCGAAGGCACCAATCACGCGATGCAGATCTACGGCGGCCACGGCTTCATCGCCGAATGGGGTATGGAGCAGTACGTGCGCGACGCGCGCATCAACATGATCTACGAAGGCACCAACGGCATCCAGTCGCTCGATCTGCTCGGCCGCAAGGTGCTCGGCGACATGGGCGCGAAGCTGAAGAAGTTCGGCAAGCTCGTCGCCGAGTTCGTCGAAGCCGAAGGCATCAAGCCGGAAATGCAGGATTTCGTGAACCCGCTCGCCGACATCGGCGAGAAGGTGCAGAAGCTGACGATGGAAATCGGCATGAAGGCGATGCAGAACCCGGACGAAGTCGGCGCCGCGGCCGTGCCGTATCTGCGCACGGTCGGCCATCTGGTGTTCTCGTACTTCTGGGCGCGCATGGCGCGTATCGCGCTGGACAAAGAGGCATCGGGCGATCCGTTCTACAAGGCGAAGCTCGCGACCGCGCGGTTCTACTTCGCGAAGCTGCTGCCCGAAACGGCAATGACGATCCGCCAGGCGCGGGCCGGTTCGAAGCCGATGATGGACGTCGAAGAAGCGTTGTTCTAACGCTCACAGAGAGAGCGAGGCGCCGGCGCGCAGCGAACCCGCGCTGCCTCGCTCCAGACCACACACCTCGCGCGAAGCATGGCTGACGCTTCGCGCCACCGCACAACTCTCCGGAGAAACGACGTGAGCAATCTGATCATTCGCAAGGTAGCCGTACTCGGCGCCGGCGTGATGGGCGCGCAGATCGCCGCGCACCTGATCAACGCCAAGGTGCCCGTGCTGCTGTTCGATCTGCCCGCCAAGGAAGGCCCGAAAAACGGCATCGCGCTGAAGGCGATCGAGAATCTGAAGAAGCTGTCGCCGGCGCCATTCGGCGTGAAGGACGACGCGCAATACATCCAGCCCGCGAACTACGACGACGACATCGAAAAGCTCGCCGAGTGCGACGTCGTGATCGAAGCGATCGCCGAACGCATGGACTGGAAGCACGACCTGTACAAGAAGGTCTCGCCGCACATCGGTCCGAACGCGATCTTCGCGACCAATACGTCGGGGCTGTCGATCACCGCGTTGTCCGAAGGTTTCTCGGACGAACTGAAGGCGCGCTTCTGCGGCGTGCACTTCTTCAATCCGCCGCGCTACATGCATCTGGTCGAACTGATCCCGACCGCGACGACGCGTCCGGAAATTCTCGATCAGCTCGAAACCTTCCTGACCAGCGTGGTCGGCAAAGGCGTCGTGCGCGCGAAGGACACGCCGAACTTCATCGCCAATCGCGTCGGCGTTTTCTCGATCCTCGCGGTTATCGCCGAAGCCGGGAAGTTCGGTCTGCGTTTCGACGAAGTGGATGACCTGACCGGCGCGCGCCTCGGCCGCGCGAAGTCGGCGACGTTCCGCACCGCCGACGTGGTCGGTCTCGACACGATGGCGCACGTCATTAAAACGATGCAGGACACGCTGCCGGACGATCCCTTCTTGCCGGTCTACGAAACGCCTGCCGTGCTCGCTGAACTGGTGAAGAAAGGCGCGCTCGGCCAGAAGAGCGGCGCCGGCTTCTACCGCAAGGAAGGCAAGGCGATTAAGGTGCTCGATCCGAAGACCGGCAACTACGTCGACGGCGGCGGCAAGGCGGACGAAATCGTCGGCCGCATCCTGAAGCGTCCGGCTGCCGAGCGCCTCAAGCTGTTGCGCGAAACGCAGCATCCGCAGGCGCAGTTCCTGTGGTCGATCTTCCGCGACGTCTATCACTACATCGCCGTGCATCTGGAGTCGATCGCCGACAATGCGCGCGACGTCGACCTCGCGATCCGCTGGGGCTTCGGCTGGAACGAAGGTCCGTTCGAAGGCTGGCAGACGGCCGGCTGGAAGCAGGTCGCCCAGTGGGTGCAGGAAGACATCGCGGCAGGCAAGGCGCTCGCCAACGTGCCGCTGCCTTCGTGGGTGCTCGAAGGCGCGGTCGCCGACAAGGGCGGCGTGCACACGGCTGAAGGTTCGTGGTCGCCGGCCACGCAGAGCTTCGTGCCGCGCTCGTCGCTCGACGTGTACAAGAAGCAGGTGTTCCGTGCGCCGCTCGTCGGCGAAACCGGCGCCGATCCGAAGACCTTCGGCAAGACGCTGTTTGAGACCGATGCGGTGCGCGCATGGGTCGACGATCGCGCGGGCGAGGACGACGTGCTGATCGTGTCGTTCAAGAGCAAGATGAACACGATCGGACCGGCGGTGATCGAAGGTCTGACGCGGGCGATCGAACTGGCCGAGAAGGACTACAAGGGCCTCGTCGTGTGGCAGCCCACGTCGCTGAAGCTCGGCACGCCGGGCGGTCCGTTCTCGGCGGGCGCGAACCTCGAGGAAGCGATGCCCGCGTTCATGATGGGCGGCGCGAAGGGCATCGAGCCGTTCGTGAAGAGTTTCCAGCAGGGCATGCTGCGCGTGAAGTACGCGAACGTGCCGGTGGTTGCGGCGATCTCGGGCATCGCGCTTGGCGGCGGCTGCGAGCTCGCGCTGCACAGCGCGAAGCGCGTCGCGCACATCGAGAGCTATCTGGGTCTCGTCGAAGTCGGCGTGGGTCTGGTGCCGGCGGGCGGCGGCCTGAAAGAAGCGGCACTGCGCGCGGCGGAAGCGGCAAGCCAGGTTGGCGCGACCAACGATCTGCTGAAGTTCCTGCAGAAGTCGTTCGAGAACGCGGCAATGGCGAAGGTCTCGTCCTCGGCGCTCGATGCTCGCGCGATGGGCTATCTGAAGCCGTCCGACACGATCGTCTTCAACGTGTTCGAACTGCTCGACGTCGCGAAGAAGGAAGCGCGCGCGCTTGCCGCTGCGGGCTATCGTGCGCCGCTGCGCGCGACGCAGGTGCCGGTCGCGGGCCGCTCGGCGATCTCGACGATCAAGGCGTCGCTCGTCAACATGCGTGACGGCCGCTTCATCAGCGATCACGACTTCCTGATCGCGAGCCGCATCGCGGAAGCGGTGTGCGGCGGCGACGTCGAAGCGGGCAGCCTCGTCGACGAAGAATGGCTGCTGCAACTCGAGCGTCGTGCGTTCGTCGAGCTGCTCGGCACGCAGAAGACGCAGGAACGGATCATGGGCATGCTGCAGACCGGCAAGCCGGTGCGCAACTAAGCGGCGACTTGCGCCGACAGAGGAACTCGAAATGGCAAAGCAATTGGAAGACGCATATATCGTCGCCGCGAGCCGCACGCCGATCGGCAAGGCGCCGCGCGGCATGTTCAGGAACACGCGTCCGGATGAACTGCTGGTTCACGCGATCAAGTCGGCCGTCGCTCAGGTGCCCGGACTCGACACCGGCGTGATCGAAGACGCGATCGTCGGCTGCGCGATTCCGGAAGCGGAGCAGGGCCTGAACGTCGCGCGGATCGGCGCGCTGCTCGCCGGTCTGCCGAACACGGTCGGCGGCGTCACGGTGAACCGCTTCTGCGCGTCGGGTCTGACCGCGCTCGCGATGGCCGCGGACCGCATCCGCGTCGGCGAAGCGGACGCGATGATCGCGGGCGGCTGCGAATCGATGAGCATGGTGCCGATGATGGGCAACAAGCCGTCGCTGTCGCCGCATATCTTCGATCGCAACGAAGACGTCGGCATCGCATACGGCATGGGCCTGACCGCGGAGAAAGTCGCCGAGCGCTGGAAGATCAGCCGCGAAGCGCAGGACGCGTTCTCGGTCGAATCACACCGCCGCGCGATCGAGGCGCAACGGTCCGGCGAATTCAACGACGAAATCGCCGCGTACACGATCACCGACCGCGTGCCCGATCTCGCGACCGGCGAGATCAGCGTGAAAACGCGCGAGGTGAAGCTCGACGAAGGTCCGCGCGCGGACACGTCGATGGAAGGCCTGGCGAAGCTGCGCGCGGTGTTCGCGAACAAGGGCTCGGTCACGGCCGGCAACAGCTCGCAGACGTCGGACGGCGCGGGTGCGCTGATCGTCGTGTCGGAAAAGATCCTCAAGCAGTTCAACCTGACGCCGCTCGCGCGCTTCGTCAGCTTCGCGGTGCGCGGCGTGCCGCCGGAAATCATGGGCATCGGCCCGAAGGAAGCGATTCCGGCCGCGCTGAAGGCCGCCGGCCTGAAGCAGGACGACCTCGACTGGATCGAGCTGAACGAGGCGTTTGCCGCGCAGTCGCTCGCGGTGATTCAGGACCTCGGCCTCGATGCGTCGAAGCTCAACCCGCTCGGCGGCGCGATCGCACTGGGCCATCCGCTCGGCGCGACGGGCGCGATTCGTGCGGCGACCGTGGTGCACGGCCTGCGCCGCCGCAACTACAAGTACGGCATGGTGACGATGTGCGTCGGTACCGGCATGGGCGCGGCGGGCATCATCGAGCGTCTGTGAGCCGCTGATCGAACGGGGGATCCTTCGGTGATCCACTAAGGACCGTGCAACGGTTCGCAGGCCGCCCGGCTTGCGAACCGTTTTTACATTCAGCAGGAGCACAAGGAGATGAGCGGGATGACGACGGATATTCTGGTCGAGCGCGCCGATGCGGTGCTGACCATCAGCTTCAACCGGCCCGGCAGGAAAAACGCGATCACGGCCGCGATGTATCAGACGATGGCCGACACGCTCGTAGAAGCGCAGGGCGACACGTCGGTGCGCGCGATCCTGATTCGCGGCAGCGCGGGCATTTTCAGCGCCGGCAACGATCTCGAAGACTTCATGAAGACGCCGCAGGTCAGCGGCAACCCGCCGGTGATCCAGTTCCTGCGCGCGATCAGCGCGGCGGAGAAGCCGCTCGTGGCGGCGGTCGCGGGGCCGGCGGTTGGCGTCGGCACGACGCTGCTGCTGCATTGCGATCTGGTCTACGCGGCCGACACCGCGAGCTTTTCGCTGCCGTTCACGCAGCTCGGGCTGTGCCCGGAGGCGGCGTCGAGCCTGCTGCTGCAACGCGTAGCCGGCTATCAGGCGGCGGCGGAAAAACTGCTGCTCGGCGAGGCGTTCGACGCGGCGGAAGCGCTCCGCATGGGCTTGGTGAATCGCGTGCTGCCGGCGGGCGAAGTCGATGCGTTCGCGGCGTCGCAGGCTGCGAAGCTGGCAGCGCTGCCGGCGTCGTCATTGCGCGCGACGAAGAGCCTGATGAAACGCGCGAGCCAACAGGAAGTGCAGACGCAGATGAGCGAGGAATTCGTGCACTTCGGCAAGATGCTGCTCGCGCCCGAGGCGCGCGAGGCTTTCAAGGCGTTCTTCGAAAAGCGCAAGCCGGATTTCCGGCAGTTCGACTGAGGGACGTACGGCGCAGCCGTGCTTCGGGGCGGGCTAGCCGTGAGTCGCCGCTGCGCCGCTTCGATCGCTCAACCCCGCGGCTGCCACGTGTCGTAATCGACGTAGCTGCCTTCGCGGCAGAAGCTCACGAGCCGCACACCCGCCTCGCGCGCAATCGCAATCGCGAGCGACGACGGCGCCGAGATCGTCGCGACCATCGGCACGTCGACGCGCGCGGCCTTGCGCACCAGTTCGTAGCTCGCGCGGCTCGACAAAAACACGAAACCGTCGCGCGTATCGGCGCGATCGAGCACGAGCTGGCCGATCAGCTTGTCGAGCGCGTTGTGGCGGCCGACGTCCTCGAACGCATAGCGGATCGCGCCTTGCGCATCACACCACGCGGCCGCGTGCAGGCCGCCCGTCAAACGCGTGAGCGCCTGGTGCTCGGGCAGCGCGCGCGCGGCGCGCGCGATCGCATCGGCCGCGAGCCGTTGCAGAAAACCGGTGTCCGCTACACGCTGCGGTTTCAGATCGAGCAGATCGATGCTTTCGATGCCGCACACGCCGCAGCCGGTGCGCCCGGCGAGCGCGCGGCGCTTTTCCTTCAAACCGGCGAACGCCTGTTGCACGACCTGCAACCGCACCTCGGCATGCGGCAGTTCGCCATGCCCGTGCAGTTCGACCTCGATGTCCTGAATATCGCTGCCGCGCTCGACGATCCCCTCGGAAATCGCGAAGCCGACCGCGAACGCTTCGAGATCGCGCGGCGTGCACATCATCACCGCGTGCGAGATCCCGTTGAACACCAGTGCGACCGGCCACTCCTGGCCGACGTGATCGGTGGCGGTTTCGATCGACGTCCCGCGATGGCGGCGCACCACGAGTTGCACCGCGCCGGGTTGTTCGTCGCTGTCGAGGTCGTGGGGCTGCCCGTTTGCCGCCTCGGTTGCGCGTCCGTTTTCCTGTCCGTTCAAGCTGCTTCACTCCTGTAGCATGCCGCGCATTCAGGTGCCCGCCCGGCTCGCCGTATGCTTCAAGGCCGCCGCCGCGCGGGCCGCCGTCGCGCGAATAAGGTTCTAAAATACCTCAAGCGACGCCCGCACGCTGTCCGCCACCGACAAGGAGCACTGACATGGGACTCAACGAAGCACCGCTTCTGTTCGACTTCGAAGTCGCGTCTTCGGAGAATTTCACTTATATCCCGATGTCGGTGCGCTTCAATCTCGACCGTTTCGGGCTGCGCATCACGCTCGCGCAGTGGCAGCAACTGCCGCTCGAAGACCGCAAGCTGCTCGCGCGTTTCCCGGTCGAAGAAGACACGCAGATCGAACCGAACTTCGATCACGCGCTGTTCGAGATGCTGCGCACGCACGCGAACATCGAACCGGAGTGGTTCACGCCGGAGGAGTCGCCGGCCTGGCGGCAAACCGACAGTGTGCCCGACGGCGTCGCACATCAGGCGGGGCTGGCGGGGCTCGCCGCGCCGAGCGTCGCGCGCTGGGCGGAGCTCGATCCATTCAAGCGCTACGTGCTCGCGAAGCTGTCGCGCAAGCCCGAGGCGAACCACGATTTCGTCCCGGCAATGAAGGAGTTTGGAGCGGCCGGCTAGGTGCGGCCGGCTAGGTGCGGCCGGCTAGGTGCGGCCGGCCAGGAGCGGGCCGCTCCGCAACCTCCCCCCAATCCTCAGATTTTTTTCACGCCGACCCTCAACCCGCTTCCGATCGCTGCCGATATCCAAAGGTTGGCGCGTAAAAGATTTGCATCGATGCGGCCCGACGCACCGGTAGCGAGCGCGCTCTCCCGCCCTCGGAACGATTGACGTTCGGAACCCATGAATCCTTTTTTGTCGAAGCGACTGCTGATCAATATTGCGGTCGTGGTCGTCGCGGTCGGTGCAAACGCGTTCGTCGCGTACACGCAGATTCGCGGGCAGCGAGACGCCGATGCGCGCCTCGCGCGCTCCACCAGCGTGCGCCAGAACCTCGATGCGTATCACGCCGCGCTCGGTAAAGCGCTCGCCGCGGTGCACCGCCTGAAGGAATCGGGCGATCCGGTCCCGCCGGACGCGGCCGCTTCGATGACGAGCACACTCGCGAGCCGCGAGGATGCATTGCGCGACGAGCTCGCGACCGAGCCGCCCATGTCGGCGGCGCTCGCCAGCCTGAGCGCGGCGCGGCACGCGCTGCAGCACGATCTAGATGAGACGCTGCGCAACCACGCGAGCGACTTACCCGGCGCGGCCAGCGTGACGTCGGGCGCCGCATCGACCGAAGCACCGATCTCGGCCTCCCCCGACGCATCCGTCGACTCCGCGCCATCCAACCCGCAGCTTGCCCCCTCGCTAGAGCGTGTCGAAGCCGCGCTCGCCACGTTGCGCAGCGAGGAAAACCGCTCGTTGCAAGCCGCGCTCGCGGCATCGGCGAGCGACAGCCAGCGCGCGATGTTCGTACTGCTCGTGACGATGCTCTCCGGCAGCGTGCTGCTGATGCTTACGTTCGGCGTGCGCGAGAACAGCGCGCGTGAAAAGCTGCGCAGCGCCCGCGCGCTGGCGCGCAACGACGAGCGTTTTCGCAGCCTGTTCGACGATCACCGGGTGCCGATGTACATCTTCGATCGCGATACGCTGCGCTTTCTCGCCGTCAACACTGCCGCGATCGAGCAATACGGCTACACGGAAAGCGAGTTTCTGCGCATGACGATCCGCGCGATTCACCCGAATTCCGAAGTTGCGCGCCTCGAGAGGCACTTGGCGCGCAGCGCGGACTTGCGCCAGAGCCACACGATGGCAGGCATCTGGCGGCATCGGCGCAAGGACGGTACGATCGTCAGCGTCAACATGTCGTATCACGCGCTCAGCTTCATGAGCCGCGACGCGTCGTTCGTACTGGCGGACGACGTGACCGATCAGATCAACGCCGAAGCCGAAGCGCTGCGCTCGAATCAGATGCTCGAGGCGGTGATCGACAACATTCCGCAGCGGATCTTCTGGAAGGATCTGAACTCGCGCTATCTGGGCTGCAACATGGCGTTCGCGCGCGACGCGGGGCTCGCGTATCCCGAGCAGGTGATCGGCAAGAGCGACACCGATTTGCCGTGGCGCGCGTTCGCCGACCTGCTGAACGAGCACGATCGCGAAGTCGCCAGCACCGGGGTGCCGAAGATGAACTTCGAGGTCGACTTCGTGATCGACGGCGTGCATCGCACGAGGGTCACGAGCAAGCTGCCGTTCACCGACGGCGACGGCCAGGTGATCGGCGTGCTCGGCTCGTACACCGACATCACCGAGCAAAAGCGCGCCGATCTCGCGCTGCGTCTGCAAAGCCGTGCGCTCGACGCGAGTGTCAACGCGATCCTGATTACCGCGCCGTCGCCGTCGGGCAATCTGATCGAATACGTGAATCCGGCGTTCATGCGCATCACCGGCTACGATCTCGATGAGGTGATCGGTCACGACTGCCGCGTGCTGCAGCGCGACGACCGTGATCAGGAAGGCGTCGCGTTGATCCGCGAGGCGCTCGCGGCGAATCGCGAGGTCAGCGCGGTGGTGCGCAACTATCGCAAGGACGGCGCGCTGTTCTGGAATCAGCTGTTCATCGCGCCTGTGCCGAACGCGGAAGGCGTGATCACCCATCATATCGGCGTGATCAACGACGTCACCGAGCTGATCCGGTATCAGGAGCAACTCGAATACCAGGCCAACTACGACGGCCTCACGCGGCTGCCGAACCGCAACCTGCTGCGCGACCGGCTCGAACATGCGCTCGTCGTCGCGCAGCGGCATCACACGGGCGTGGCAGTCGTGTTCCTCGATCTCGACGGCTTCAAGAACGTCAACGACAGCCTCGGTCATAGCGTCGGCGACCGGCTGCTCGGCGTGGTCGCCGAGCGGCTCGCGCGCTGCTCGCGCACTAGCGACACGGTCGCGCGCCACGGCGGCGACGAGTTCGTGGTCGTGATGACCGACACCGTCGACGAGCAATCGCTGATCACGTGGATGGAGCGCGTGCGCGCGTCGATCGCCGAGCCGGTGTGGCTCGACGGCACGGAGCTGTACGTCGGCTGCAGCATGGGTGCGAGCCTGTTCCCGCAAGACGGCGAGGACGCCGAAACGCTGATGAAGAAGGCCGACGTCGCGATGTACCGCGCGAAGGACATGGGCCGCAACACGTTCCAGTTCTACCAGCCGGAGATGAACGCGAGCGCGGGCGCGCGCCTGAATCTCGAACGGCGCCTGCGCCGCGCGCTGCGCGACAACGAGTTCCTGCTGCACTATCAGCCGCAGGTCGATATCGTCAGCGGCCAGATCGTCGGCATCGAGGCGCTGGTGCGCTGGCGCGATCCGGAGGCCGGGCTCGTGCCGCCGTCGTCGTTCATTCCGCTCGCCGAGGAAAGCGGGCTGATCGGGCCGCTGTCGGAGTGGGTGCTGCGCGAGGCATGTCGGCAGAACAAGGCGTGGCAGGATCAGGGCTTGCCGCCCGCGCGCGTGTCGGTGAATCTGTCGGCGCGGGTGTTCCAGCAGCGCGACATCGCGAAGCTCGTGATGCAGGTGCTCGCCGAGACCGGGCTCGAACCGAAGTATCTCGAACTCGAGCTGACCGAGAGCACGATCATGCGCAACGCGGAAGAAGCGGTGTTGATGCTCAACGAGCTGCACGCGCTCGGCATCGGTCTCGCGATAGACGACTTCGGCACCGGCTATTCGAGCCTCAGCTATCTGAAACGTTTCCCGGTGGACCGCCTCAAGATCGACCGCTCGTTCGTATCGGATATCGGCGTGTCGGGCGACGACGAGACGATCACGTCGGCGATCATCGCGCTCGCGCATTCGCTGAAGCTGCAGGTGATCGCCGAGGGCGTCGAAACGTCCGCGCAACTCAACTTCCTGAAAGAACGCGCGTGCGACGAGATGCAGGGCTTCTATTTCGCGAAGCCGCTATCGACCGAGGGGATTTCCGAGCTGCTGCATGGCGGGTTGGTGCCAGAACTGGAGCCGGCGTGAAGGGAGCGTGACCCGCGGCGCCCAGGGTCGCCGCGTGTCGCCGCGGGCCGTGTCAAACGCCGGTCACTCCGCTGGCGTGTCCTTGAATACCGGCAGGCTTTCCGCGAACGCGGAAAATTTCTCGAGCCGCGGATGATCGGCCTTGCTGACCGCCTCCGGCAGCAGCATGTGCGTGAATTGCCATGCCACGGCGACGGCCACGTCCGCCGCGCTGAACTGCTGCTGCGTGTCGGGCAGCGGCCCTTCGCCCAACTCGCGTTCGAGTTCGGCATAGGCGGCGAGCAGTTGCGCTCTTACGCGCTCCACCCACGGTTCATGCTGCTTCTCCTGCGGCCGCAGATTGCGCTCGTAGACGATCTGCACGCTCTTTTCGCACGCGGCGAGCGCGAGACCCGTCAGACGCGCGGCGCGCAACGCCGCGTCGGCTTGCGTCGGGAACAGCGGAGTGGGACCGGCGAGCGTCGCCAGATACTGCAGGATCACCGTCGAATCCATCACGACCGCGCCGTTGTCGGCGACGAGCGTCGGCGCTTTGACGACCGGGTTGATCTTTGCGAACTGGTCGTAGGTGCGGAATACCGAAATCGACTCGTGTTCGAAGTCGAGCGCGAGCAGCTTCATGCAGATGGCGACGCGCCGCACGTACGGCGAGTCGAGCATTCCGATCAGTTTCATCACGTATCCATTAGAAGAGCGACTATGGGGCGCCCGGGCCTCGTGCGCTGATCGGCTGCAACGGCTAGCGGGTGGCGCGGCGCGTGACGCGGGGAACCGCTAGCTTAAGCATCCTTGCTGGCTCAGTCCAGCACGGGCAGTGCGCGCGGACGGCGGTCGCTATCGGTGGCGACGTAGGTGAGGATCGCTTCCGTGACCTTGACGACTTCCTGCGACAGGCTCATCCGCTGCGCGTAGACCTCGACCGACACCGTCACCGACGTATTGCCGGTCTTCACGATATCCGCGTAAAAGCTCAGCAGGTCGCCGACGAACACTGGCTGCTTGAACAGGAACGAATTGACCGCGATCGTCGCGACTCGTCCATTCGCGCGACGGCTTGCCGGAATCGAGCCGGCGATGTCGACCTGCGCCATGATCCAGCCGCCGAACACGTCGCCGTGAATGTTCGCGTCCGACGGCTGCGGCATCACGCGCAGCGCGCAAGGCTTGGAAGGAAGTTGAAGAAGATCGGTCATCGGGACATCCTTGGGAAACGTGTTCGAGTGTATTGACGCACGCGGACGCAACGGCCGGGCCAGCCCGACCATAGGCTGCGGAAAGCGCCGCCAGCTGGCTTCTGCGACAATACGGGGGATCACGAATTGTACGGGAAAGCGCCCAGCCAGGCGCGCGAGCCGCGCCGCTGCGAACTCCGGCAGTTCCACACTCTCTCCACGATTTATGCGCCGCGCCCCTTCGTCAGAACCTTCGCCGATTTCCACCGGACCCCGCAACGACTGGCAAACGATCCTGTCGCTGCTGCCATATCTTGCAACCTACAAATGGCGAGTCGGCATCGCGCTCGGCTGCCTGATCGGCGCGAAGGTCGCGAACCTCGGCGTGCCGATCGTGATGAAGCACATCGTCGACAGTCTCGCGTCGATCCGGCATCTGACCGCGCTCGGCCGCGCGCAGGACGCGCCCGGCATCGTGCTGCTCGGCGGTGTCGGTTTGCTGGTGGTCGCGTATGCGGTGGTGCGGCTGTCCACGTCGTTCTTCACCGAGCTGCGCGAAATGCTGTTTTCGAAAGTGACGGAAAGCGCGGTGCGCCAGCTCGCGCTGAAAGTGTTTCGTCATCTGCACGGGCTGTCGCTGCGTTTCCATCTGGAGCGGCAGACGGGCGGCATGTCGCGCGATATCGAACGCGGCACGCGCGGCATCACGCAGCTGATTTCCTATTCGCTGTACAGCATCCTGCCGACGCTCGTCGAAGTCGGGCTCGTGCTCGGCTTTTTCGTCGTCAAGTACGAGGCCTATTACGCGATCGTCACCTTCGTCGCGCTCGCGGCGTACATCGCGTTCACGGTGAAGGTCACCGAGTGGCGCACTCACTTTCGCCGCACGATGAACGAGCTCGATTCGAAGGCGAATTCGCGCGCGATCGACTCGCTGCTCAACTACGAGACCGTCAAGTACTTCGGCAACGAGGAGTGGGAGGCGAGCCGCTACGACGAAAACCTGAAGCGCTATCGCGCGGCGGCGATCAAGTCGCAGCGTTCGCTGTCGGCGCTGAACTTCGGGCAGCAGGCGATCATCGGCACGGGGCTCGTGTTCATCCTGTGGCGCGCGACCCAGGGCGTGATGGCCGGGCGCCTGACGCTCGGCGACCTGGTGCTGATCAACACGTTCATGCTGCAGCTGTATATCCCGCTGAATTTTCTCGGCGTGGTCTATCGTGAGCTGAAGCAAAGCCTGACCGACATGGACCGCATGTTCACGCTGCTCGGCGCGCCGCAGGAAGTGCCCGATGCGCCCAATGCGGTGGCCTTGCAGGTCAGCGGCGCGCAGGTGCGTTTCGACAACGTGAGCTTCGCGTACGAGTCTTCGCGACCGATTCTGCACGACGTGAGCTTTACCATCGCGGCCGGCACGACGACCGCGGTGGTCGGCCACAGCGGCTCGGGCAAGTCGACGCTCGCGCGGCTCCTGTTCCGCTTCTACGATCTCGACCGCGCGACGGGCGGCGCGATCCGGATCGACGGGCAGGATATTCGCGACGTCACGCAGGATTCGCTGCGCGCGTCGATCGGCATCGTGCCGCAGGACACGGTGCTGTTCAACGACTCGATCTACTACAACATCGCGTACGGGCGGCCGTCGGCGACGCGCGACGAAGTGATCGCGGCGGCGCGCGCCGCGCACATCCACGAGTTCATCGAGAGTCTGCCGAAGGGCTACGACACGCCGGTCGGCGAGCGCGGGCTCAAGCTGTCCGGCGGCGAAAAGCAGCGCGTCGCGATCGCGCGGACCATCCTGAAGAATCCGCCGATCCTGCTGTTCGACGAAGCGACGTCCGCACTGGATTCACGCTCGGAGCGCGCGATCCAGCACGAACTCGACCTGATCGCGCGCGAACGCACGACGCTGATCATCGCGCACCGGTTATCGACGGTCGTGCACGCGCAGCAGATCATCGTGATGGACAAGGGGCGCATCGTCGAGCGCGGCACGCACGCCGAGCTATTGCGCGCGAACGGCCTGTTCGCGCAGATGTGGGCGTTGCAGCAGCGCGCCGCGCAGACCACGGACGCGGTGGAAAGGGCGGAAGCGGTCGGCGCGGGCGAGAGCGCGGCGAAGTAAAGCTCAGCGCGAGCGCAACAGCCGATCGAGCGCTTCCAGCTGCGCCTGCGTGCCGACGTTCTCCCACACGCCTTCGTACAGCTCGCCGCTCGCGAGCCCACGCGCGATCGTCTCGCGATAATACGGGCTCAGCGCGCGCCGTGTGCCCCGCGGCAGATCGCGGAACATGCGCGTGTCGTACAGCCCGAAACTGCCGAACGTGAGGCGCGGCTGCGTGTCGAGCGACAGCACGCCGTCGACGAGGCCGAAGTCGCCGTTCGGGTGAAACGGCGGATTCGGCACCATTACCAGATGCATGCCGGGCTCGGGCAGCGCCTGCAGCGCGCCGGCGTGCGCGTGCAGTGCGGCGTAGTCGTAATCGGTGTAGACGTCGCCGGCCACCGCGACGAACACGTGATCCGCGCCGTCGTCGGTCAGTAGCGGGAGCGCGTGCGCGATGCCGCCCGCGGTCTCCAGCGCCTCGTGCTCGGGCGAGTAGCGCAATTCGACCTGCCAGCGCGAACCGTCGCCGAGCGCGGCTTCGAGCTGCGCGCCGAGCCACGCATGATTGATCACGATGCTACGGATGCCGGCCCGCGCGAGCCGTTCGATCTGCCACACGATCAGCGGCTTGCCGCCCACTTCGAGCAAGGGTTTCGGGCACGCGTCGGTCAGCGGACGCATGCGCTCGCCGCGGCCCGCGGCGAAAATCATCGCTTTATTCACGGACATCGTCATCGGTCAGAAGGTGTAGCCGATTTCCTGGGCGCGGCCTTCGAGGTCGTCGAGCAGTTTCGCGAACCCGCGCAGCGGCGCGTAACGCTCGGCCACCTTGCGCGCATAGCCGATGAAGCGCGGCAGGTCTTTCATGTAATGCGCCTTGCCGTCGCGGTAGTTGATGCGGCAGAACAGGCCGAGCACCTTGATGTGCCGCTGCAGCCCCATCCATTCGAGCTGGCGATAGAACTCGCCAAAATCGGCATCGACCGGCAGGCCGGCTTTTTTCGCGCGCTCCCAGTAGTACACGAAGCAGTCGAGCTCGAACTCCTCGTCCCAGCTGAGGAACGCATCGCGCAGCAGCGACACGACGTCGTACGTGATCGGCCCGTACACCGCGTCCTGGAAGTCGATCACGCCGGGGTTCGGCTCGGTGATCATCAGATTGCGCGGCATGAAATCGCGCAGCATGAAGCTTTGCGGCTGCGCGCGCGCGCTCGCGATCAGCAGCGCGAACGTGCGATCGAGCTGCGCGCGCGTTGCGGCAGCGACCTCGCGGCCAAGGTGCCGGCCGATGAACCACTCGGGCATCAGCTCCATTTCGCGATGCAGGAACGCTTCGTCGAACGGCGGCAGCACGTCTGCGCGCGAGCTGAGCTGCCAGCGGATCAGAGCGTCGAGCGCGTCGCGCATCAGCGTGCGGGCCGCGCGGGTATCACCCGCGGCCTGCGCGTCGATCAGCGCGCCGAGGTACGGCGCGGTGCCGAGATCGGTGACGAGCATGAAGCCCGCGTCGAAGTCGACCTCGAGCACGCGCGGCACGTGCACGCCGGCCGCGTCGAGCAATTGCGCGATCTGCGCGAATTCGCGGCATTTTTCGGGCGGCGGCGCGTCGACGGCGATCAGCGTGGCCACGCCGTTGCCTTGCGGCGCCTTACCGGCGAGCCGGAAATAGCGGCGGAAACTGGCGTCGGACGAGGCCGGAACGATCGTGTCGAGCTCCAACGCATGGCGCGCTGCGTGGCCTTGCAGCCAGGCCTTGAGCAGGGAGAGGCGGGTGTCGGTGAAGTCTTGGGTGGAAGGCAGCGTCATGAAAAGCGGCGGCAAATTCTTGGGGACAACGTCTTGCCATATAATACCCCACGACTTTTTTGACGCGACTCACACGCCAGCTTTCGCGTGCTCCGTTTTACCGCCCGCCTCATCACTCGGCAAATTGGGATCCAGACGTGCAGCCGACTCTCACGGTCGCGGTGTGCAGGCGGTGGATCGTGACGACGGAAGCTTGCACACGGGTCGACTCGCCAAACGATACATGCCGCCCAGACAGCTTTCCGATACCACTCCTTCCTGTGCAGTAGTGCCGCGCAAAAGGCGGCTCGTCGCGGCGCTTGTCGCCGTTCCGGGCCTGATGCCCGCGCTTGCGCACGCCCAGCTGGTGGGGGAAGCTGCGCAACCGCAAGCGGTCTACCCGCCGTGGGGCATGCAGCTCGCGCCACAGCTCGAGGATCATCCGTTGCAAACGGGCCAGCGGCCGGCCACCTTCGTGCTCGGCGACCATGCGAGCGGCACGGTCGACCAGGATCTGGCCGCCAAGGGCTCGGCCGAAGTGCGCCACAACACGTCCGTGATCAAGGCCGATGGCCTGCACTACGACCAGGACACGGACATGGCCGATGCGTACGGCAATGTCCACGTGATCAATACCGGCAATACCTTCATCGGGCCCGAAGCGCATCTGCGCGTCGATTCGACCGAAGGCTTCATGACCGCGCCGAAGTATCACTTCACGTTGACGGGCGGCTCGGGCAGCGCGCAGCGCGTCGACCTGCTCGACGCCGAGCGCTCGGTATTCACGAAGGCCACCTACACCGCGTGCGCTTGCACGGACAATCCGGCCTGGTACATCAAGGGCAGCGAGTTCGATTTCGACACCGGCGCCGACGAAGGCGTTGCCTACAACAGCGTGCTGTTCTTCCAGGGCGTGCCGGTGTTCGCGTCGCCGTGGCTGTCGTTCCCGCTGTCGGGCGAGCGGCGCAGCGGCCTGTTGCCGCCCACGTTCTCGCTCAGCTCGTCGAACGGCTTCGAGCTGTCGGTGCCGTATTACTTCAACATCGCGCCGAATCGAGATCTGACGGTCACGCCGCGTCTGATCTCGAAGCGCGGTGTGCAGTTGCAGAGCACGTTCCGCTATCTGTCGCCAACGTATTCCGGTTCGATCACCGGTGAATTTCTGCCTGACGATCGCCTGACGAAGACCAACCGCTACGCGCTGTACATCCAGCACAACCAGAATTTCGGTAACGGCTTCGGCGGCTACATCTACTACAACAAGGTCTCGGATAACACCTATCCGCAAGACCTGTCGTCGTCGGTCAACCAGTTCATGAACGGCCTCCAGCTCCTGTATCAGCAGGAAGCCGGGGTGACCTACAACAACGGGCCGTGGTCCGTGCTCGCGCGCGAGCAGCACTGGCAGACGCTGCAGGAGTCGGTCGCACCGTACGGCCGCGAGCCGCAGTTGAACGTGAAGTACGCGAAGTACAACGTCGGGGGCTTCGACTTCGGCGCCGAGGCCGACTACACGAACTTCCGCATCACCACCGCGGACCTGACCGAAGGCCAGCGGGTGCTGTTCAACCCGTACGTGTCGTATTCGGTGGTGGGGCCGGGCTACTTCGTCACGCCGAAGGTGCAGTGGCACTTCGCGTCGTACAACCTGAACAACATCGGCACCGATCTGAACGGGGTGCCGAACCCACAGAAGAATTTCACCGAGTCGATCCCGACCTTCACGTTCGACACGGGGCTGACCTTCGAGCGCTCGGTGCGCCTGTTCGGCCAGGATTTCATCCAGACGCTGGAGCCGAGGCTGTACTACGTCTACACGCCGTACCGCAACCAGAACAACGCGCCGCTGTTCGATACCGCCGAGTCCGACTTCGGCCTCGCGGAAATCTTCACGCCGAACACGTTCGTCGGTAACGACCGGATCGCCGACGCGAACCGCCTGACCGCTGGTCTCACCACGCGCTTCATCAACCCGGCCACCGGCGACGAACGCGCGCGCTTCGTGATCGCGCAGCAGTACTATTTCCGCGATCAGCGTGTCACGTTGCAGCCTTCGCAGACGAGCGCGCAGGCCACGCACTCGGACCTGATCGCGGGTGCGGCGATCAAGCTGGGTGCCGGTTTCGCTTCGGAAACGGCGTTCCAATATAATGCGGACAATAACCAGCTCACGAAGACGAGCGTCGGCTTCGGGTTCAGTCCGGAGACCGGCAAGGTCCTCAACGTGGCGTACCGCTACACCCGCGCCAACACCACGCTCGACAACCAGCCGATCAATCAGGTGCTGATTTCGGGTCAATGGCCGCTGTCGCACCGGATGTACGGTGTCGGCCGGTTCAACTATGACCTCGGTGGCCACCGTATCGTCGACGGCCTGGTCGGCCTGCAATACGACGCGGATTGCTGGACGCTCGGCGCCGGCATCCAGCGCTACGCGAACGGCCTGAACTCGTCGGGACAGAATCAGTC
Source organism: Paraburkholderia sp. EG304 (assembly GCF_046543485.1). Classification (NCBI taxonomy): domain Bacteria; kingdom Pseudomonadati; phylum Pseudomonadota; class Betaproteobacteria; order Burkholderiales; family Burkholderiaceae; genus Paraburkholderia; species Paraburkholderia sp. EG304. The sequence continues at coordinate 116,545 of NZ_JBKGUA010000002.1, read as the reverse complement.
GAGCACGCGGTTTCTGGCGCAGTTGACGTTCAAGGGCTTGTCGAGCGTCGACAACGGGCTGATGACCGCGTTCCGCAGCAGTGTGGCCGGCTACACGCCGTTGCCGCCACCGCCACCGCCGGAGTCGCGGTTCACCAACTACGAATGACGGTCGCCCGGTCATTCACGGCTTGCGAAAAGACGGGCGAAGCGCCCGACATCATTGGAGTATCTGTGGCAATCATGAAACAGCTTCGCTTGGCAATACTCGCGGCGGGTCTCGTCGCCGCGGCGTCCTTCGTTCCAGTCGCGTCGGTACAGGCGCAGGCATTGGGCGGCAATAGCGGCCAGACGGTCGACACCATCGCCGCGGTGGTCAACAACGGTGTCATCACGCAGCGCGAGCTCGACGAGCGGGTCGGTCTGATCGCGCACCGGCTGAACCAGCAGAACGCTCCGGTGCCGCCGACGGACCAGTTGCGCCAGCAGGTGCTCACGCAGATGGTGCTCGAGCGCATCCAGCTGCAAAAGGCCAAGGAAGACGGCATCAACATCGACGACGCAGCGGTGCAGCGCACGCTCGAGCGTCTCGCGCAGGCGAACAACATGCCGCTCGCAATGTACCGCGCGCGCATCGAGGCGCAAGGCGTGCCCTGGGCCACGTTCTCGAACGACGCGCGCACGGAGCTGACGCTGTCGCGTCTGCGCGAGAAGGAAGTGGACAGCAAGATCACGGTGACGGACGCCGAGGTCGCGAACTACATCGCCAGCCAGCGCGGCCCGGGCGCCGGCCAGACAAGCGACCTGCATATGCAGCACATTTTCGTGAGTGCGCCGCTGAACGCGCCGGAAACCGACATCGAGGCGGCGCAGAAGAAAGCCCAGGGGCTGCTCGCCGAAGCGAAGGGCGGCGCGGATTTTGCCAAGCTCGCGAAGGCCAATTCGCAGGCGCCGGACGCGTCGAAGAACAGCGGCGATCTCGGCTTCCTCGCACCGTCGAAGCTGCCGCCCGAGTTCGTGAAGGCGGCCTCGACACTGCGTCCGGGTGAGATCAGTCCGGATCTGATCCGCACCAACGACGGCTTCGAAATCGTGCGTCTGGTCGAGCGCCGTGCCGGCCAGGGCAGCAGCGCGGATGCGCCGAAGCTCGTGCAGACGCATGTGCGCCACATTCTGCTGCGCGTCGGCGACGGCCAGTCCGAACCGCAGGCACGCCAGAAGCTGATCGACATCCGCAATCAGATCGCCGCGGGCGGCGACTTCGCGAAGTTCGCGCACACCTACTCGCAGGACGCCTCGTCGTCGCAAGGCGGCGACCTCGGCTGGATCAGCCCGGGCGAGACGGTGCCCGAGTTCGAGCGCGCGATGAACGCGCTGCAGGACGGCCAGATCAGCGAGCCGGTGCGCAGCGAATACGGCTACCACCTGATTCAGGTGCTCGGCCGCCGCGATGCGGAAGGCTCGATTGCGCAGCAGATGGATCTCGCGCGTCAGGCCATCGGTCAGCGCAAGGCGGAACAGGCGTACGCCGACTGGCTGCGCGAGTTGCGCGATACCGCGTACGTCGAAGTGAAGCCGACCACGGCGAACGTGCAGTAACCGGAGCCCATGCCATGACGAGCGCTGCTGAGCCCACCCACCGCCCGCTGCAGATCGCGATCACAACCGGCGAGCCCGCCGGCGTCGGTCCCGAGCTGACCGCGCAGGCGCTGGCGGGGGCGGCGGCGCACTGGCCTCACGCACAGTTCACCGTGCTCGGCGATGCGCAATTGCTCGTTGAGCGGGCGCGCGCGGTCGGCGTCGATTGGGCCGCGCTGCTCGCGCAGGGTCCGCGCGTGCGGCTCGAACCTCACCCGCTCGGCGCGCCTGCACAGGCAGGCAAGCTCGACGCCGCGAACGGCCGCTATGTGCTCGATCTGCTCGATGCGGCGATCGACGGCGCAGTGGCCGGCAGGTTCGACGCGATCGTCACCGCGCCGCTGCAAAAAAGCACGATCAACGACGCCGGCGTGCCGTTCACCGGCCACACCGAATATCTGGCCGAGCGCACCCATACGTCGCGCGTCGTGATGATGCTCGCGGGCACCGGCAAGCGGCCGCTGCGCGTCGCGCTCGCGACCACGCATCTGCCATTGAAGGACGTGTCGGCGGCCTTGACGATCGAAAGCCTCGTCGCGACGCTGCGCATCATCGATCACGACCTGCGTCATCACTTCGGTTTGCCCGCGCCGCGTATTCTCGTGACGGGGCTCAATCCGCACGCGGGCGAAAACGGCTACCTGGGCCGCGAGGAAATCGACGTGATCACGCCGGCGTTGCAGCAGGTGAACGGCGAGGGCATCGATGCGCGCGGTCCGTATCCGGCCGACACGCTGTTCCAGCCGCGTTATCTCGACGAAGCCGACTGCGTGCTCGCGATGTTCCACGACCAGGGCCTGCCGGTGCTGAAATTCGCGACGTTCGGCGAAGGGATCAACGTGACGCTCGGCCTGCCGATCATCCGCACCTCGGTCGACCACGGCACCGCGCTCGATCTGGCCGGCACCGGCCGCGCCGACGCGGGCAGCCTGATGGCCGCGATCGAGACGGCTGTTTCGATGGCGCAGCACCGTCGCGCGGGCTGACGCGCGGGCGACGTGAGCGCTTGCGGTGCGCTTGACGCGCCGCGTGGTGTCGTATTTCCATACGTGACGTCTTTCATTCTCAAGCAGTTTTCTTTCTAGCGTTTCTTCGATGTCCACCAGCAGACAGCAAGGCCGGCACCAGGGCCATCTCGCGCGCAAGCGTTTCGGTCAGAACTTTCTGGTCGACATGGGCGTGATCGATTCGATCGTCGACGTGATCCGGCCGCAGCGCGGCGAGCGCATGGTCGAGATCGGTCCGGGCCTCGGCGCGCTGACCGAGCCGCTGATCGAGCGGCTCGCGACGCCCGAGTCGCCGCTGCACGCCGTCGAACTCGACCGCGATCTGATCGGCCGTCTGAAGACGAAGTTCGGCGACCTGCTCGAACTGCACTCGGGCGACGCGCTCGAGTTCGACTTTGGCTCGCTCGCGGCACCGGGCGACAAGGCGTCGCTGCGCATCGTCGGCAATCTGCCGTACAACATTTCGAGCCCGCTGCTGTTTCATCTGGCGACCTTCGCGGACCGCGTGATCGATCAGCACTTCATGCTGCAGAACGAGGTGGTCGAGCGGATGGTCGCGGAACCGGGCACGAAGGCGTTCAGTCGCCTGTCGGTGATGCTGCAATACCGCTACGTGATCGACAAGCAGCTCGACGTGCCGCCCGAGTCATTCCAGCCGCCGCCGAAGGTCGATTCGGCGATCGTGCGGATGATCCCGTACGAGCGGCACGAAATGCCGGCAGTCGATGAAAACGTGCTCGGCGAGGTGGTGACGGCGGCGTTCTCGCAGCGTCGCAAGATGCTGCGCAACACGCTTGCCGCGCTGCGCGATACCGTCGATTTCGATGCACTCGGCTTCGATCTGCAACGCCGCGCGGAGGACGTGCCGGTTGCCGAATACGTGAGCGTGGCGCAGGCGGTGGCGGCGCGCTCGGCCGCGGCGCCGGAATAGCCTCAACGTTTGACGACGGCGGCGCGCCGCCGTCGAGCCGCTTATCGTTTTGCCGGCGCGTTGACGAGCGCGATACCGGTCAGCACCAGCAGCGCGGCGATCAGAAAGCGCGCGCTGAACGACTCGCCGAGCAGCAGCACGCCGAAGGTCACGCCGAACATCGGCGTCAGGAACGAAAACACCGACAGCCGCGATGCGATGTAACGCGTCAACAGCCAGAACCACAACAGATAGCTGACGAATGCGACGATCACAGCCTGATACGCGAGGCTCGCGAACGCGAGCGGCGTCACGCTTTCCACGCGCACTTCGCCGAGCGTGAGCGCCAGCGCGAGCAGCACCACCGCCGACACCGTCAACTGATAGAACAGCGTCTTGCTCGCGCTCGTCTGCGCCAGCCGCGAGCCGCGCACGACCACCGTGGTCGCGGCCCATGCGATGCCGGCGAGCACGCCGAGCGCATCGCCGGCCGCGCCCGCAAGCGTCGAGCCGTGGGCTACGCTTGCTGCCGCGCCGGCGTCCGGGTGCAGGAAGCCATCGGCGAACGCGAGTGCTATCCCCGCGAACGCGACAACGATGCCGAGCCATTGGATGCGCCGCATGCGTTCGCCATCGACGAACCAGTGCAGGCCGAGTGCCGTGAAACACGGCGCCGTATACAGAAAGACCGCCATGCGCGACGCGCTCGTCAGCGTCAGGCCGAAAAAGATGCAGACGAACTCGGCCGCGAACAGTACCCCGGCGAGCAGGCCCGCACCGAGCGTGCCGTCGTCGCGAAAGAGCGGCGTGCCGCGCGAGCGTGCCCATGCCCACACGAGCAGCGCCGCGATCGTCGAGCGCAGCCCCGCCTGAAAGACCGGCGGCACCGCGGCATTGGTGGTCTTGATCGCGACCTGTTGAAGTCCCCAGATTGCGCATAGGCCGATCATCAACAGGATCGCGAAGCTATCCGGCGCGCGGCGCGCGGGTAGGGCGGTGGTCGTGCTCATGTCGTGAATAGTCGGCTTTTTTTTGATAGTGCCGGCGCGAGACAGGATTGCCGGGCGAATACGCCCGGCAGCACATCCGCGGGTACAACGTGAAGCCGGTCTTTATGGTCGTTCTGGCGCCTCGCCCGAATCTGGATAGCGGGCGCATGCGTTTCCGAAAGTGTCCAGCGTGAACGGTTGAACTCGAGTCAGTCGACTCGTCCCTTCTTCTGGATCAGTTCGATCTTGTACCCGTCCGGATCGGCGACGAAGGCGATGACCGTCGTGCCGTGTTTCATGGGTCCCGCTTCGCGCGTCACGACGCCGCCACGTTTCTTCACCTGTTCGCACGCCGCATAGGCGTCGTCGACTTCGAGGGCGATGTGACCGTACCCGGTTCCGAGCTCGTACTTGCTCGTGTCCCAGTTGTAGGTCAGTTCGATTGCCGCGCCTTCGGATTCGTCCTCGTAACCGACGAATGCAAGAGTGAACTTCCCGTCCGGGTAGTCGTTCTTTCGAAGCAGGCGCATGCCGAGAACTTCGGTGTAAAAACGGATCGAGGCGTCCGGATCACCGACTCGAAGCATGGTATGCAGGATACGCATGAGTACTCCTTTGACAGTTTGTCGATAAATGCATTGACCTGCGTGAATTGTAAATGATTGCCTGATAGGTCGAGACGGCGCGGGCCAGCCCGGACAGGATGCGCCTCATGGAATCCGCTCGGACTTATTTCAACAAAAAGGTGTGGGCAATAAGGGTTTGTGTCCGGTTGCGGGTTCGATATTAGTGTCCAACACTCAGTATCAATCCGGTTCGTCAGATATCAGTCTGATATATCGGACAAACGATGCGTGACCCGGCGAATTTTCAGGCATGCCGAAAGGCGCTGAAGCCGATATGTCCGCCCCGGAACTCTCTTCTCCGCTTAGGACCCCCGCCCATGAAGCGAGGCGCCAAAACCGCCCTTCTGTTCGCTGTTGCTGGATTGCTCGCAATCACTGGCTGCACCAAGGTCGCCACGCCGGAGCAGAGCGCGGCGGCATCTCCGTCGACGCTTCAGGGCGTGTTGCAGCGAGGCACGCTGCGCGTCGGGGACTGCCTGACGTTCGCGCCGTTCGGGTTCTATAACAAGGACGGCCAGCCGGACGGCTATGACGTGGACCTCGCGAAGGAACTCGCGAAGCAGATGGGCGTGAAGCTCGAGGTCGTGAATACGACGAGCGCGAACCGGATTCCGAATCTGCAGACCAGCAAAGTGGACGTCGTGTTCTGCAACTTCACGCGTAATCTGGAGCGCGCGAAAGTGATCGAATTCACGACGCCCTACGTGGTTGCCAGCGAAGCACTGCTGGTCAAGAAAAGCAGCGGCATTCAGTCGATCAAGGACATGGGCGGTCGCACGATCGCGACGGTCAAGGGGTCGACCAATGGCGATGAAGTTCGCTCGCTGAATATCCCCGTCAAGATCCAGGAATACGACAGCTCGCAGGCCGCGATACTTGCCGTCAAGCAGGGGCAGGCCGACGCGATGATCGAGGACAACAACTTCCTCGCGTATCAGGCCAAGCTCGATCCTGAGCTTGCCGTCACGAACGAAGCGCTGGTCCCGCTCGAATACAACGCGTTCGGCGTCAAGGCTGGCGATCAGGAATGGCTCAACTATCTGAATCTGTTCCTCTTCAACGTCAATGCGTCGAAGCTCAACGCGCAGCTCTACAACAAGTGGTTCGGCACCGATCCGCGCTATCCGCTCAATCCGCAGTTTTGAAGCGCGGCAGTGAAACCCGCACGATGGGGAGCATGAGATGAGTTACGAGTGGCTGACTTTGTGGGGCTACGTGCCCGAGTTTTTGAGCGCGAGCTGGCTGACGTTGCAGGTGACCGTGCTGGCCTTCGTACTGGCGCTAGTCCTCGGGTTGTTGACCGCGCTCGCCGGCGCTTCTCCGCTCGCACTGCTTCGGTGGATCGCCCGTGGCTACGTTGAAATCATCCGCAATACGCCTGTCCTCCTGCAGATTTTCATCGTGTTCTTCGGTCTGCCGTCCGCGGGTATTTCGCTCGACGCATACTGGGCCGGCGTCATTGCGCTCGGCCTCAATGTCGGTGCTTACCTGTCGGAAGTGTTCCGCGCTGGCATACAGTCGGTGCCGCGCGGCCAGCTCGAGGCTGCCGGCATTCTCGGCCTCGAACGCGCGCAGATCTTCGTCGAGGTCGTGCTGCCGCAGGCGACGCGCGCGGTCTATCCGGCCATCGTCAACTACCTGATCCAGTTGCTGCTCGGCACGTCGCTTCTGTCCGCCATTGCATTGCCGGAGTTGACCGGCACCGCGACCGTGATCAACTCGCGAACGCTTCTCTACCTGCAGACGTTCAGCGTGACGCTCGTCGCGTATCTCGTGCTCAGTAACGTGCTGTCCTGGCTTGCGGGCCAGCTCGGCGCGCGGATCTTTCATCCTCCCCTCGCCCTGCCGGCGCGCACCGGCTTCGGGACAGGCTTTCTGCGCCGGACGAAGCGGGCCTGATTCCCGGATTGGAGTTGGATCATGTCAGTCGAATTGCTGAAAACCAGTCTATCGATCCTGCTGCAGGGTCTGGTGACGACGCTGTTGCTCTCCATCGCGTCCATCGTGGGCAGCACGCTCATTGGCCTGTTCGCCGCGGTGTTGCGATCGTTCGGACCGTGGGGCACGGACCGCATCGCCAGACTCTATACGGAGCTGTTTCGCGGCACGCCGGTGCTGATCACGCTGATGTTGATCTATTTCGGCGTGTCGTACTTCGGTTATGCGATCGATGTGTTCGCTGCCGGCGCGATTGGCTTGAGCGTCTATCAGGGTGCCTATATCGCCGAAATTTTCCGCTCGGGGATCGAGGCGGTACCCAAAGGTCAATGGGAGGTGTCGCAGATCCTCGGCCTCACGCGGGCTCAGGCGTTCTCGTTCGTCGTGCTGCCTCAGACCGGAAAGATCGTGTTGCCGCCTCTCATCGGTCAGTATCTGTCGCTCATCAAGGACACCTCGATCGTCAGCATGATCGGAATGTCCGAGCTGATGCACGGTGGCCAGGCGATCGTCGACCGGATCGGCAAGCCGGTGGAAATCTATGGACTCGTCGCACTGATTTACTTCGCCGTGTGCTTCCCGCTTTCGCAATGGGTGCGCCACCATGACCGCAGGAGATTGTCGTGAGTAACCAAAGCCAAACCAGGCCGATCATTTCACTGACGGGCGTCAGCAAAGCATTCGGTTCGACCAGGGTGTTGAACGAAATCAATCTCGAGGTCCGCTCGGGTGAAGTGCTGGTGCTGATCGGCGCGTCCGGCTCGGGCAAGAGCACGGTCCTGCGAATCATGGCGGGATTGGAGACCACCGATTCCGGCGAGGTCTGGGTCAACGAAGTGCCCTTGCATGATCCGCGTCGGGCACGGGAGATTCGTGGCCACGTCGGCATGGTCTTTCAGCAGTTCAATCTGTTTCCTCACAAGACCGCGCTCGGCAATGTCACGCTCGCGCTGATCAAGGCGCGCCGCATGAGTCCGGCCGACGCGCGCAAGCGCGCGATGGAGACACTCGATCGCGTCGGGCTCGCGGACCGCGCGGAACACTATCCCAGCCAGCTCTCGGGCGGTCAGCAGCAACGCGTGGCGATCGCGCGAGCGCTCGCGGTCGAGCCCGGCATCATGTTCTTCGACGAGGCGACGTCCGCGCTCGACCCGGAACTGGTCGGCGAGGTTACCGAGGTGATGCGCGGGCTCGCGCGCGACGGCATGACGATGGTCGTCGTCACGCATGAAATGGGCTTTGCCCGCAAGACCGCTGACCGCGTCGTCTTCATGGACAAGGGCGTCATCGCCGAGCAGGGGGATCCGGAGCAGATCTTCGTCAATCCGTCGAACGAACGCACCCGGCAGTTTCTGCATCGAGTTCTCGACCATTGACGGTCGGATCAACGCGGATCAACGCATTACGGAGTGAACGCATGGCTGTTACTGAATCGTCTCGGGCGAGAGGCGTGGACCGCGTAATCGCGATGTTCCGGCAATTGCATATCGCCCAACGCCCGCTGACGATGCGCGAACTGATCGAGGCAACCGGTGCGCCGCGATCGAGTATTTACGAGCTGGTCGCGATTCTCACGGAAGTGGGCTGGCTCGAGACCGCCACGGATGGCAGCGTGTTCTTTGGGCGCGAGATGCACTACTACGGGTCCGACTACGCAACGCACAACGATTTGATCAGCCGCGCGCATCAATCCATTCTGGGACTGGTGAGAAAGTACGACGAGACCACGCAGCTGTGCATGCTGGAAGGCAACAAGTACACGGTCGTGTTGTCCGAGCACAGTGCACGGCCATTCAACATCAGTTCGGACATCGGCGTGAGAGTGCCGATACCCTGGACCGCGACGGGACGTCTGCTGCTAGGTCACCTGAGCGCCGACGAGATCCGCGCGCTGATTCCGCCGGAAGACTTCGTCCTCGACAACGGGGCGAGCATCGAATTCGACGAATTCCTGAAGGACGTGCAGGCCGCGAAAGAACGAGGCTACTGCTGCACCGAAGGACTTTCGAACGCGTTCAGGCTTTGTATGGCAGCGCCGATTCGCGACCGTGCGGGACTGCCGATCGCAGCGCTATGTTTCATGACTGGCCGCGACACGAGCCCGGACAGGCGCGGCGTGATGCTCGACGATCTGTTGCAGTCCGCGAAAGCGCTCTCGCAGAGATAGCGCCCGGCCTTAAAGCGTCGGCAACAACTCCGGCGGATGCGACTTCAGTGTCTGCCGCGCCTCGCGGAATTCCGGAAAAATCGATTCGACCGTCTGCCAGAAGCGCGGACTGTGATTCATCTCGCGCAGGTGCGCCAACTCGTGCGCGACGACGTAATCGATGATCGATAGCGGAAAGTGAATGAGCCGCCAGTTCAGGCGGATCTTGCCGTCGCTCGAACAACTGCCCCAACGTGTCGCCGCCGAAGACAGCGCATACGAGCGATAGTTGACGCCGAGCTTCTGCGCGTAGATCGCGAGACGTTCGCCGAACAGCCGCTTCGCTTCGCCTTGCAGCCAGCCCTGCACGCGATCCTTGATCTGCTGCGGATCGGCTTGCAACGGCAGCGGCAATTGCAGCGCGCCGTGCTCGGCGCTGAACGCGAGCATGCCTTGCGGCGCGCCGAGCGTCACGCGCACCGGCTGACCGAGGTAAGGCACTTCCGCGCCATCTTTCCAATCGATCTTCGGCAACGCTCGCTGTTCGACGCGCGTTTGCCATTCGATCAGCTTCGTAAAAATCCAGCGCTGTTTTTCGGTGATCGCGGTTTCGATATCGGCGAGCGTGACCCAACGCGGCGCGGTGATGGTGAGGCCGGTGCTATCGATCGCAAAGCCGATCGAGCGGCGCGCGGAACGCTTGAGCGCGTAATGCAGCGTGCGTGAACCGATGGTGAGGCTGCGCAGCTTGCTGCCGTCCGGCGCGAGCGGCGCGACGGGCGGCCGGGCCGGCGCGGTGCCGGACGAGCCCGGCGTGGAAGGTGAAGGAGTCGACGACGTCGACCCCGGCTCGGCGAAGAGCGGGAGATCGAGCTGCCGGTTTTCGAGCGCCGCGGCGGGCTGCGGCGTGGGAGACTTCTGCATCGGCTTCGCTTCGCGCAAGACGCCCTCGGGCTTCGAGAGCGTGGCGCGTCAGATGGGAGCGGCGGCGGAGTCGTTAGCCGCCGCGCTGTAGGCAGTTGGATCGATGCGGCGCATTTCGGCTTCGATCCACTGTTCGACGCGCGTGTTCACTTCGTCGGGCGTGAGCCCCGTCGTTTCGATCGGCTTGCCAATCGACACCGTGACTATACCCGGATATTTCGTAAACGAGTTGCGCGGCCACACGCGACCCGCATTGTGCGCGATCGGTACGACCGGCGCGCCGGTTGCGATCGCAAAGCGCGCGCCGCCGGTCTTGTACTTGCCCTGCTTGCCGGTCGGCGTGCGCGTGCCTTCCGGAAACATGATGACCCATGCGCCTTCGGCCATGCGCGCCTTGCCCTGGTTCGTGACCGATTCGAACGCGTACTTGCCTTCCTTGCGGTTGATGTGGACCATCTTCAGCATGCCGAGCGCCCAGCCGAAGAACGGCACATACAACAGCTCGCGCTTGAACACGTAGCACAGCGGGCGCGGCATGATCGCCGGAAACGCGATCGTTTCCCACGCCGACTGATGCTTCGACAGCAGCACGGCCGGGCCGTTGGGCAGGTTCTCGAAACCTTCGATGCGGTAGCGGATGCCGTTCAGGAAGCGCACCGCCCACAGCGTCAGGCGACACCAGCCGGCCGCCATCCAGTAGCGGTTTTCCGCGCGCAGGAACGGAAACGCGATGATGCACGCGGTCGCGTACGGCACCGTGACCACAACGAAATAAATCAGCAGCAGCAGGGAACGGATAAAGCGCATCGGCGTGGTCGGTGAGGGTTGGGAGCGCGTGGTGCGCGTTTATTCCTGCGCGTCGGCGAGAAAGTCGAGCGCGAACGCGCGCAGGTCGTCGTGCACGATCGTGCCTTCGGGCAGGCCGCCCGCGGCGAGGGTCTTGCGGCCCTTGCCGGTCAGCACGAGGTGCGTCGGATGACCGAGCGCCGCGCCCGCTTGCAGATCGCGCAGCGAATCGCCGACGGTCGGCGTATGCGCCGGATCGACCTCGAAACGCTCGGCGATCATCTTCAGCATGCCGGGCTTCGGCTTGCGGCATTCGCAGTGATCTTCCGCCGTATGCGGGCAGAAGAACACCGCTTCGATGCGCGCGCCGACCGCTGCCGCCATCCGGTGCATCTTCAGATGCATCGCGTTCAACGCGTCCATGTCGAACAGGCCGCGGCCGATGCCCGACTGATTCGTCGCGATCGCGACGCGATAGCCCGCCTGGTTCAGGCGTGCGATCGCTTCCAGCGAGCCGGGCAGCGCAACCCATTCGTCCGGCGACTTGATGAACGCTTCGGAGTCGACGTTGATCACGCCGTCGCGGTCGAGGATCACCACTTTCTTGATCGGCATGGCGCGGTGCTCAGGCGGCGAGTCGGGAAATATCGGCGACGCAGTTCATCTGCTGATGCAGCGCGCCAAGCAGAGCCAGACGGTTCGCGCGCAACGCCGGGTCTTCCGCGTTGACCATCACGTCGTTGAAGAACGTGTCGACCGGCTCGCGCAGCGCGGCCAGTGCCGTCAGCGCGCCGGTGTAGTCGCGCACGGCCAGTTGCGATTGCACGCGCGGCGTCACCTGTTCGAGCTGCTCGTTGAGCGCCTTCTCCGCTGCTTCGGTGAGCAAGCCGGGCTGCACGCCGCCGTTCGTCACGCCTTCCGACTTCTTCAGGATGTTCGAGATCCGCTTGTTGGCCGCCGCCAGCGATGCCGCTTCGGCGAGCGACGCGAATTCGCGCACCGCGTCGAGGCGCGCGACGATGTCGTCGAGCCGCGTCGGGTTCAGCGCGAGCACCGCGTCGATTTCGCCGGTCGCGTAGCCGCGTTCGCGCAGCAGGCCGCGCAGGCGGTCCATGCTGAACTCGTAGATCGCTTCGGTGGAATCGGCGACGTTCGGCATGCCGGCGAATTGCGCATAAGCGATGCGCAGCAGATCGACGAAGTCGACGTTCAACTGCTTCTCGATCAGGATGCGCAGCACGCCGAGCGCATGACGGCGCAGCGCGAACGGGTCTTTTTCGCCGGTGGGCTGCAGACCGATGCCCCAGATGCCGACCAGCGTTTCGAGCTTGTCGGCGAGCGCGACGACGGTGCCGGTCTCGGTGGTGGGCAACGCGTCGCCCGAGAAGCGCGGCTGATAGTGTTCCGAGCACGCGAGCGCAACTTCTTCCGGCTCGCCGTCGTGGCGCGCGTAGTACGTGCCCATCGTGCCTTGCAGCTCGGGGAATTCGCCGACCATGTCGGTGATCAGGTCGGCCTTCGCGAGACGCGCGGCGCGCGTCGCGCGCGCGACGTCGGCGCCGGTCATTGCGGCAATCGCGCCGGCCAGCCCTTCGAGCCGCTCCACGCGTTGCAGCGCCGAGCCGAGCTTGTTGTGATAAACGACGTTCGCGAGCAGCGGCACGCGATCCGCGAGCGGCTTCTTCATGTCCTGCGTGAAGAAGAACTTCGCGTCGGCGAGACGCGGACGCACCACGCGCTCATTGCCTTCGACGATTTCGACCGGCGTCGCCGTCTCGATGTTCGACACGATCAGAAAGCGCGAGCGCAGCTTGCCATTCGCATCGGTCAGCGCGAAGTACTTCTGGTTGGTCTGCATCGTCAGGATCAGGCATTCCTGCGGCACCTGCAGGAATTCGTCCTCGAAGCGGCACTCATAGACGACCGGCCATTCGACCAGCGACGTCACTTCGTCGAGCAGCGCTTCGGGCATCACGACCTTGTCCTCGCCGGCATGCGCGAGCAGCTGCGAGCGGATCGCTTCCTTGCGCCTGGCGAAGCTCGCGATCACGCGGCCGCGGTGTTCGAGCGTTTCGGCATACGACTGCGCGTGCTGGATCTGCACGAAGCCTTCGGACAGGAAACGGTGGCCGAGCGTGGTGTCGTCGGCGTCGATGCCGAGCGCGCTCACCGGCACGATCTGTTCGCCGTGCAACGCAGTTAGACGATGCACCGGGCGCACGAACTGCACGCTCGAGCCGTCCGGGCGCTGATACGTCATCACCTTCGGAATCGGCAGTTTCCCGAGCGTTTCGTCGAGCGCGGCTTGCAGGCCGTCGGCGAGCGTCGCGCCCGGCGCCGCGTAGCGCAGGAAGAACGCTTCGGCTTTACCGTCCTGCGCGCGTTCGAGGTCGCTCACCGTGAAGTCGGGGAAGCCGAGCGCGGCGAGTTTCTTCGCGAGTGGCGCGGTGGGCTGGCCGTCTTTATCGAGCGCGACGGAAACCGGCAGCACTTTTTCGCGCACGTGTTTTTCGGGCGCGACCGCGCGCACGTTGTGAATCGTCACCGCGAGACGGCGCGGCGTGGCAAAGCGTTCGAACGACGGTTCGCCTTCGATCAGGTCGCGCGCCGCGAGGCGCTGCGCAATGCCTTCGGCGAAGGCGTCGCCGAGACGCGCGAGCGCCTTCGGCGGCAGTTCTTCGGTCAGCAGCTCGACGAGCAGGGTAGCGTGTTGAGATTGAGTCATTGGTTGAAGTTCTCGTCAGTCCTGGTCGATCTTGCGTTCGACTTTCAGCGGCGGCGCCCACGCGGGCATCGCGGCGTCCTGCTCGTCGGTGGTGAGGCCGGGCACGCCATGCACCGGATTGCCGAGCATCGGGAAGCCCAGCTTTTCGCGCGAGTCGTAGTAGGCCTGCGCGACCAGACGCGACAGCGCGCGAATCCGGCCGATGTACGCCGCGCGTTCCGTGACCGAAATCGCGCCGCGCGCGTCGAGCAGGTTGAACGTGTGGCCGGCCTTCAGCACGAGTTCATAGGCGGGCAGCGCGATCTGCGCATCGATCATGCGCTTCGCTTCCGCTTCGTAGCTGTTGAAGAACGTGAACAGCAGATCGACGTTCGCGTGCTCGAAGTTGTAGGTGGACTGCTCGACCTCGTTCTGGTGATACACGTCGCCATAGGTCAGGCGGCGCAGTTCGGGGCCGTTCGGGCCTTGCTCTTCCCACTCGGTCCAGACGAGGTCGTAGACGTTCTCGACCTTCTGCAGATACATCGCGAGGCGTTCGAGACCGTAGGTGATTTCGCCGAGCACCGGCTTGCAGTCGAGACCGCCGACCTGCTGGAAGTACGTGAACTGTGTCACTTCCATGCCGTTCAGCCACACTTCCCAGCCGAGACCCCACGCGCCGAGCGTCGGGTTTTCCCAGTCGTCCTCGACGAAACGCACGTCGTTCTGCTTCAGGTCGAAGCCGAGCGCTTCGAGCGAGCCGAGGTACAGGTCGAGAATGTTTTCCGGCGCGGGCTTGAGCACCACCTGGTACTGGTAGTAGTGCTGCAGACGGTTCGGGTTCTCGCCATAGCGGCCGTCTTTCGGGCGGCGCGACGGCTGCACGTAGGCGGCGCGCCACGGCTCGGGGCCGATTGCCCGCAGAAACGTATGGACGTGGGACGTGCCCGCGCCGACTTCCATGTCGATCGGCTGGAGCAACGCGCAGCCCTGCTTGTCCCAGTAGGACTGCAAGGTCAGGATGATTTGCTGAAACGTGAGCATGAAGTGCCTTTCGGGCATGGGGGGCCGTGCGGCGCGCGCCTAAGCGCGCGAGCGGGCCGTGGAGCGAAGTGCTAAACCCGAGATTTTAACGGAAAGGAAGGGGGGCGGCCCGTTTTGCGGGGGCGGACGGACCGCGATGCGGCTTTTGGGCGACAGGCGGCGCGGCGAGGCTCCGCGCGCACTCAGCTCGCCGCCAGCTCCGCCTTCGGCGAGAACGAATCGCTTTGCGCGATCGGCCAGTACTTCTCGAACAGCGTATAGCGAAAGTTGCCGTTCAGCAGGTCGTTCGGTTCGAGATACTTGAGCAGCTCCGACATCAGCCGCACCTCATGCGACGACACGCGCCGCACGATGTGATGCGCGCGCAGTTCCGCCGGATGCCGAAGCCCGGCGGCCTGGATGATCTCCTGCAACGCGTGCAGCGTGTTGTGGTGGAAGTTGAACACGCGATCGGCCTTGTCCGGCACTACCAGCGCGCGCTGGCGCACCGGGTCCTGAGTCGCGACGCCGGTTGGGCAACGGCCGGTATGGCAGGTCTGCGCCTGGATGCAGCCGACCGCGAACATGAAGCCGCGCGCCGCGTTGACCCAGTCGGCGCCGATTGCGAGCGTCTTGGCGATATCGAACGCGGTGATCATCTTGCCGCTCGCGCCGATGCGGATGTGCTGCCGCAAACCGATGCCGACCAGCGTGTTGTGCACGAGCAGCAGACCTTCCTGCAACGGCACGCCGACGTGATCGGTGAATTCGAGCGGCGCCGCGCCGGTGCCGCCTTCCGCGCCGTCCACGACGATGAAGTCCGGCAGGATGCCGGTTTCCAGCATCGCCTTCGCGATCCCGAAGAATTCCCACGGATGTCCGATGCACAGCTTGAAGCCGGTCGGCTTGCCGCCCGACAGCGTGCGCAGCCGTTCGACGAATTCGAGCAGCTCGCGCGGCGTCGAGAACTCGGAGTGCGTCGCGGGCGAGATGCAGTCGCGGCCCATCGGCACGCCGCGCGTCTCGGCGATTTCGGGCGTGATCTTCGCGGCCGGCAGCACGCCGCCATGACCCGGCTTCGCGCCTTGCGACAGCTTCACCTCGATCATCTTCACCTGCGGCTCGGCGGCCTGCTTCGCGAACTTTTCGGCGTTGAAGGTGCCGTCGTCGTTACGACATCCAAAATAACCGGACGCGATTTCCCAGATGATGTCGCCATCATGTTCGCGATGATATTTGGACATCGAGCCTTCGCCGGTGTCGTGCGCGAAGTTGCCTTTCTTCGCGCCGAGGTTCAGCGCCATGATCGCGTTGGCTGACAACGAGCCGAAGCTCATCGCCGATACGTTGAAGATCGACATCGAATACGGCTGCGCGCGATCGGGACCGACGACGATGCGAAAGTCGTGACCGTCGAGCCTGGTCGGCGCGAGCGAGTGGCTGATCCATTCGTGCGCGACCGCCTTCACGTCGAGCTCGGTGCCGTACGGGCGGCTATCCACATCGTTCTTCGCGCGCTGGTAGACGATGCTGCGTTGCGCGCGCGAGAACGGCTTTTCGTCGGTGTCGTCTTCGACGAAATACTGGCGGATCTCCGGCCGGATGAATTCGAAAATGAAACGCAGGTGGCCCCACAGCGGGTAGTTGCGCAGGATCGCGTGGCGCTGTTGCGTCAGGTCGAACACGCCGAGCGCGACGAGCGCGGCCGGCACGATGATCCAGAACCACGACAGGCGATGCGTCGTGGCGAGCGCGGCACATACCGCGGCGAGCGCGATTGCGCACCACATGGCCAGATAGCGTCGAGAAAACATGGGGACTCCAGTGCGGTGAAGATCATTGCGGCGGGATCGTCCGCGCGAGGGGCGCGGGCGGTATCCGCCGCGAAGGAAAACTGGCGGCTGCGGGTCACGGCGCGGCGTGGACCGGCGAAGCTCGAAGATGAGTCCTGCGAATGGAAGCCGAGCGTCGCACGCGAAGGTGAAGCGGGTGTGACCGCGCCAGGTGGGGAAAACAGGATGAACGGCGAGGATGAACGGCGCGCGCGTGTCGGAGTGGCGTGACCCGCCGCGCGCGCCGCTACGCATCGCTCAACGCGCGCCGAGCAGCGCCGCTTTTTGCCGCGGGGCTTGCGGCTCGTCCTGCGATGCGCGGTGCGGCTGCTTCGGCTTATGCGTCTGCTTGCGACGCTGCGCGCGAGTTTGCTTCGGCGCCTGATCCAGCGGCAGCTCGGCCGGTTGCCCAGTCATCGCGTGTTCGATGATGCCGCCGCCGAGGCATACGTCGCCGTCGTACAGCACCGCCGATTGTCCCGGCGTGACGGCCCATTGCGCGGCGTCGAAGGTCAGCTCGAACAGGCCATCGCCCGAACCGCCTGCCGCCGCGGCGTTGAACGTGCACGCCGCATCGGCCTGCCGGTAGCGCGTCTTCGCGCCGCACGCGAAGCCGTCGGCCGGCGGCTCGCCCGCGACCCAGCTCGTGTTGCCCGCCGACAGCGTATGGCACAGCAGCCACGGATGATCGTGCCCCTGCGCGACGTACAGCGTATTGGTCGGAATATCCTTGCCCGCGGCGAACCACGGCTCGCCGCTGCCGTCCTTGCTGCCGCCAAGACCGATGCCCTTGCGCTGGCCGAACGTGTAGAACGCGAGGCCGATGTGCTCGCCGACGGTCTTGCCGTCGGTAGTCTTCATCGGACCCGGCTTGGTCGGCAGGTAGCGGTTCAGGAAGTCGCGGAACGGCCGCTCGCCGATAAAGCAGATGCCGGTCGAATCCTTCTTCTTCGCGTTCGGCAAGCCGATCTGCGCAGCGATCTCGCGCACTTTGGTCTTGGGAATTTCGCCGAGCGGGAACAGCGTCTTCGACAACTGCGCCTGGTTCAGCCGATGCAGGAAGTACGACTGGTCTTTCGTATGATCGAGCGCCTTCAGCAACTCGAAGCGGCCGTCGCGCTCGTGGTTCTGGCGCACGCGCGCATAGTGGCCGGTCGCGATGGTTTCCGCGCCGAGCGACATCGCGTAATCGAGAAAGGCCTTGAACTTGATTTCGGCGTTGCACAGCACGTCCGGGTTCGGCGTGCGGCCGGC
Source organism: Paraburkholderia sp. EG304 (assembly GCF_046543485.1). Taxonomy (NCBI): domain Bacteria; kingdom Pseudomonadati; phylum Pseudomonadota; class Betaproteobacteria; order Burkholderiales; family Burkholderiaceae; genus Paraburkholderia; species Paraburkholderia sp. EG304. The sequence continues at coordinate 98,789 of NZ_JBKGUA010000002.1, read as the reverse complement.
CGAATATTCGCGCAGGAACTCGGCGAACACGCGGTCTTTATATTCGGCCGCGAAGTTGACCGCCTCGACGTCGATGCCGATCAGGTCCGCGACCGACACCACGTCGATCCAGTCCTGGCGCGTCGAACAGTATTCGCTGTCGTCGTCGTCTTCCCAGTTCTTCATGAACAGGCCGACCACGTCGTAGCCCTGTTCCTTCAGCAGCCACGCGGTAACCGACGAATCGACGCCGCCCGACATGCCTACTACGACTTTACGCTTGCTCATAAGGTACTCACTGGGTGCTGCATGACTGCATGGATCTTGTGGGGGCCGCTCGTGACGGCCTTATCGCTTCGGCCCGACCGAATGGGTATGGACGAAGTCGAGCGGGAAACGCCGGCCGGCCAGGTAATCGTCGATGCACTGCATCACGAGCGGCGTGCGATGCCGCTCGGGGCACTCGCGCAATTCATCGGCGCTCATCCACAGCGTGCGGACGATGTCGGGATCGAGCGAACTCGCCGGGTCCGGCTCGCCACCCGCGCCGCAATAGGTGAAGCGCAGGTACGTGGTGCCCGGGCGGTCCGGCCGCTCGAAGTGGGTCATGTACATGCCGACGAGCGCTTCGGGCGCGAACGGATGGGCGGTTTCCTCGAACGTTTCGCGGACCACCGCTTCCAGCAGCGATTCGCCCGCCTCGAGATGGCCGGCGGGCTGGTTCAGGCGCAGGCCGGCGGCCGTGTGTTCCTCGACCAGCAGGAAGCGCCCGTCACGCTCGACGATCGCCGCGACGGTCACGTGCGGCAGCCAAGTTTCCGGTTTCATGGGTGCGCATTTTACCGGTTATGCGCGCCGGCTGCCGGGCGCCGCACCGACCCCTGCCGGGCAATGGCCGGCGTAAGCTCCCGGCCGGTTCGCGGCGGGTTCGCAGCACGTTCGCGACCGAATCGCAACAGTTTGGCGGTCTGCCGCGCATTCGCATCGACCCCGATATTGGCGGCGTGACGGTTTCGGTTAAAGTGGGGCCTGCGTTAGCCGTTGCATGTGCAAGCCGGCGAGCCTCGTCGGCAGATCTGTCGTCAAACAGGAAGTCGAGGAGGAACAACGATGCACATCGGAGTGCCAGCCGAAACGCGCGCGCATGAAACCCGCGTTGCCGCGACGCCCGAAACGGTCAAGAAATACGTGGCGCAAGGCCACCGGGTCACGCTTCAAAGCGGCGCCGGCGCCGGCGCGAGCTTTCCCGATGACGCCTATACGGCCGTGGGCGCGGAGATCGTCGACGCCGCCACCGCGTTCGGCGCCGATCTCGTCCTCAAAGTCCAATCCCCCACCGACTCCGAACTGCCGCTGCTCAAACGCGGCGCGACGCTCGTCGGCATGCTCGACCCGTTCAACGCCGAGAATGCGGGCAAACTCGCCGCGGCGGGCGTCACCGCATTCGCGCTCGAAGCCGCGCCGCGCACCACGCGCGCGCAGAGTCTCGACGTGCTGTCATCGCAAGCGAATATCGCCGGCTACAAGGCGGTGCTGCTCGCGGCGACGCTGTATCCGCGCTTCATGCCGATGCTGATGACCGCGGCCGGCACCGTGAAGGCCGCGCGCGTGCTGATTCTCGGCGCGGGCGTGGCCGGTCTGCAGGCGATCGCCACCGCGAAGCGCCTCGGCGCGGTGCTGGAGGCGTCCGACGTGCGCCCGGCCGTCAAGGAGCAGATCGAATCGCTCGGCGCAAAATTTCTCGACGTGCCCTACGAAACCGACGAGGAGCGCGACGCTGCGCAAGGCGTCGGCGGCTATGCGCGGCCGATGCCGCCGTCATGGCTCGCGCGCCAGTCGGCGCTCGTGCACGAGCGCGCGAAGCAGGCGGACGTGATCATCTCCACCGCGCTGATTCCGGGCCGCCCCGCGCCGACGCTGCTGTCGGTCGAAACCGTGCAGGCGATGAAACCGGGCTCGGTGCTCGTCGACCTCGCGGCCGGCCGCGGCCCCGAAGTCGACGGCCGGCGCGGCGGCAATTGTCCGCTGACCGAAGCGGACCAGGTGGTGGTGCGCTATGGCGTGCAGATCGTCGGCTATACGAATCTCGCCGCGATGGTGCCCGCCGACGCATCGTCGCTATACGCGCGCAACCTGCTTGACTTCCTGAAGCTGATCGTCACGAAGGAAGGCGTGCTGAATATCGATCTCGCGGACGACATCGTCGCGGCCACGCTGCTGGCCCGCGACGGCCAGGTCACGCGCAACGCATAAGGGGGCGAAGATGGACGTCATCAATCACACGGTAATCAACCTGATCATCTTCGTGCTGGCGATCTACGTCGGCTATCACGTGGTCTGGAACGTCACGCCCGCGCTGCATACGCCGCTGATGGCGGTGACCAATGCAATTTCGGCGATCGTGATCGTCGGCGCGATGCTCGCGGCCGGTCTCACGGTGGGCAGTGCGGGCAAGTTCTTCGGCACGATCGCCGTGGCGCTCGCGGCCGTCAACGTGTTCGGCGGCTTTCTCGTCACGCGGCGAATGCTGGAGATGTTCAAGAAAAAAGAGCCGAAGAAGCTTCCGGCTGGCGGCAAGGAGGGTGCGTAAATGAGCCTGAACGTCGTCACATTGCTGTATCTGGTCGCGTCGGTCTGCTTCATCCAGGCGCTCAAGGGGCTGTCGAATCCGAAGAGCGCGCGGGCTGGCAATACCTTCGGCATGGTCGGCATGGGGATCGCGATTCTGACCACCATCGCGCTGATCTCGCGGCAGGCCGAGGTACTCGGCTCCAATCTCGGTCTCGGGCTCGGCCTGCTGCTGTTCGGGCTCGTGATCGGCGGCGCGATCGGCGCGTTCGTCGCCGCGCGCGTCGAGATGACCAAGATGCCCGAGCTGGTCGCGGCGATGCACTCGCTGATCGGTCTCGCGGCCGTGTGCATTGCGTACGGGGTCGTGTCGGAGCCGGCCGCGTTCGGGCTCGTCGATCCCGAGGTGCCGATCGAGGGCTTCCTGCCGTACGGCAACCGCATCGAGCTGTTCATCGGCACCTTCGTCGGCGCGATCACTTTTAGCGGCTCGGTGATCGCGTTCGGCAAGCTGTCGGGCAAGTACAAGTTCCGGCTGTTTCAGGGCGCGCCGGTCGTCTACGGCGGCCAGCATCTGATCAACCTGATGCTGGCGCTCGCGATGCTCGGCTTCGGCGTGCTGTTCTTCCTCACGCAGTCGTGGCTGCCGTTCATCATCATGACGATCATCGCGTTCGTGCTCGGCGTGTTGATCATCATTCCGATCGGCGGCGCGGACATGCCGGTGGTCGTGTCGATGCTGAACTCGTACTCGGGCTGGGCGGCGGCGGGCATCGGCTTCTCGCTGAACAATCCGATGCTGATCATCGCCGGCTCGCTGGTCGGGTCGTCGGGTGCGATCCTGTCGTACATCATGTGCCGCGCGATGAACCGCTCGTTCTTCAACGTGATCCTCGGCGGCTTCGGCAACGAGCCGGGCGCGGCCGCGGGCGGCGCGGCGGAGCAGCGTCCGGTGAAATCGGGTTCAGCCGATGACGCGTCGTTCATGATGGGCAACGCCGAAACCGTCGTGATCGTGCCGGGCTATGGACTGGCCGTGGCGCGCGCGCAGCATGCGTTAAAGGAGTTGACCGACAAGCTGGTCGAGAAGGGCATCGAGGTGAAGTACGCGATCCACCCGGTGGCCGGCCGCATGCCGGGGCACATGAACGTGCTGCTCGCCGAGGCCGAAGTGCCGTACGACATGGTCTACGAGATGGAGGACATCAACGGCGAGTTCGGCCAGGTCGACGTGGTGCTGGTGCTCGGCGCGAACGACGTGGTGAATCCGGCCGCGAAGAACGATCCGAAGTCGCCGATCGCGGGCATGCCGATCATCGAGGCGTACAAGGCGCGCACCGTGATCGTCAACAAGCGCTCGATGGCCGCCGGTTATGCGGGCCTCGACAACGAGCTCTTCTACATGGACAAGACGATGATGGTGTTCGGCGACGCGAAGAAGGTGATCGAGGACATGGTGAAGGCGGTCGACTGATGCGGTCGCTGTGAACCGGTGTTGGGATCGCGGTGCATCACCGCGATCCCTTTTATCTTTTCGGCCTCGCGTTCAGATACCGCAGTAAATCCGCGAGCCGCCTGCCTTCCTGATCCGGATACGTCTCGAGCACCGTGAGATCGCGCATCTTCTCGAGCCCGAAGTTGCGGAAATCGCTGCGCAGCTCGCACCATGCGCCGAGCGTCCAGCGCGCGCCCCAGTACGCGAGCGCGAGCGGCCAGACGCGGCGCTCGGTGTCGGCGCCGTTCGCGTCCGTGTACGCGAAGCGCACCACCTGGCGCGTATCGATCGCGCGATGCAGCGTGTCGAGCTGTGTAGAAAAATCACTCTTGATGTGAAACGACGGCGCGAAGATCGCGAGCCGTTCGAGCGCCGCACGTTTGTCGGCGGGCATCGCCGATGCGATTTTGGCTAGCGCGCCGCGCGCGCCGCTCGCGAAGCCCGCGCCGCCCCACGATTCGAGCATGCGCGCGCCGGCGGCGAGCGCGGCGAGTTCGTCGGCGGTGAAGGTCAGCGGCGGCAGACTCGCCGAGCGCGACAGCCGATAGCCGATGCCCGCTTCGCCTTCGATCGGCACCCCCGACAACTGCAGATCGTGCACGTCGCGATAGACCGTGCGCAGCGAGATGTTCAGCCAGTCGGCCAGTTGCTTCGCGGTGGTCAAGCGGCGGCCGCGCAGCAGCTCGGCGATCTGGAACAGGCGGTCGGCGCGGCGCGTCATCGTGGGCGTCGGGTAGAGGAGGAGGGGGACGGTCCCGCGATGATAGCGCCGCATGGCGGCCTTCGGTTGGGGCGCGGTGGCTGCGGATGCGCCTAGCCGTTGGTGCGCGAATGCAGCCCGACGCGGTTGCCTTCTGTGTCGGTGAAGAACGCGATATAGCCGATGTCCTGCGGCAGCTTGATCACCGGGCCGTCGGTCTTGCCGCCTGCCCGTTCGATGCGCTCGAGCGCGGCGTCGACGGTGGGCTGCGCGTTCAGGTAGACGGTGACGCCGTCGGCGGCGGGCGTCATCGACGGACTATGGACGATCGCGCCGCCGGTCGCGGGCTCCTCGTAGCTGAACACGGCGATCGGCTGGCCGCCGATCTCCTGGCGATTCAGCGGGGCGTCGAGAGCGGCTTCGTAGAAGCGCACCGCGCGATCGAAATCGACGGACGGGATTTCGAACCAGGCAACCACTTTGGGCAATGCGGACATGACACTCTCCTTCGGTTGGCAGTAGGCCGTTCAAGCGCCGGGTGGCGTGAGGAGGAGTGTGCCGGGGTGCTGCTGACAGCGTGGTGGCAGTAGGGTGGGGAACGGGTAGCCGGCTCTTCGAGCGCGCTTTCGAAGGAAGGGAAACAGCGCGACGTGGCGCAATAAAAAACCGCGGCACGAGATCCGCGGTTTTGATGTCGACTTGCCCGACCGGCGTAGCGTCAATCGGCCTGCGTATCGCCCTGCGGACGCTGCCGCACGCTGCCCGCGATCAGATCGAAGCGGAACAGCCGGCATTCGAGCGCGCCGTTGAAAAGCGGCGTCTTCGTCGATTCGCGCAGCCGCAGCTGCCCAGGCAGCTTGCGATCCGACGTCAGGATGAACGCGTGCCATCCGGCAAAGCGCTGCTTCAACGCATTGCCGAGCAACTGGAAAAACTCGCTGTCCGGCGCTTCTTCCTGAATGCGGCGGAAGCCGTCGTCGTCGCGATTGCCGCGGCCTTCGCGAAGCTCGCCGCGCGCATTGCGGCCGCGCACTTCGATCCGCTCGCCATACGGCGGATTCGCGACGAGGATGCCCGGCGCCGAGGTGGGCGGCGTCATGTCGCGCGCGTCGAGCTGCTTGAGCGCAATGGCCGGCAGCCCCGCGCGCTCGAAGTTCGCGCGTGCTTTTTCGAGCATGTCGCCGGAGATGTCGCTGCCGAAGATCTGCAGATCGGCGCCGCGCGAGCCGCGCGCCGCGTTCTTCGCTTCGAGCGCGGCGCCCCGCAGCGTTTGCCAGGTCCGCGTATCGAACTGGATGAACTTTTCGAAGCCGAAGCGCCGCTGCACGCCCGGCGCGATGTCCAGCGCGACCTGCGCCGCTTCCGCGAGAAACGTGCCGCTGCCGCACATCGGATCGTAGAGCGGCGTGCCCGCCTGCCAACCGGTCAGACGCAGAATGCCCGCCGCAAGGTTCTCGCGCAGCGGCGCAGCGCCCTTGTCGAGACGCCAGCCGCGCTTGAACAGCGGATCGCCGGACGTGTCGAGGTACAGCGTGCAGTCGGTCGCGGTCAGGAACGCGAACACGCGCACGTCGGGCATCGCGGTATCGATGCTCGGCCGCGCGCCGCTTTTTTCGCGCAGACGATCGCAGATCGCGTCCTTCACGCGCAGCGTCGTGAACTCGAGACTGCGCAGCGGCGACTTGATCGCGGTGACGTCGACGCGCAGCGTCTCGTGCGCGGAGAACCACTGCTCCCAGCGCTGCTCGAGCGCGAGCGCGTAGATGTCCTGCTCGCTGCGATAGGGCCGCTGGGCGATTTTCAGCAGCACGCGGCTCGCCAGACGCGAGTGCAGATTGGCCGCCATGCCGGCGGCCCTGCCGCCGCGGAAATGCACGCCGCCCGGCACCTGCGCACCGGCCGTGAACGGGGCGCCGTTCAGATGTTTGGCGGCAATTTCGGCGAGTTCGGCCGCGAGCGGAGCTTCGAGCCCGCGCGGGCAAGGAAGGAAGAAATCGAAGGACATTGAGGTTGCCGCAAGGCGTTGGATAAGGCGCTATTGTACGCGGTCGGGGTTGGCGGGCCGGCGCGATTGGCGTGCCGGGACGTCGTTTTGCGTCGTTTGTCGTTGCGTGATCGCGCCTCGCACACCGCCTGGGCCGGCGGCGCCAGCAGGCATGCTGACGCCGTTGAGTCCGCCGCGTCGTCAGACCTGTCAGGCGCCGGCCCCCGCAGCCGGTCCCGCCGAAGGGCAGGGCGGCACGGCCGGCGCCGCAGCGGGCCTGGACGAAGCCGAACTCCGGCCGGTCGTGTTCGTGGTAGCGACGGCTGCTGCCGCCATCGCGCGCACGCCCGTCGCGATCTGCGTCGACACTTCCGCGAGCGCACGCCGATGTCCGTCGACGAGCGAGTCGTAGCCGCCTCCGACCGTCTCGCTGACCACGCTGCGACACGTCATCACCGCATTGCTGCGCACGGCCCGCACGCTCCACACCGCATCGATCAACGCATGCGAGCCGGGCCACGACTCGAAGCGCTGCACGTTCATCGCGATCCGGTAGACGGCCGCGTCGTCGGGGTGCGCGGTGCCGTACGTATCGATGGTGCCGAGCTGCTGCGTCAGGTTGGTCGACAGCGCGCGGCGGATTTCATCACCGGGCAGCGACGCCCAGCGCTCCTGTTCGAGCAGTTGCACCTGAGTCGGCCCGGTCTGCACGACCAGCTGGTTTCTCGCCACCTGCGGCGGCACGTTGACCGGCGCGACTTCGATCAGCCACGCGGGCGCGGCGGCCGTGCGCGCGGCGGCGGCTGCGCCGTCCGCGCCACCCAGCGTATAGAAACGGCTCGACGGCGACGAGCACGCCGCGATCGCGAGCGCCGCGGCCAGTGCGGCGCCATACACGACGCCGCGCACGGCACCGCGCACGAGCGCGCGCCGCGGACGAGGGAGCCGGGCAAACATCATGGTTTATCTCCTGATTTACCGCGCAACAACGATTCGGGATGACGCTCGAGGTAATCCGACAGCGCATTCAGCGACTGCAACGTGCGCGTCAGTTCCTGCAACGCCTGATGAACGTCGGACTGCATCGGCGAGTCCTGCTGCAAGGTTGCCTGGGCCGAATTGAAGGTCTGCTTCGCGGCGCTCAGCGTGTCGCGCGCCTGCGGCACGACTTCCTTGTCCAGACGCGAGAACAGCTGATCGGCGTTCTTCAGCGCGGTGTTCAGGTTCGCGCCGATCTGGTCGAACGGCACCTTGTCGAGCTTCTTCGCGATGTCGGCGACCTGCAGCTGCAATTCGTCGAGCGTGTTCGGAATGGTCGGCAGCTCGAGCGGATCCTTCGTGACGTCGACCTTCGCCGGCGCCGCTTTCGGGAAGATATCGAGCGCCACGTACAACTGGCTCGTGATCAGGTTGCCGGTGCGCAACTGGCCGCGCAGACCATGCTTGACGAGCTCCTGCAGCAGGTTCTCGCCGGCGAGCGAGCCCGGCTGCGGCGCGCTCTCGCGGAAGCGCTTGCCGAGGCGATCGGGGTACACGTTCAGCGTGACCGGCATCGTGAAGCTCCGCGTCGTCGGATCGTAGTCGATACCGATATTGGTCACCTGGCCGAGCACGATGCCGCGGAAGTCGACCGGCGCGCCGATCGACAGCCCGCGCAGCGACTGGTTGAAGTTCATCACTACACGCAACGGGACGCCGTCCGGTTCCCGCATCGCGTCCGCTTCGTCCGAAGCGAGGCGGAATGTCTGGTTGTTCGGCGCCTGCGGGCCCATGTTCTGGCCGGGCGGCGACTGGAACGACAGACCGCCGACGATCACCGTCGCGAGCGACTGCGTGTTCAGCTTGAAGCCGCTCGAATCGAGCCGCAGATCGACGCCGCTGGCATGCCACCAGCGCGTGTTGGTGCCGACGTACTGGTCGAACGGCGCCGACACGAACACCTGCATCGTCACGCCGGTGCCGCTCTTGTCGAGCGAGAAGCCGACCACCTGGCCGACCTGCACGCGCCGGTAGAAGATCGGCGAGCCGATGTCGATCGAGCCGAGCGACTCGCCGTGCAGCGTGTACTGGCGGCCTTTCTGGTCGCCGGTGACGGGCGGCGGCGTTTCGAGGCCGACGAAGTTGCTCTCGCTGTCGCTCGAGCGGCCCGCGTCGGCGCCGATGTACGCGCCCGACAGCAGCGTGGTCAGGCCCGATACGCCGCTCGCGCCGACACGCGGACGCACCACCCAGAAACGCGAGTCCTTGACCGCGAACTTGCCGCCTTCCTTGGTGAGCTGCACCTGCACGAGCACGTGCGACAGGTCCGGTGACAGCGTGATGGTCTTCACTGAACCGATGGCGACGTCCTTGTACTTGACCTGGGTCTTGCCCGGCTCGAGCCCTTCCGCGCTGATGAAGCTGATCGTGATCACGGGCCCGCGCTCGGTCACCGACCTGACCACGAGTGCGATGCCGATCAGCGCGGCGATCAGCGGAATCACCCAGACGAGCGACGGCAGCCAGCGGCTGCGTGGTTCGATGTCGGGGTCGGGCAGTTGGGGCGGCAGTTTTGGTCCGTTCGAATCGTTGCGCGGCGCGTCACCTGAAGCGGGCGTCGGTCCTTGCGGGCTAGTCATGGTCGAGATCCTGAGGTGTTGGGGTACTGCTTTCCACGGGGTCCCAGATGAGGCGTGGATCGAATTGCATGGAGGCCAGCATCGTCAGGATCACAACCGAGCCGAACGCGATCGCGCCGGGCCCGGCCGTGATCACGGCCAGCGATTTGAAACGCACGAGCGCCACGGTGAGCGTGACGACGAACACGTCGAGCATCGACCAGCGGCCGATGCGCTCGACCATCCGGTACAGCGTCGTGCGCTGTTGCGGACGCCAGCGCGAGCGGCGCTGCGCGGTGATGGTCAGCAGCACGAGCACCGAGAGCTTCAGCATCGGCACCATGATGCTGGCGATGAACACGATCACCGCGAGCGGCCAGTCGCCCGAGGTCCAGAAATAGACGACGCCGCTCATGATGGTGTCGTCCTCGGAGCCGAGCAGCGATGACGTATGCATCACCGGCAGCAGATTCGCCGGAATATACAGCAGCGCCGCGGCGATCAGCAGCGCCCACGTGCGCATCAGGCTGTCGGGGTTGCGCGAGTGCAGATGCGCGCCGCAGCGGCTGCAGTGCTGCGGCGCGATCGAGCGGATGCGCGGTTCGACGCGCCCGCACGCGTGACAGGACACGAGGCCCGCGCGTTTCGCGGTGACGTATTTCATCGCGGGCTCATCCTTCGCGCGGCGCGGGCGGCAAGCCGGGCGGAGGAGCGCTGCCGGCGGCACCGTCAGCGCTGCCACCCGTCGAGCCCGCGACGTGCGCGGACGGCGCCGGCGGACCGGCGAGCGAGCCGAGCGCGAGCGCCGCGCTGTCGGCCGACGTGCGCGGCAACGGCCGATCGCCGCTCGCGTCGATCTCGTCGGCGACATCCCACAGCACCCGCGGATCGAACGTCACGACGACCGCGAACATCAGCGTCAGCGCGCCGAACGCGAACAGCGCCGCCTCGGGGATCACGCGCGCGAGACTCACCATCTTCACGATCGTGATCAGCACGCCGAGCATGAACACTTCGATCATGCCCCACGGCCGCACGAACTGGATCGCGCGCAGCACGCGATGGAAATGCGGAGGCACATAGCCGGAGCGCAGCGGCACCAGCACGTACAGCAGGGCGACGAGTTCGGTGAGCGGAAAGAGGATCGTCGAGCAGAACACCATCACGGCGACGATCTCCATGTCCTCGCCCCACAGCGCGACGAGCGCGCCGAACAGCGTGGTCTGTGAGGTGATGCCGTTGGTTTCCAGTTCGACGATCGGAAAGCCCTGCGCGATCACGAACGTGATCAGCGCGGCGAGCGTCAGTGCGCAGATCGCGTCGAGCTTGCGCGATACGCCGCGAAAGAGCGTCGCGCGGCAGCGCGGACAACGCGCGGCGACGCGCCCGACAAGCCGTGGCTTGCGGAACAGCGTATCGCATTCATGGCATGCGATCAGGTTGTCATGTTCCATGCGGCAGATGGGCTAACGGCGTAGTGGCGGCGTGCAAGGCCTGCTCTTTACGAGGGAAGGGGCGGCAGCGAGCAGAATAGTACCAAACGCGGCCTTGCGACCGACGCGAAGCGCGCGCGGCGCGCTCCGGCGTGCTGCGCTGCAAAATTCGGGCCCGTTTCGCCGACGCGCTGCAGCCAGCTTTGCGCGCTTGGGGTAGCATGGCGCCCGTGGTACCCCCCGGCCGCCTTTTCTGGTGATGATGCCGGCCGCATCGGCCGAATCGGCCGCCGCGGGCGCGCGCGCCGTGCTGGTCCGCAGCAGTGATCGCGGAATAGCCGGCCGCGGCGCGCCGTTAACTTCTAACAGCCTGCGTTGATCTGTCATGACACTCAATCCATCGTTCGGTACCCGGGAGTCGTACACGCGGACCGCCATCGCGTTTCACTGGCTGATCGCATTGCTGATCGTCTGCGGCTTTGCACTCGGCTGGGTGATGACCGACATTCCCGGTTTCACGCCCACCAAGCTGCGCTATTTCTCGTGGCACAAATGGATCGGCGTGACCGTGTTCGCGCTCGCGATCGTGCGCATCCTGTGGCGCGCGACCCATGCCGGACCGCCGATGCCGCGCCGCATGCCGACCTGGCAGCGCGCCGCCGCGCATCTGACGCATCTGTTGCTGTACGCGCTGATGATTGTGATTCCCGTGTCCGGCTATCTGTATAGCTCGGCCGCGAACGTGCCGGTCGTCTATCTCGGGCTGATTCCGCTGCCGCGCATCATCGCGCCCGACCCGCACCTGAAAGAACTGCTGAAGACCCTGCATATCGCGTTGAATTACACGCTGCTCGTGCTGGTCGCGCTGCACGTCGCGGCGGCGCTCAAGCATCAATGGCTCGATCGCGACGGCCTGCTGTCGCGCATGATCCCCTTCCTCAAATAAGGACAACCATGAAGGTTTCGTTTTATCGCTACATGCTCGCCGCATTCGCGGCGGCGTCGCTGAGCGCCGCGGGCGCGGCGCTCGCGCAGGTCGACGTCGCGAAGAGCTCGGTAACGGCCACCTCGAAGCAGATGAACGTGCCGGTCGAAGGCAAGTTCAACAAGTTCACCGCGCAGGTCAGCTTCGATCCGGCCAAGCCGACGGCCGGCAGCGCGCAGATCGATATCGACGTCGCCAGTTACGATCTCGGCGACGAGAGCTACAACGAGCAGGTGCGCGGCAAGGAATGGTTCGACGCGAAGACTTTTCCGCGCGCGACGTTCGTGTCGAGCGCGATCGCGCCGGCCGGCGGCAATCAGTTCAAGGTGACCGGCAAGCTGACCATCAAGGGCAAGTCTGAGACGGTCGTCGTGCCGGTCACGGTGAGCCAGCAGGGCGCGACGCAGACCTTCGACGGCGCGCTGCCGATCAAGCGTTCGCAGTTCGACGTCGGCACCGGCGAATGGAAGGACACGTCGGTCGTCGCCGACGAGGTCGTGATCAAGTTTCATATCGTCGCCGCGCACAAGTAACGCGCGCGGCGTTCGCGATGTGCGCCGCGCCACGTGGGGCGCGGCCGTTTTCCCACCGCAGGTTGCACCGCGATTTTCAACGCAAAACAGGAGCACGAATTGAAAACGTCCATGTTGATCGCTGTTGGCGCGCTGGCTTCGTCGCTGTCGCTCGGCGCCTTCGCCGCCGATACCTATATGCTTGATCCGATGCATACGTTTCCGAGCTTCGAGGCCGACCACTTCGGCGGTCTGTCGATCTGGCGCGGCAAATTCACGAAGACTACGGGCACGGTCACGCTCGATCGCGCGGCGAAGACCGGCACTCTCGAGGTCAGCGTCGATCCCGCTTCGGTGCAGACCGGCAATCCCAAGCTCGACGATCATCTGAAATCTGGCGAGTTCTTCGACGTCGCGAAGTATCCGACCGTGACCTACAAGGGCACCGAGATCAAGTTCGACGGCGACAAGCCGGTCGAGGTGATCGGCAATCTGACGATTCGCGGCATCACGAAGCCGGTGAATCTGAAGGTCGATTCATTCAAGTGCATGCAGCATCCGGTGCTCAAACGCGAGGTGTGCGGCGTCGAGGCGAGCACCGAATTCAATCGCGCCGATTACGGCATGGACTTCGGCGCGAAGTACGGCTTCAGCATGCAGACGCGCTTGCATATCCAGTCGGAAGGCATCAAGCAGCAGTAAGCGCGAGCCGCTGTCGCGATTCGATTCGCGCTGCATCGCAACACGAAAACCGCTTCGGTCGTTCTCCGACGAAGCGGTTTTTTATCGCCGGTAGCGAACCACACGGCCATGCATGGCGCGCATTGACCCGCATCGGGCATTTGTCGCTCGCTTCACTTTTATTTTTTCAGTTAAATAGAGCGCACGAGTCATGCCGGGGGTGCGCGTTGCCGGGATGGCCAACGCGGACGTCACGCGTTGTTTCGAATAAATATTTCGCGCAGCACAGGAGATCTGGATGAATGCAACGACAGCAGCAAGCGTCGCGGGAAGCCGGCAGAATTCGTGGCGCGCGGTGGCGGCCGCCTCGATCGGCAACGCGCTCGAATGGTTCGACCTCGTGGTCTACGGCTTTTTCGCCGTGACCATCTCCCAACTGTTTTTTCCGGCCGGCAACGACACCGTGTCGCTGCTGCTGACGCTCGGCACCTTCGGCGTGTCGTTTTTCATGCGGCCGCTCGGCGCAATCGTGATCGGCGCGTACTCGGACCGCGCCGGGCGCAAGGCGGCGCTCACGCTTTCGATTCTGCTGATGATGAGCGGCACGCTGATCATCGCGATTCTGCCGACCTATCAGAGCATCGGTCTCGCCGCGCCGCTGATCCTCGTGCTCGCGCGGCTGATGCAAGGTTTCTCGGCGGGCGGCGAGTTCGGCAGCGCAACCGCGTTTCTCGCCGAGCACGTGCCGGGGCGGCGCGGCTTCTATGCGAGTTGGCAGATGGCGAGCCAAGGCCTGACGACGCTGCTCGCGGCCGGTTTCGGCGCGTTGCTGACCGGCGGGTTGTCGCCCGAGCAGATGACGTCGTGGGGCTGGCGCGTGCCGTTCTTTTTCGGTCTGCTGATCGGGCCGGTCGCGTTCTACATCCGCGCGAGGCTCGACGAGACGCCCGAATTCCTCGCCGCCGAAACGACGCAGACGCCGCTGCGCGACACGTTCGCAACGCAGAAACTGCGACTCGTGATCGCGATGGGCGTGGTGATCCTCGGAACGGTGTCCTCCTATCTGATGCTGTTCATGCCGACTTATGGCGTGCGGCAACTGGGGCTCGCGCCGTCGGTCGCGTTCGCGGCGATCGCGGTGACGGGTCTGATCCAGATGGTGTTCTCGCCGGTGGCCGGGCATTGGTCGGATCTGCGTGGACGCACGCGCATCATGCTGGGCGCGGCCGTGCTGCTGTTCGTGCTCGTCTATCCGGCGTTCGCGTTCCTGATCGCGCATCCGAGCTTCGGCACGCTGATCGTGTGGCAGATCGTGTTCGGCCTTCTCGTCAGCTGCTACTTCGGCGCGACGCCGGGCCTGCTGTCGGAGATCTTCCCGGTGCAGACGCGCACGACCGGCATGTCGCTCGCGTATAACATCGCGGTGACGATTTTCGGCGGCTTCGGGCCGTTCATCATCGCGTGGCTGATCAGCGTGACCGGATCGAAGGCAGCGCCGAGCTACTACATGATGTTCGCCGCGCTGCTGAGCATCGCGGCGCTGATTGGCGCGCGACGCAAGCTGGGGTTCCGCTAGGTTCGAGTCGGTAGCGGCCGCGCACGGCGTAAACGCAAAAGGCCGGTTCGACAGAACCGGCCTTTTTTATTCGCGCAATCCTCAGCGACTACGCGCGCATCAAACCTGCGCGCCCGCGTTCGGATCCTCCGGATTGTGGCTTTCTTTCTTTTCCTTGATCAGGTCTTCGCGCTTGACGCCGAACCACATCGCGAGCGCCGCGGCGACGAACACCGACGAGTAGATACCGAACAGAATACCGACCGTCAGCGCGAGCGCGAAGTAGTGCAGCGTCGGCCCGCCGAACAGGAACATCGACAGCACCATCATCTGCGTACAGCCGTGCGTGATGATGGTACGCGACATCGTGCTGGTGATTGCGTGGTTGATCACTTCCATCACGCTCATCTTGCGTTCGCGGCGGAAGGTTTCGCGAATCCGGTCGAAGATGACCACCGACTCGTTGACCGAATAGCCGAGCACCGCGAGCACCGCTGCCAGCACCGACAGCGAGAACTCCCACTGGAAGAACGCGAAGAAGCCGAGAATGATCACGACGTCGTGCAAGTTCGCGATCACGCCGGCGACCGCGTACTTCCATTCGAAGCGGAACGACAGATAGATGACGATACCAATCACCACACACGCGAGCGCGAGCAGACCGTCGGTGGCGAGTTCCTTGCCGACCTGGGGACCGACGAACTCGACGCGCTGCAACTGCACCTCGGGCGTATCGGCCTTCAGCGCGCTCATCACCTGCTCGCTCTGCTGTGCGGACGTGAGGCCCGGCTTCAGCGGCAGACGGATCAGCACGTCGCGCGCGGTGCCGAAGTTCTGCACCTGCGCGTCGGCATAGCCGAGCTTGCCGAGCGTGGCACGCACCGGGTCGAGCGGCACCGCGCCCGGATACTGAACCTCGATCACCGTACCGCCGGTGAATTCCACCGACAGATGCAGCCCGCGATGCACGAGGAAGAACACGGCGGCGAGAAAAGTGATCAGCGAGACCGCGTTGAAAATCAACGCGCGCTGCATGAACGGAATGTCTTTGCGGAAACGGAAAAATTCCATGGTCTTGTTCTCCGGGACTCAGCGGGATGAACCCGGTTTCTGCGGCGTCGAGCTATTCGACGTCGGCGTGCCCGGCGCATTGCGGCGGCGCACGGTCGGCTTCGTGCGACCCTGCGCGCCGGCTGCAGCCGGTGCCTTCGAGCTTGCCTTCGCGCTCGCCTTCGCCGTAGCGATGGCCTGCGCGGTGTCGGTCGCGGCGTCGCTGCTGCCGAGGCCGCCGGCATAAGCAGCGGAGCCGGCGGCTGCCGCTTGCGGACGCCAAACCTGGCCGATCGACAGCGACTTCAGCTTCTTCTTGCCGCCGTACCAGAAGTTGACGAGGCCGCGCGAGAAGAACACCGCCGAGAACATCGACGTCAGAATGCCGATACAGTGGACGATCGCGAAACCGCGCACCGGACCCGAGCCGAACGCGAGCAGAGCGAGGCCGGCGATCAGCGTGGTCACGTTCGAGTCGAGAATCGTCGCCCATGCGTGCGCGTAGCCGTTCTGGATGGCCAGTTGCGGCGGCGCGCCGTTGCGCAGTTCTTCACGCACACGCTCGTTGATCAGCACGTTCGCGTCGATCGCCATACCGAGCGCCAGCGCGATAGCGGCGATACCCGGCAGCGTGAGCGTGGCCTGCAGCATCGACAGCACCGCGACCAGCAACAGCAGGTTCACGGACAGGCCGATCATCGAGATCACGCCGAACAGCATGTAGTACGCGATCATGAACACGGCGATCGCCGCGAAGCCCCATACGACCGAGTGGAAGCCCTTCTTGATGTTGTCGGCGCCGAGGCTCGGGCCGATCGTGCGTTCCTCGATGATTTCCATCGGCGCGGCGAGCGAACCGGCGCGCAGCAGCAGCGCGAGGTCGGCGGCCGCTTGCGGGGTCGGCTGGCCGGTGATCTGGAAGCGGTCGCCCAGTTCCGACTGGATGGTCGCGACCGTCAGCACTTCGCCCTTGCCGCGCTCGAACAGCACCATCGCCATCGGCTTGCCGATGTTGTCGCGCGACACCGCGCGCACCGCGCGGCCGCCGGCCGAGTCGAGACGGATGTTGACCGACGGACGCTGATGTTCGTCGAAGCCCGCCGATGCGTCGATGATGCGGTCGCCGGTGAAGATCACCTGCTTGCGCAGCAGCACCGGCGCCTGGTTGCCTTGCGTGAAGAGTTCGTCGCCCGGCGGCACCGGGTCGTTCGGGTTCGGATGCGTGTTGACCGGGTCGGCGAGGCGCGCTTCGAGCGTCGCCGTGCGGCCGATGATGTCCTTCGCCTTCGCGGTGTCCTGCACGCCCGGCAGCTCGACCACGATGCGGTCCGCGCCCTGTTGCTGGATCACCGGCTCGGCCACGCCGAGTTCGTTCACGCGGTTATGCAGCGTCGTGATGTTCTGCTTGAGCGCGGCGTCCTGCACCGCGCGCTGCACGGCTGGCGTGAAAGTGCCGACCAGCTGCACGCCGCCGTCCGCGCCGGTGTTCGGCTGCGAGGTCCATTGGAGTTCGCTGACGCCGCGGCCCAGCAGCTTGAGGGCCGCGTCCGCCGTGGCCTGATCGGCCAGATTCACCACCACCGACTGGTTCACGCGATTCACGCCGCCGTCGCGGACGTTGTTGTCGCGCAGCAGCGTGCGCACGTCCGAGGCGTCTGAATCGAGCTTCTTGTTCAGTGCGCCGGCCATGTCGACCTGCAGCAGGAAGTGCACGCCGCCGCGCAGGTCCAGACCGAGGTACATCGGCAGTGCGCGCAGCGCGGTCATCCAGGTGGGCGACGCGGTTTGCAGGTTCAGTGCGACGATGTATTGCGGATCGTTCGGATCGCTATTGAGCGTCTTTTGCAGCAGGTCTTTCACGCGCAGCTGCGTGTCCGTGTCCGTCAGGCGCACGCGGATGTTCGCGTTGTTCTGCGAGTTGTCGAACGTGACCGCGGTCGGCTTGATCTGATTGCCCGCGAGCGCGGCTTCGACCGACGCCAGCGTGGTGGCGTCGAGCCTGACCGTGGCCTTGCCGCTCGACACCTGCACCGCCGGCGCTTCGCCGTACAGATTGGGCAGCGTGTACACGAGGCCGATGACCAGAGCCACCAGCATCACGGCGTATTTCCAGAGGGGGTAGCGATTCATGAGTGGTCCAACGGGAAGGTTGGCTTGGATGCGATGCGTCCGGCGATTAGCGCGGGCCGTTCAGCGAAGTGCCTGAACCGCCGGCGAGGCCGCGCCGGACGCGAGGAGTGCAGGCCTTACAGCGACTTGATCGTGCCCTTCGGGAGAATTGTCGTGACCGACGCCTTCTGCACAGTAATTTCCGTGCCTTCCGAGATTTCGATGCCGACGTAGGCTTCGCCCACCTTCGTCACCTTGCCGACGATACCGCCGTTCGTCACGACTTCATCGCCCTTGGCCATCGCTGCGAGCATGTTGCGATGTTCCTTCTGACGCTTCATTTGCGGGCGAATCATGATGAAGTACAGCACGCCGAACATCAGGATCAGCGGCAGGAAGCTCATCAGGTTCGATTCGACACCACCTGCTGCAGCGCCTTGGGCGAAGGCATTGGAAATGAACGACACGTTGGTCTCTCCGTTATTGGTCAAACAAACGAACAAAAAATCAGCCGATTATTCTACCACCGGCCACACGCACGCCGGCACGGCGAATCGGCTTTGCGATCAACCGTTTAAAGGTCCGATGCGGGGCAAATCCAGCGGCCAGCGAAAGCAAATTGTAAGTTGTCCGCGTGCGGCATGGGCAGTCTTCAGCGGCATTCGCGTACCGGGCGGTCAGGACGACGGTTCGACGCCGCGCGACCGATCTTCGTGAAAGCGCTTGCGGAACGCGTCGAACAGCTTCGCCTCGATCGCATCGCGCATTTCCTGCATCAGTTCGAGGTAGTAGTGCAGGTTGTGGATCGTGTTCAGCTGCGCGCCGAGGATTTCGCCAACGCGATGCAGGTGGTGCAGATAGCCGCGCGTGAAGTTGCGGCAGGTGTAGCAGCCGCATTGCTCGTCGAGCGGGCGCAGCGAGTTCTTGTGCGTCGCGTTGCGGATCTTGATGTCGCCGAAGCGCGTGAACAGCCAGCCGTTGCGCGCGTTGCGCGTCGGCATCACGCAGTCGAACATGTCGACGCCGGCCGCGACGCCGGCCACCAAGTCTTCCGGCGTGCCGACGCCCATCAGGTAGTGCGGCTTGTTGGCCGGCAGCTTCGGGCCGATGTGGTTCAGGATCCGCATCATGTCTTCCTTCGGCTCGCCGACCGACAGACCGCCGATCGCGAGGCCGTGGAAGTTCTTCTCGGCGAGGCCGGCGAGCGACTCGTCGCGCAAGTCCTCGAACATGCCGCCCTGCACGATGCCGAAGAGGGCATTCGGATTGCCGAGGCGCTGGAATTCGTCGATCGAGCGCTGGGCCCAGCGCATCGACATGCGCATCGATTCGGCCGCGTCCTTGTGGGAGGTCGGGATGTTGTTGGTCGCGTACGGCGTGCATTCGTCGAACTGCATCACGATGTCCGAGTTCAGCACCTTCTGGATCTGCATCGACACTTCCGGCGACAGGAACAGCCGGTCGCCGTTGATCGGCGACGCGAACGTGACGCCGTCCTCGGTGATCTTGCGCAGATCGCCAAGCGAGAACACCTGGAAACCGCCCGAGTCGGTCAGGATCGGCTTCTTCCAGCCCATGAAGCCGTGCAGGCCGCCGTGCGCTTCGATCGTTTCGAGGCCGGGCCGCAGCCACAGGTGAAACGTATTGCCGAGGATGATCTGCGCGTGCATTTCGTCGAGCTCGCGCGGCTGGACCGCCTTCACGGTGCCATAGGTGCCGACCGGCATGAAGATCGGCGTCTCCACCACGCCGTGATTGAGCGTGACGCGGCCGCGGCGCGCGAGGCCGTCGGTGCCGAGCAGTTCGAATTTGAGGCCATTCTCCGGGCGCTCGTGGGCAGGATGCTGCGAGAGATGACCAAGGGTCATGGGGATTACTCCTGTGCTACCGGAAAACAGTCCGGCGCAATCAATGAAAACCGCCACGAGGGATCGCGGCGGTTGGGAAAACAGCCAATACGCTGAAGCAGTGCTCGAACCGGCTTAGGCATCTCGCCGCGTCAGCAGCATCGCGTCACCGTAGCTGAAAAAGCGATAACGCTCGTCGATCGCGTGACGATACGCGGCGCGAATCGTCTCGACACCGGCGAACGCCGACACCAGCATCAGCAGCGTCGACTTCGGCAAATGGAAGTTCGTGACCAGCCGGTCGACCACGCGGAAGCGGTAGCCCGGCGTGATGAAGATGTCAGTTTCGGCGCTCGCCGCGGCGAGCGGATGGCCGGCCGCTTCGGCGTCGCGCGCGGCGGCTTCGAGCGCGCGCATCGAGGTCGTGCCGACCGCGATCACGCGGTTGCCGCGCGCTTTGGTCGCAGCAATCTTGTCCGCCAGCGCTTGCGGCAGGTGATACCACTCGCTGTGCATCTTGTGCTCGGCGATGTTCTCGACCCGCACCGGCTGGAACGTGCCCGCGCCAACGTGCAGCGTCAGCGTCGCGGGTTCGATGCCGAGGGCGTCGAGCCTCGCGAGCAGCGCGTCGTCGAAGTGTAGGCCGGCGGTCGGCGCGGCGACCGCGCCCGGGTTCTGCGCGTACACGGTCTGATAGCGGGTTTCGTCGGTCGCGTCGGGATCGTGCTCGATGTACGGCGGCAGCGGCAGACGGCCGTATTGCTCGATCAGCGTCAGGCAGTCGTCGGGGAAGTGCAGCGTGTAGAACTGGTCGACGCGCTCGCCGACGGTGACGTCGAACGCATCCGCGAGACGGATCGTCGTGCCCGCCTGCGGGCTCTTGCTCGCGCGGATCTGCGCAAGCGCGCTGCGCTCGCCGGTCAGCCGCTCGACCAGCACTTCGACCTTGCCGCCGCTCGCTTTCTGGCCGAAGAAGCGCGCCTTCAGCACTTTGGTGTCATTGAAGACCAGCAGATCGCCCGGCGCGAGGCACTCGGGCAAGTCGGTAAAGCGGCGGTCGATCAGGCGCGCGGCGCCGTCGGCGGCGCCCGCGGCGTCCACGTCGAGCAGACGGCTTGCGCTGCGCTCGGGCAGCGCGACTTGCGCGATCAGCTCGGGCGGCAGATCGAAATCGAAATCGGAAAGCGTAAACATGCGAACGACTGGAAGCGGATTGGTACTGATTTGGGACTGAATTGAGCCGAAGCCGGAGCCGGGCGGCTATGATGGCGGGACGCCGAAGCGGCCCGCGTGCGCGTTGAGCCGCATCTTGCCCACGCTGGATGCGCGCAGAGCGGCACGTTTTTTTTCGACAGCAGCCGATATTGTACTTGCGAAGCAGCTCATGCCTTTGTCCGACCGCCGATCGTCCGTTGCCACCCTCGAAGCGGGCGCCGAACCGCGGCGCCGTGGTGCGCGAGCGGAGGCGGGCGACCGAGACGCAGAAGGCGGCGCGCAAGGCGGCATGATCGCCGCGGGCCAGGATGCCGGGCGCGACGGCGACCCCGCGAGCGACGACAAACCCGCCGCCAAAACCAAAGCCGCGGCGAAGGCCGCCGCCAAACCCGCAGCCAAAGCCCCCGTCAAAACCGCCGACAAGCTCGCCAAACTCGGCCTCACACGAGACATCGACCTCGTGCTGCATCTGCCGATGCGCTACGAAGACGAAACCTCGCTGACGCCGATCGGTCATCTGCTGCCCGGCGGTATCGCGCAAACCGAAGGCGTGGTGTTCGACAACAAGATCGCCTATCGCCCACGCCGGCAGCTGCTCGTGAAGCTGCGCGACGCCGACGGCGACGAACTGGTGCTCCGTTTTCTGAATTTCTACGGCTCGCAGGTCAAGCAGATGGCGGTCGGCGCGCGCCTGCGCGTGCGCGGCGACGTGCGCGGCGGCTTTTTCGGCATGGAGATGGTGCATCCGGCCGTGCGCGTCGTCGATGAAGACACGCCGCTGCCGCAGGCGCTGACACCGGTCTATCCGAGCACCGCAGGCGTGTCGCAGGCGTACCTGCGCAAGGCGATCGACAACGCGCTCGCGCGCACGTCGCTGCCGGAGCTGCTGCCCGCGCCGGTCGCACGCGCGTTTCTCGAACCGCTCGGCGTGCCGGCGCTGATGGACGCGGTGCGCACGCTCCATCATCCGGGCGTGCAGTCTGACGAAACAGCGTTGATCGACGGCACGCATCCGGCCTGGGTGCGCATCAAGTTCGAGGAGCTGCTCGCGCAGCAGATGTCGCTGAAGCGCGCGCACGACGAGCGGCGCAACCGCGCCGCGCCAGCGATGCCGCGCCGCAAGCTCGGTGACGACTCGGCGCTGGTCGCGCGTCTGTTGAAGGCGCTGCCGTTTTCGCTGACGGCCGCGCAGCAGCGCGTCGGCGGCGAGATCGCGCTCGATCTGACACAGCCGCATCCGATGCAGCGGCTGTTGCAGGGCGACGTCGGCAGCGGCAAGACGATCGTCGCGGCGCTCGCGGCCGCGCAGGCGATCGACGCCGGCTACCAGGCCGCGCTGATGGCGCCGACCGAAATCCTCGCCGAGCAGCACGCGCGCAAGTTGCGCGGCTGGCTCGAGCCGCTCGGCGTGAACGTCGCGTGGCTCGCGGGCAGTCTTAAGACGAAGGAGAAGCGCGCCGCGATCGAAGCGGCCGCGCTCGGCACCGCGCAGCTGGTGATCGGCACGCACGCGATCATTCAGGACGCGGTCGAGTTCGCGCGCCTCGGGCTCGTGATCGTCGACGAACAGCATCGCTTCGGCGTCGCGCAACGGCTCGCGCTGCGCGCGAAGGCGCAGGGCGCCGCCGACGGCGCGTCCGACTTCCAGCCGCATCAGCTGATGATGTCCGCGACGCCGATTCCGCGCACGCTCGCGATGACCTACTACGCAGACCTCGACGTCTCCACGATCGACGAACTGCCGCCGGGCCGCACGCCGATTCTCACGAAGCTCGTGTCCGACGCGCGCCGCGAAGAGGTGATCGGCCGCGTGCGCGAGGCGGCGCTGACGGGGCGCCAGGTGTATTGGGTGTGTCCCCTGATCGAGGAAAGCGAGACGTTGCAGCTGCAAACCGCGGTCGAGACCTACGAGACGCTCGTGGCCGCGCTGCCCGAGCTCAAAGTCGGGCTCGTGCACGGGCGCCTCGCGCCCGCCGAAAAGGCCACGGTGATGGACGCGTTCTCGCGCAACGAGATCCAGCTGCTGGTGGCGACCACGGTGATCGAGGTGGGCGTCGACGTGCCGAACGCGTCGCTGATGGTGATCGAGCACGCGGAGCGCTTCGGTCTCGCGCAGCTGCACCAGTTGCGCGGACGGGTGGGGCGCGGCAGCGCCGCGTCGGTCTGCGTGTTGCTGTACACCGGACCGCTGTCGATGACCGCCCGCGCGCGCCTGCAAACGATGCGCCAAACCACCGACGGCTTCGAGATCGCCCGCCGCGACCTCGAAATCCGCGGGCCCGGCGAGTTCCTCGGCGCGCGGCAGTCGGGCGCGGCGATGCTGCGTTTCGCCGACCTGCAAAACGATCAGCACCTGATCGAGCCCGCGCGCGAAGCCGCCGCGATACTGCTGGACCAGTATCCGGACGTGGTCATCCAGCATCTGGCGCGCTGGCTCGGCGCCCGCGAGCAATATCTGAAAGCCTGAGTGCCAGCCCTCCGCCACGAACGGAACGGCTAAAAGGTTGGCGAACCGACCCTATAGGTGTATAACTAGAACCTATCGAATCTATCGCACTGATTGATCCCCGAATGACGCTCACCGAATTGAAATACATCGTGGCGGTTGCGCGCGAGCGGCACTTCGGCCGGGCCGCCGAAGCGTGTTTCGTCAGCCAGCCCACGCTGTCCGTCGCCATCAAGAAGCTCGAAGACGAGCTGAACGTGCAGATTTTCGAGCGCGGCACCAGCGAGGTCAGCGTCACGCCGATCGGCGAACAGATCGTCACACAGGCGCAACGCGTGCTGGAGCAGACGCTCGCGATCAAGGAAATCGCCAAGCAGGGCAAGGACCCGCTGGTCGGTCCGCTGCGCCTCGGCGTGATCTACACGATCGGACCGTACCTGCTGCCCACGCTCGTCAAGCAGATGATCCAGCGCGTGCCGCAGATGCCGCTGATGCTGCAGGAAAATTACACGCTGAAGCTGATCGAACTGCTCAAGCAGGGCGAAATCGACGTCGCGATCATGGCGTTGCCGTTTCCCGAAACCGGCTTGATGCTGCGTCCGCTGTACGACGAGCCGTTCGTCGTCGCGTTGCCGTCCGGTCACGCGTGGGAAGGCCGCTCGAAGATCGACCCCGATGATCTGAAGCAGGAAACCATGCTGCTGCTCGGCAGCGGCCACTGCTTCCGCGATCATGTGCTAGGCGTGTGCCCCGAGCTGATGCGCTTTTCGCAGAATGCGGACGGTATCCAGAAGACCTTCGAGGGCTCGTCGCTCGAGACGATTCGTCATATGGTCGCGAGCGGCGTCGGCATTACCGTGCTGCCGCGCATGTCGGTGCACGAGGTCAAGCCGCATGCGGGCGGTATCGACGCGGGCCTGCTCAGCTATGTCGCGTTCGACGAGCCGGTACCCGATCGCCGCGTCGTGCTGGCATGGCGCAAGAGCTTCACGCGGATGCCCGCGATCGATGCGATCTGCGAGGCAATCGCCGCGTGCGAACTGCCGGGCGTCAAAAAACTCGATCTGCCCGCTGCCGTCAACTGACGTGCCATCCCGCGCAGCCGCGCCGCACAACGGCGCGGCCTGCCGCGAAAAAGGGCGCGAGCTCTATCGAATAGATTAAATTAATCAAATACGAATATTCGATAGTTATTGCTATAGTTTCCTCCATGGATCGCCCGATCCCCTTATTCGATAAGGCTCAGGAGGAAAACATCATGCAAGCGGTTTCTCAGCCCATCCACGCTTTTCCCGCCCAACCGATCATCACGGCCGTCGCGCCGAGTATCCGCACGGTCGCGATGTCGTTGCTGGTCGACCGGGTGCTGGGCGCCTGACGTGCCTACCCATGACGGCGTCCGTCCCGCACGGATGCCGCGCGATTTCCTCTGATCCAATAAAACCACGCAGGAGTGCCCATGTCCGAACGTAAGCTCACCAATGCCGCCGGCGCGCCCGTCGCCGATAACCAGAACTCGATGACCGCCGGCCCGCGCGGCCCGGTCGTGCTTCAAGATGTCTGGCTGCTCGAAAAGCTCGCGCACTTCGATCGCGAAGTGATTCCCGAGCGTCGTGTTCACGCGAAGGGTTCGGGCGCGTTCGGCACACTGACGGTCACGCACGACATCTCGCGCTACACGAAGGCGAAGGTATTCGCGCAGGTCGGCAAGGAAACGCCGCTTTTCATGCGCTTTTCGACGGTGGCCGGCGAGCGTGGCGCGGCCGACGCCGAGCGCGACGTGCGCGGCTTCTCGATCAAGTTCTACACCGAGGAAGGCAACTGGGACGTGGTCGGCAACAACACGCCGGTGTTCTTCATCCGCGATCCGCTGAAGTTTCCGGACTTCATTCACACGCAGAAGCGTGATCCGTACACGAACCTGCGCAGCAACGTCGCCGCGTGGGATTTCTGGTCGCGTCATCCGGAGTCGCTGCATCAGGTGACGATTCTGATGAGCGATCGCGGCATCCCGAAGAACTACCGGCAGATGCACGGCTTCGGCTCGCACACGTACTCGTTCATCAACGCGCACAACGAGCGTTTCTGGGTCAAGTTCCACTTCAAGTCGCAGCAGGGCATCGAGAACTTCACCGACGCCGAAGCCGCGCAGGTGGTCGCCAATGACCGCGAAAGCGCGCAGCGCGATCTGGTGAACAGCATCGACGCGGGCAACTTCCCGAAGTGGCGCTTCGCGATTCAGGTGATGCCCGAAGCGGATGCGGCGAACTACCGCTTCAACCCGTTCGACATCACGAAGGTGTGGTCGCAGAAGGACTATCCGTTGATCGACGTCGGCACTATCGAGTTGAACCGCAACGCGGCGAACTATTTCGCGGACGTCGAGCAGGCGGCGTTCACGCCGGCGAACGTGGTGCCGGGCATCGGCTTTTCGCCTGACCGTCTGTTGCAGGGGCGTCTGTTCTCGTACGGCGATACGCAGCGTTACCGGCTCGGCATCAATCATCACCAGATTCCGGTGAATGCGCCGCGCGTGCCGAACCCACATTCGTTCCATCGCGACGGCGCGATGCGCACCGACGGCAATCTCGGCGGCAACGTGAATTACGAGCCGAATCGCTTCGGCGACTTCGCGCAGGACGCGAACGCATCGGAGCCACCGCTCGCGGCGGGCGCGGTCGCGCGTTACGAGCATCGCGAGGACGACGACTACTACACGCAGCCGCGCATGCTGTTCGCGCTGTTCGACGACGCGCAGCGTCAGCGTCTGTTCGGCAATATCGCGCGACATATCAACGGTGTGCCGCGGGAGATCATCGCGCGCCAGATCGAGCATTTCCGCCGCGCCGATCCGGCTTACGCGGAAGGTGTGATCGCGGCGCTCGCCGCGTTGCAGGAAGGCAGAAACCGCTAGGCGTCCAGTACGCGGCCCATGGCAACGCAGTAGCACAGTAATCGACGGCGCAGCGCGTCGCTGCGGCCGTCACGAGACGAACCGGGAGTACGATCATGATTCAGATGATGATGGCAAGCATCGGCGGTCCGACCGCCACGCCGAGCATGCAGGCGCAACGGCAGGTGTTGATGTTGCGCAAGGCGATGGGCGTTGCGATCGTCGCGAGCGGCTTTGCGGTAATCGCCGCGCAGGCGTTGCAACACGCGCTGCGCGGCTGAGCGCAGTACCGCCAGGATGGCGGCGCGGCAAGGCTCCCGAGCACGCCTTGAGCGAAGCTTGCGGCAATTCACGCTACACTGTCGAACGGTTTTATTCGTGTTTCCGCAGACCGTCATCTGCCGACCGGTTCGTATCACTCTTCAAAGGAGTCATCATGGCCAAGAAAGAAGCCGCAGCAGCCGTACAGCACGTCAACATCGGGATCAGCGACAAGGATCGCAAGAAGATCGCCGAAGGGTTGTCGCGTTTGCTCGCCGATACCTACACGCTGTACCTGAAGACCCACAACTTCCACTGGAACGTCACGGGTCCGATGTTCAACACGCTGCATCTGATGTTCGAAACGCAGTACAACGAACTCGCGCTCGCAGTCGACTCGATCGCCGAACGTATCCGCGCATTGGGCGTACATGCGCCGGGCACCTACAAGGATTTCGCGAAGCTGTCGTCGATTCCCGAAGCGGACGGCGTGCCGGCCGCGGAAGACATGATCCGCCAGCTGGTCGAAGGCCAGGAAGCGGTGGTGCGCACCGCGCGCGCGATCTTCCCGGCGACGGAAGCCGCCAACGACGAGCCGACCGCCGACCTGCTCACGCAACGCATGCAGACGCACGAAAAGACCGCGTGGATGCTGCGCTCGCTGCTCGCGTGAGTTGGCGCGGCTAAGCCGGCCGAGTCACGTTCGAATGCAGGTGCGGGCAACAGCCGCGCCGTGATGGAAACGCACAAGCCTCCCTGTACGGGAGGCTTTGTTTTTTGCGCCGCCGCCGCGTGATGCAGGAGTGCGAGCGCCAGCCTTTTCGATACCCGGCCAGATGAATTCAGAGCCGCCGTGCGCTTCCCGTAAAATAGGCGCACCGTGTTCGCACTTCACCGAATTCGTCCCATGTTCGCCCGACTTCCCCTGTATCTGCGCCTCGTGCGCATGGACAAGCCGATCGGCAGCCTGCTGCTGCTGTGGCCGACGCTCAACGCACTATGGATCGCTTCCGGCGGTCATCCGTCGTGGCAATTGCTGGTGATCTTCACGCTCGGCACGGTGCTGATGCGCTCAGCCGGCTGCGCGATCAACGACTACGCGGACCGCGATTTCGATCGCCACGTGAAGCGCACCGAAAACCGGCCGATCACGTCGGGCAAGATCAATGCGTGGGAAGCGGTCGTGCTGGCCACCGTGCTGTCGCTGATCGCGTTTCTGCTGATCCAGCCGCTCAATGCGTTGACCAAGCAGTTGTCGGTGGTCGCGCTGTTCGTCGCCGGCACGTATCCGTTCATGAAGCGCTTCTTCGCGATTCCGCAGGCGTATCTGGGCATCGCGTTCGGCTTCGGCATTCCGATGGCGTTCGCCGCGGTGCTGGATCACGTGCCGCTGCTCGCATGGGTGATGCTGGTCGCGAACATCTTCTGGGCCGTTGCGTACGACACCGAATACGCGATGGTCGATCGCGACGACGACATCAAGATCGGCATCCGCACGTCGGCGCTGACCTTCGGCCGCTTCGACGTGGCCGCGGTCATGCTGTGTTATGCGGTGACGCTGGGGATTTACGTCGGCATCGGCCTGACGCTCGGGTTTGGTTTGCTGTACTGGCTTGGCTGGGTGGTCGCGGTGGGTTGCGCGATCTATCACTACACGCTGATCCGCAATCGCGAGCGGATGCCGTGCTTTGCCGCGTTCCGTCACAACAACTGGCTCGGCGGCGCGTTGTTCGCGGGGATCGCCGCGCATTACGCGGTGACTTCGTTTTAATTCGCGCTAGCGAGTTTCTGGCCTCACGCCGCTGCTGCATCTGCACGCCGTAGGCGCCTGCCCTGAATGGAAAAGGGCAGACGCGCTACGGCGTTTCTGTTTCCGCTATTTCCTGGCGACGCCGGTTCGCATTACTGCTTGCCGAACTCGTCGCCCATCTCGCGCGCCCGCGCGTCGGCGGCCAGTGCGCCGCGCACGATCGCATCCTTGATGCCGCTCGCATCGAACGAGGCGAGCGCTGCCGCGGTCGTGCCGCCTTTCGATGTCACGCGTTCGCGCAGCACGCTCGGCGGCTCACCGGAATTGGCCGCGAGTTGCGCGGCGCCCGTGAAGGTCGCGACCGCAAGCGCGCGGCCCTGCGCTTCGTCCATACCGAGCTGGCGCGCGGCTTCCTGCAGCGCTTCGATGAAATAGAACACGTAGGCCGGCCCGCTGCCCGAGATCGCGGTCACAGCATCGATCTTCGCTTCATCGTCGAACCAGACGGTTTCGCCGACCGCGCCGAGCACCTGCGACGCGAGCGCGCGGCCCGCTTCGTCGACGCTGCCGCTGCCGACGAGACCCGTCACGCCCATGCCGATCAGCGCCGGCGTATTCGGCATCACGCGCACGATGCGGCTGTGGCCATTCAGCCAGCGCGACATGTCGCCGATGCGGATGCCCGCGACGATGCTGACGATCAGTTGCGACGCGTGCAGATGCGGCGCCAGCGTCTCGGCGACGCTCTTCAGGATCTGCGGCTTCACCGCGAGCACGACCGCGTCGTAGTCGGCGAGCGTGCCGTCGGCGGCCGCGCCGGTGCGAATGCCGAATTGCTGCTCGTTGCGCTTGCGCGCGTCTTCGTTCGGATCGATCGCGTACAGGTCCGCGGGCGCGGTGCCCCGCTTGATGAGGCCGCCGATCAACGCCGCGGCCATGTTGCCGCCGCCGATAAACGCAATTTTCATGATGGTCCGGATAGGTTCAGATGAGATGCGGTGGGGACTTCGCGCAGCCAGGTTCGCGCAAGGCCCATGGAAAAGCTCAGCGCGAATAGTCGCGCGCGCCGAAGATCGCGGTGCCGACGCGCACGATCGTCGCGCCTTCGAGCACGGCTGCTTCGAGATCGGCCGACATGCCCATCGACAGCGTATCGAGCTCGAGCCCGTCGTTACGCAAGCGCTCGAACAACTCGCGCAATTGGCGATGCGGCGCGCGTTGCGCGTCGAGATCGCCGGCCGGTTCCGGAATCGACATCAGCCCACGCAGCTTCAGCTTCGGCAGTGCGGCGATCTGGTGCGCGATGGCGGCCGCCTCATCGGGCGCGACGCCGCTCTTCGACGCCTCGCCGCTGACGTTGACCTGCAGGCAGACGTTGAGCGGCGGCAGGTTGTCGGGGCGCTGCTCCGACAGACGCTGCGCGATCTTCAGCCGATCGACCGAATGCACCCAGTCGAAATGCTCGGCAACGGGGCGCGTCTTGTTCGATTGCAGCGGCCCGATGAAATGCCATTCGAGCGACGCGCGCAGATCGGCGAGCGTCTGGATCTTGTCGAGCGCTTCCTGCACGTAGTTCTCGCCGAATGCGCGCTGACCGGCCGCATGCGCGGCGCGCACGGCATCGGCGGGAAACGTCTTCGAGACCGCGAGCAGCATCACGGACTGCGCATCGCGGCCGGCCGCTTGCGCGGCCCAGGCGATGCGCTCGTGCACGTCGGCGAGATTGTGAGCGAAGTGATCGGCGAAACGGTGAGGCAGATCGGACATGGAGCGAACCGGTGTTCAGCGAAGACGATGCCCCGATTATACGGACAGCATGTGCTCGACCAATTCGATCCAGTGCGCGACCGGCGTCGACGTGCCGCTTTGCAGATGCGCGATGCAACCGACGTTCGCCGACACGATCACCTGCGGCTCCTGCGCCTGCAAACGCTCGAGCTTCTGGTCGCGCAGCGCGTACGACAGGCGCGGCTGCAGCAGCGAGTAGGTGCCGGCCGAGCCGCAGCACAGATGGCTGTCGGCGGGCAGGCGCACTTCGAGGCCGAGCGCGCCGAGCAGTTGCTCGACCTTGCCGTGGATCTGCTGGCCATGCTGCAGCGTGCAGGGCGGATGGAACGCGACCGTGTGCACCGAGCGGCGGCGCGTGATCGCGACGAGCTGCTCTTCGAACTCGGGCAGGATTTCGGAGACGTCGCGCGTCAACTCGACGATGCGGCGCGCCTTCTCCGCATACTCTGGATCGAGGCGCAGCAGGTGCGCGTATTCCTTGACCGTCGCACCGCAGCCCGACGCGTTCATCACGATCGCTTCAACGCCCTGTTCGACGTAGGGCCACCATGCGTCGATGTTCGCGCGCACGTCGTCGAGTGCTTCGTCGTTGTAGCCGAGGTGCAGGCGGATCGCGCCGCAGCAGCCGGCTTCGGGCGCGATCAGCGTTTCGATACCGAGCGCGTCGAACACGCGCGCGGTCGCGATGTTGACGTTCGGCATCATCGACGGTTGCACGCAGCCCGCGAGCATCAGCACCTTGCGTTCGTGTGTCGCGCTCGGCCATTCGAGCGGGCGTTGACGCGCGGGCACCTTGTCGCGCAGCTTCTTCGGCAGCAGGCCTCGCACGTGCTGGCCCAGCCGCATCGCGGGCGTGAAGATCGCGCTGTTCGGCAGCACGCTCGCGAGCAGCCGCCGCATCAGCCGCTGATTGAGCGGACGCGTGACCTTCTCTTCGGTAAGCTTGCGGCCGATCTCGACGAGCCGCCCGTATTGCACGCCGGACGGGCAGGTCGTTTCGCAGTTGCGGCAGGTGAGGCAGCGGTCCAGGTGAACCTGGGTGCTGCGCGTGACCGGCGCGCCTTCGACCATCTGCTTGATCAGATAGATGCGCCCGCGCGGACCGTCGAGCTCGTCGCCGAGCAGTTGATAGGTCGGGCAGGTGGCCGTGCAGAAACCGCAATGCACGCATTTGCGCAGGATGGCGTCGGCTTCGTTGCCATCCGGGGTATTGCGAATGAAGTCCGCGAGATTGGTTTGCATCGCGTCACTCAGAAGTCGGGGTAGAGACGGCCGCGGTTGAAGATGCGGGCCGGGTCGAATGCATGTTTGAGGCCGCGATGGATTTTCATTAACGGCGCGGGCAGCGGTGTGAATACGCCGGCGCTGCGGTCGTAGCCGTGGCCGCTGCGGAAAATGGTTGCGTGGCCGCCGGCCTGCTTCGCGCTGATGCGCACGGTTTGCGCGTCGGTGTCGGTGATCCACCAGCGCTGGCCTCCGCCCCATTCCATCAGTTGCGCGCCGGGCAGTTGCAGCGGCTCGGTGATCGACGGCAACGCGAGACGCCACAGCGCGGCCTTCGGCGGAATGCTCGCAAAGAACGAGTCGGTCTGTTCGCGCAGGCCGCCCCAGAAGCGCTCGGCTTCGACCGCATCGACGACTTCGCCGCCGAGCCCGGTGCGCGCGGCCTTGACCGCGGCCTCCGCGCCGCCCAGGCGCACCGCGAGCGTGCCGTTGCGCCATGCGCTCGCGGTGATCGGCAGCGGCCGGCCGCCCCATTCGTTGAGCTTGCGTACCGCGTCGGTGCCATTCATGTCGAACTTCAGCGTGGCTTCGGCCTGCGCGCGCGGCAGCACTTTGACCGACAGCTCGAGGATCAGCCCGAGCGTGCCGAGCGAGCCCGCGAGCAGCCGCGACACGTCGTAACCGGCGACGTTCTTGACGACCTGGCCGCCGAAATGCAGCACCTGGCCCTGGCCGTTCATCACGACGGCGCCGAGCACGAAGTCGCGCGCGGCGCCGACGGCTGGCCGGCGCGGCCCCGAAATGCCCGCGGCGATGCAGCCGCCGAAGGTGGCCTGCGGTCCGAAGTGCGGCGGCTCGAACGCCAGCATCTGGTCGTGCTCGGCGAGCGCGGCTTCGATTTCCAGCAGCGGGGTTCCCGCGCGCGCGGTGATCACGAGCTCGGCCGGATCGTACGCGATGATGCCGCGATAAGCGCGCGTGTCGAGGATCTCACCTTCCAGCGTCTGGCCATACCAGTCCTTGGTGCCGCCGCCACGGATGCGCACCCCGCGTCCCTCGGCGCTGGCCGAGCGCACGCGTTCGGACCATACGGCGACGATGTCGTCCTCTTCCATGGTGTCCTGCTCGTTGTGTTTCGTTTGATTGTACCGGGCGGCGGCTCGCTGGCAAGCCGGAGCACACCCGCATGACGGGGTGCGGCATCGGTCTGAAGGGGACGGCGCAAAGCGCCGCGCACGCCGCGCCCGCACCGGCGCGGGCGCGGCGAACAGTGGCTGCGCGATGCAAACGCGAGCCGCTAGAAGCGCGGCAGCTCGGGATGCGGCAGCAGCCCGCCGCGCACGTGCATCTTGCCGTATTCGGCACAGCGCGCCCGGGTCGGAATGCCCTTGTCGGGATTCAACAGACCGGGCGCGTCGAATGCTCGCTTGACCGCGTGGAACGTGTCGCGCTCCTCGGGCGAGAACTGCACGCACATCGAATTGATCTTCTCGATGCCGACGCCATGCTCGCCCGTCACCGTGCCGCCCAACTCGACGCAGGCTTCGAGGATGTCGCTACCGAACAACTCGGCGCGATGCCACTCGTCCTGGTCGTTGCCGTTGAACAGTATCAGCGGATGCATATTGCCGTCGCCGGCATGGAACACGTTGATGCAGCGTAGCTGGTAGGTTTTCTCCATCTCCTCGATGCGCGCGAGCAGCGGACCGATACTGCGGCGCGGCACGGTGCCGTCCATGCAGTAGTAGTCCGGCGAGATGCGGCCTGCGGCCGGAAACGCGTTCTTGCGCCCGGACCAGAAGCGCAGGCGCTCGGCTTCCGTGCGCGAAATCTGGATACGCGTCGCACCGTGCTCGCGCAGCACCGCGGTCATGCGCACGATCTCGGCTGCGACTTCCTCGGGCGTGCCGTCCGATTCGCACAGCAGGATCGCCGCCGCGTCGAGATCGTAGCCCGCGTTGACGAACTCCTCGACCGCGCGCGTGGCGGGCTTGTCCATCATCTCTAGGCCGGCCGGGATGATGCCCGCCGCGATGATGCCGGCAACGGCGTCGCCGCCTTTGACCACATCGTCGAAGCTGGCCATGATGACCTGCGCCGTTTGCGGCTTCGGGATCAGCCTGACGGTGACCTCGGTGACGATCGCGAACATGCCCTCGCTGCCGATCAGCACCGCGAGCAGATCGAGCCCCGGCGCGTCAGGCGCGAGCGAGCCGAATTCGACGATCTCGCCGTCCATCGTCACCGCGCGCACGCGCAGCACGTTATGCACGGTGAGGCCGTACTTCAGGCAATGCACGCCGCCCGAATTCTCGGACACGTTGCCGCCGATCGTGCAGGCAATCTGCGACGACGGATCCGGCGCGTAGTAGAGGCCATACGGCGCCGCGGCCTCGGAGATCGCGAGGTTGCGCACGCCCGGCTGCACGGTCGCGATGCGCGCATACGGGTCGATCTCGACGATCTTGCGAAAGCGCGCGAGCGACACCACGACGCCGTGCCGAATCGGCATTGCGCCGCCGGACAGCCCGGTGCCCGCGCCGCGCGGCACGATGGGCACATCGAGGCGATGGCAGATCTGCACGATGCGCTGCACTTGCGATTCGGTTTCCGGCAACGCGACTGCGAGCGGCAGACGCCGGTACGCGGCGAGGCCGTCGCAGTCGTACGCGACGGTATCTTCCTCGCGATAGAGCAGACAGTGGCTCGGCAACACGGCCATCAGCGCCTGCACGACTTCGCGCTGACGCTGCGCGAGGACTTCGGCCGACAGTTCAGCGGGTGCGTTCATGTGAGTTGTCTCCTCGTGGCTTGCGCCGGTCCGGCTTCCAGGTTCGAGCCGGCTGTTTCGTGCGGCCTGCTTCGCGTCACTTGCGTGTTCGGGCCGGCGGCTTGTCGCTGCCGGCCTTCGCAATGTCGATCAGGCCGCCGCCCAGGCGAAAATCTTGCCCGGGTTCATCAGATTGCGCGGGTCGAGCGCGTGCTTGATGGAGCGCATCGTGTCGACCGCGACGTCGCCGTGCTCCTCGAGCAGAAAGCCCATCTTGTGCAGGCCGACGCCATGCTCGCCGGTGCAGGTGCCGTCCATGCGCAGCGCGCGCTGCACGATGCGATGGTTCAGGCGTTCGGCTTCTTCGAGCTCTTCGGGCTTGTCCGGATCGATCAGGATCGCGACGTGGAAATTGCCGTCGCCGACATGGCCGACGATCGGGCACGGCAGCGGCGACGCCAACAGATCCTGCTCCGTTTCAACCACGCACTCCGCCAGACGCGAGATCGGCACGCAGACGTCGGTGGTCACCGCGCGCGAGCCGGGCTTCAGTTGCAGCATCGCGAAATAGGCGTTGTGACGCGCGTTCCACAGGCGGCTGCGGTCTTCGGGGCGCGTTGCCCATTCGAAGCCTTCGCCGGCATTCTGCGCGGCGATTTCCTGCACGAGTTCGGCCTGTTCCTTGACGCCGGCCTCGGTGCCGTGAAATTCGAAGAACAAGGTGGGCGCTTCGCGCAGCGTCAGATTCGAGTGGCGATTGATCGAGCGGATCGCCAGCGAATCGACGAACTCGACACGCGCGATCGGCACACCGATCTGGATCGTCTCGATGACCGCGCGCACCGCATCGCCCATCGACGGGAACGTGCACACAGCGGCCGACACCGCCTCCGGCTGCGGATAGAGGCGCAGCGTGATTTCGGTGATCACGCCGAGCGTGCCTTCCGAGCCGACGAACAGTCGCGTGAGGTCGTACCCTGCCGACGATTTGCGCGCGCGCGAGCCGGTCTTGATCACGCGGCCATCGGCGAGCACGACCGTCAAGCCGAGCACGTTCTCGCGCATCGTGCCGTAGCGCACGGCGTTGGTACCCGACGCGCGGGTCGCCGACATGCCGCCGATGCTCGCGTCCGCGCCCGGGTCGATCGGGAAGAACAGGCCGGTGTCGCGCAGCGCTTCGTTCAGTTGCTTGCGCGAGATGCCGGGCTCGACGGTGACGGTCAGGTCTTCGGCGTTGATCGACAACACCCGGTTCATCTCCGACAGATCGATCGACACGCCGCCTTGCACGGCAAGCAGATGTCCTTCGAGCGACGAGCCATTGCCGTACGGAATGATCGGCACGTCGAACTCGCCGCACAGCTTGACGGCGGTTTGCACGTCTTCGGTCGTACGCGCGAAGACGACGGCGTCAGGCAGTTGCGGATCGAACGGCGATTCGTCGCGGCCGTGGTGCGCACGCACGGCTTCGGCAACGGAGACCCGATCGCCGAAAGCGGCTTTGAGCTGGTTCAGCAATTCGGCGGGAAACGGCCGGCGTAGCGGTGCCGGCGGTACGGGATGGTTCACGCATGTCTCCTATCGAGCGGAGTTGGCGCTTCAACGCTTACTCCGGTCCGATGAAAGTTTCTGTAGGTAACAGCCTGTTTGCAGCAGCTGTTTCATTTTACGCCGTTCGCTCCGCCAGGAGGCGCTGGGCCGGCTTGCGCTCATATAATGGCGGCGATTTCGCGATGCGTGCAATATGGGCAAACGTGGTGGCCGCATCGTCACTGAAAGCAAGGAGACATCATGGGCAATCGCCTCAGCAAGATCGCCACTCGCACCGGCGACGACGGCACCACCGGTCTCGGCGACGGCCGCCGTGTGCGCAAGGACAGCGCCCGAATTGCCGCGATCGGTGACGTCGACGAACTCAATTCGAACCTCGGCGTGCTGTTGTGCGAGAACCTGCCCGAGAACGTACGCGCGGCGCTGGTCGCAATCCAGCACGATCTGTTCGATCTGGGTGGCGAGCTGTGTATTCCCGGTCATACGATGATCACCGAGCGGCATCTCGCTCAGCTCGACGGCTGGCTCGCCGACTACAACGCCACGCTGCCGCCGTTGAAGGAATTCATTCTGCCGGGCGGTTCGCGCGCGGCTGCGCTCGCGCATGTGTGCCGTACCGTTTGCCGTCGAGCGGAGCGTGCGATCGTCGCGCTTGGCGAACACGAGACGCTGAACGCGGCGCCGCGTCAGTACGTGAACCGGCTGTCCGATCTGCTGTTCGTGCTGGCGCGCGTGCTCAATCGCGCGGACGGCGGCACCGACGTGCTGTGGCAGCACGATCGCGGCGCGCCTTGAGCGGCGACGCGCATGCGCGTATAGATAGTCACTGAGCTTTGCACGAGCCGACGCTCAACCGACCGCGAGCGTGACCGGCTTGCCGATGCGGCTCAGCATTTCAACGAGCGTGTCGATCGTGAACTTGGTGGTTTTCTTGTTGACCACGTCTGACACGCGCGGGCGCGACACCATCAGAATTTCGGCCGCTTCGGCCTGCTTCAGATGATGCTGTTCGATCCACGTGGACAGCTCGGTCATCAATTGTTCCTTGAGCAGCCGCGTGTCGTTGATCTGCTTTTGCGACGCCGCGTGAAGGCGCTTCGCTTCCTCGGCGGAAAAACCGAGTTCGAGGAACACGTTCGCGCCGGCTCGCGTTACGTGACGAATGTTGGTGTCGATCGTCATGGCTGGGTGGTCCTGTAATGAGTGATGGCGCGATAGCGCGTTTCGGCAATTTTTCTGTCGCGCGGCCCGAGCTTCTGCGTTTTCTTCTGAAAGCAATGCAGCACGTACAGCGCTTCGGCGTATTTGGTCACGCACATCACGCGAAAAATGCCGTCCTCGTCCTGATACGAATTTCGCGCGTTCCCGCGCCGATAGACTCGAACGGTTTCCAGTCGTCAGGGTCGAGTCCTGACTGAATCTTGTGAAGCTGAAACCCGGCGAGACGACGCGCTTCATTGGGAAAAGCAAGCAAATCACGGTAGCTGGAGCCTAACCAGCGAATTTCTTTTTCCTGCTCCATCGCCACCTCATGTATAAAATCTTATACGCCTTCTTCAACCCGGTCAAGTCGTGCAAGCGACAAGGCAACGAGCTATGACGATAGCGAGGCGTCCGGCTTCGCACCATTCGTCCGAATGGCCAATAAAAAACCCGGTTCGAAATCGAACCGGGTTTTGTACGGACTACCGACAAGCCCCCGCGGTGGCGGCGGGGCAGGCGTTCAGTTGCCGCTGCCGCGCGCGACGCGGCGTTGCTTGACCGCTTCGGCAAGGCCTTCGAGCACAGCGACGCTTTCGTCCCAGCCGATGCATGCATCGGTAATGCTCTGGCCGTACGTGAGCTGGCAGCCTTCCTGCAGATCCTGGCGACCCGCGACGAGGTGCGACTCCACCATCACGCCAACGATCCGCTCGTCGCCCGCGGCGATCTGACGGCCCACGTCCGCGCACACCGGAATCTGGTTTTCGTGCTTCTTCGAGCTGTTCGCATGGCTCGCGTCGATCATCAGACGCGCGGCGAGACCGGCCTTGCCGATGTCCGCACAGGCTGCGTTGACGCTGTCGGCGTCGTAGTTCGGCGTTTTGCCGCCGCGCAGAATGACGTGGCAGTCCTCATTACCCGCGGTCGATACGATCGCCGAGTGCCCGCCCTTGGTGACCGACAGGAAGTGGTGCGGCTGCGAGGCGGCCTTGATTGCGTCGACGGCGATTTTCACGTTGCCGTCCGTGCCGTTCTTGAAGCCGACCGGGCACGACAGTCCCGAAGCCAGCTCGCGGTGCACCTGCGATTCGGTCGTGCGCGCGCCGATCGCCCCCCACGAGATCAGATCCGCGATGTACTGCGGGCTGATCATGTCGAGGTACTCGGTGCCGGCCGGCAGGCCCAGTTCGTTGATACGCAGCAGCAGCTCGCGCGCGGTGCGCAGGCCTTCGTTGATCTTGAAGCTGTTGTCCATATGCGGGTCGTTGATGAGACCCTTCCAGCCCACCGTCGTGCGCGGCTTTTCGAAGTACACGCGCATCACGACTTCGAGCTCGCCGGCAAAGCGCTTGCGCTGCTCGATCAGACGCCCCGCATATTCGATCGCGGCCTTCGGATCGTGAATCGAGCACGGGCCGATCACGACGATCAGACGGTCGTCCATGCCGTGCAGAATGCGATGCATCGCGGTGCGCGATTCGTAGATCACGTTGGACACCGTCTCGTCGCAAGCAAACTCGCGGATCAGGTGAGCGGGCGGCGTGAGTTCCTTCAATTCGCGGATGCGGACATCATCGGTGTTGTGCGGGGGCATGTGGTTCTCCTGAATCGGTTCGTAGCGTGTTCGCGTGAGTCAAATAGGTATCGAAAAGCGTGAGGCGAAAAAAAACCGCCAGGCTAGCTGGCGGTTTTTCGGGAATTCTCGGTGTCCTGCGTGCACTAACACCCCTCTCGATCCGCCAGCGGTCTGAGATACCAAAAAAAGTAAAAATAAAACTTGGCGGACATGGCGAAGTGAATGCGTCGCTGGTCAGAAAAGGGTGAGTGACTTTATAACCCGGTACAGGCTCGGCTGACAAGCCGGGACGTCGAAAAATGCGGAAACACCGCACGCTTCGCGCTTTGTGTGCGCGAAGCGTGCATCCGCGCCGCAATCAGGCCGTGCCGCCGACCGTCATCTTCTCGATGCGCAGCGTCGGCTGACCAACGCCCACCGGCACGCTCTGGCCTTCCTTGCCGCACACGCCGACGCCCGAATCGAGCTTCATGTCGTTGCCGATCATCGTGATGTACTTCAGCGATTCCGGGCCGCTGCCGATTAGCGTCGCCCCCTTGACCGGATACGTGATCTTACCGTTCTCGATCATGTACGCCTCGGAGGCCGAGAACACGAACTTGCCGTTCGTGATGTCGACCTGACCGCCGCCGAAGTTCACCGCATACAGGCCGTTTTTCACGGACGCGAGGATTTCCTGCGGGTCCTGGTCGCCGTTAAGCATGTACGTGTTGGTCATGCGCGGCATCGGCAGCGCCGCGTACGATTCGCGCCGCGCGTTGCCGGTGACCGGCATCTTCATCAGACGCGCGTTCAGCGTGTCCTGGATGTAGCCCTTCAGGATGCCGTCCTCGATCAGCGTCGTGCACTGGGTCGGATTGCCTTCGTCGTCGATATTGAGCGAGCCGCGGCGGTTCGGCAGCGTGCCGTCGTCGACCACGGTGACGCCCTTCGCGGCGACCTGCTCGCCGATGCGTCCCGCGAATGCCGACGAGCCTTTGCGGTTGAAGTCGCCCTCGAGCCCGTGACCGATCGCTTCGTGCAGCAGCACGCCGGGCCAGCCCGGGCCGAGCACGACGGTCATTGCGCCGGCCGGCGCCGGACGCGCATCCAGATTGACGAGGGCCGCGTGCACCGCATCGTCGACATAGCGCGACAGCACTTCATCGGTGAAATAGCCGTAGTCGAAACGCCCGCCGCCGCCGCCGCTGCCGATTTCGCGGCGGCCGTTCTGCTCGGCGATCACGGTGACCGACACGCGCACGAGCGGCCGGATGTCGGCCGCGAAGCCGCCGTCGCTGCGCGCGACCAGCACCACGTCGTACTCGCCGGCCAAGCCCGCCATCACCTGCTGGATGCGCGGATCGCGGCCGCGCGCCATTTGCTCGATGCGCTCGAGCAGCTTGACCTTCGCGGTGGCGTCGAGCGAATGCAGCGGGTCGGACGGCAGGTACAGATCGCGTCCGGCGATGCCGGTCAGCGACGACGCCACCTTGATCTTCTGCTTGCCGCCGCCCGCCTTGGCGATTGCGCGCGTGGCGATGGCCGCCTGGCGGATCGCTTCGGGCGACAGGTCGTCCGAATAGGCGAACGCGGTACGGTCGCCCGACACGGCGCGCACGCCGACGCCCTGGTCGATGCTGAAGCTGCCCGATTTCACGATGCCTTCTTCGAGGCTCCACGCTTCGCTGCGGGTGGTCTGGAAGTACAGGTCCGCGTAGTCGACGCGGTGCGTGAAGATTTCGGCGAGCGTGCGCGTGAGCAGCGACTCGTCGAGACCGTAGGGCGTGAGGAGGATGTCCTTGGCGGCGGCGAGATTACGGATACCGGGTTCGATGATGTTCATGCGAAGTATGTTCTGCTCGATACGAAGGGGTCGGGGAGCGCCTGCGTCGGTATATGCGTGGCAGGCGCCGCAGTTTCAATGTCGGTTTCAGGTCAGCACGCGATGACGCCATGCCGGCAGGCTCTGCCGCACTTCGTCGATGCGCGCGCGTTCGAGGTTGCCCGCGACCACGCCGGCGCCCTCGTCGCGCACCGCGACGATCTCGCCCCACGGGTCGATCAGCATGCTGTGGCCCCAGGTGCGGCGGCCGTTTTCATGTTTGCCGCCTTGCGCCGCGGCGAGCACGTAGCACTGGTTTTCGATCGCGCGGGTGCGCAGCAGCAGCTCCCAATGCGCGCGGCCGGTCGTGTAGGTGAACGCGGACGGCACCACGATCAGCGCGCAGTCTCCCATGCGCCGGTACAGCTCGGGAAAGCGCAGATCGTAGCAGACCGACAGGCCGACCCGGCCGAAGGGCGCCTCGAAGCTTTGCACCGAGCTGCCGGGGCGGATGGTGCGAGCTTCGTCGAACGATTCATCGCCTTTTTCGAAGTTGAATAGATGGATCTTGTCGTAGCGCGCGGCCTCATTGCCGAGCGGGTCGAACACCAGCGTCGTGTTCAGCACGCGCGACGCCTCCGGCGCGTTCAGCGGCAGGGTGCCGCCGATCACCCAAAGCTGGTGGCGGCGCGCGGCGTCGGCGAGAAAGCGCTGGATCGGGCCATCCCGATGCGGCTCGCGCACGGCGAGCTTGTCGGTGTCCTTGAAGCCCATGAAACAGAAATACTCGGGGAGCAGCACGAGCTGCGCGCCGTCGGCGGCGGCTTCGGCGATCAGGCGCTCTGCGTCGGCGAGATTGCGATCGCGATCCGGCGTGCTGACCATCTGCAGCGCGGCGACCCGGAAGGGGCTGGCGAAAGGGCCGCTGGACGTTGCGGCGGATGCGGACGATGTGACGTGTGTTTCGCTCATGAGCGTGTCGAAAGACTCCCGGCGGGCGGCGGTATGAGGCGCGGGCACCGCATGGTTCTGGGCTGGCTCGGCCCCGTTGGCGCATCGAGTCGACCGAGCGGCACGAGCGGCCGCGTGGAACGAGACAGCGGCGCCAGGGAAAACCGAAGCTCAGTGCGCTTCCACGGTCGAAGCCGGAGCGTCAATCTTACCCCGTTCGCCCGTCACCCGCTGAACCTGCGGTTTCGACCACGAACCGGTGATCGCGTAGTCGCGCGCGAACACGTGCTGTATCCCCTGCGAGAACGCGACATCGGCGATCAGCGCGCCGAGGCCGATCAGCGGATTGATGATTGTCGCGGCGATCACCGCGGAGCCGGCGCTGACGGTCGGTATCACGTGCAGGTGCAGGTCCTGGGTTCTCTGCGCGATGTCGACCGAGCCCACCATCTCGGCGCGGGCCGGCGCGGTCACCATCCTGAAGTTTTCGGTGCGGGCAATGCCGTCATGAATCTGCGCGGTACCCGTCACGCTCGAGAACGGCAGGCCCTCGCCGATCACGTCGCGGAAATTGAGCGTGGCGATGCGCGCGAGGCTTTGCAGGCTCAGCACGCCGAGCAGCGTCGCGACGCCTGGGTCGACCTTCAGGATCTGGCCGTGACGCAGATCGAGCGCGAGGTTGCCGTTCAGCGTCGAATAGTCGATCGTGGTCGGGCCGCCCTGCCACACGGCCTTGCCCTGGATCGATCCGACGCCGCCCTTGAGCGTCCTCGGCAGACCGAAGCGCTCGAGCATCGCGCCAGCGTCCTTGATGTCGAGCTTGAAATCGAACACGGTGCGGCGCGGCGTGGCTTCGTCGGCCGAGATGGGCAATTCGGTCGAGGTGCGCCAGTTCGCGGTCGCGGTGAGCGTCGCGGTGGGGTTCGTCACGTCGAGCTTGTCGAGCTGCCACACCGGCACGCCGTTCTCGTCGTAGTTGTGCGCGTCGACCTCGAGCCGGCCGACGTTGCGGTCGTGCACGATCAGCTCGTTGACGACCAGATCGATCGACGGCATGTTCAGCGCGGGCGCCGACATCGCCGGGCCGAGCAGGTCCTTGTCCGCGACCGATGGAATCACGACGCGCGCGAAGCGCGCCTGCAGTTCGCCCGGCGATTCGCGAGTCACGCCCGGCAGCCACGACACGTGGCCGGACACCTGGTTCGACGCGATGTTCGCCTGCCACGTGCGATCCATGTGCGACGCGCCGACGATCACGTTGTCCCAGTGACGCTTGAGCAGCGTCAGCGTGTCGATGTGCAGCGCGAAGCGGTTCGGCAGGAATTGCGTGAGCATCGGATTCGGCGCGGCGGCGGGGGTGGCCGCGCTGCTGGCGTTGGTGGCGCTATTGCCG
Source organism: Paraburkholderia sp. EG304 (assembly GCF_046543485.1). Taxonomy (NCBI): domain Bacteria; kingdom Pseudomonadati; phylum Pseudomonadota; class Betaproteobacteria; order Burkholderiales; family Burkholderiaceae; genus Paraburkholderia; species Paraburkholderia sp. EG304. The sequence continues at coordinate 56,469 of NZ_JBKGUA010000002.1, read as the reverse complement.
CCGTTCGCACCGCCGTTCGCGCCATTCGCGCCAGCCGCGCCCGCGCGCAACTGCGCGGCGAGCGCGCGCCAGGCGTCCGCATTGAACTCCTTGATGTCCACCGCGGCCACCACGCCCTCGGATGGCAGCTCGACCGGCCGGTTCACGCCGATCGCGCCGCGCACGACGGTCGGTGGCGTTCGCGGCTGCGCGTTCGGCCGATAACGCAGCAGATACGCAGCGGCGACCGGCCCCAACGTCAGGTCGGCGCGTTCGAGGCCGGCTTCGCCCGGCACCGTCGACGGATTGACCGAGAAGTGCAGCGGCATCGGCGTGCCGGCCTGCTTCTTGAACGGCGCTGGAAAATCGAGCGCGAGGCCGCTCAGGTCCGAGTTGGCGCTGACCTGCGGCAGGCGGCCCCTCGCGCCGGCGACGCGCAACGCATAAGGCGCGCTGCCGCTCATATGCGTGAGCATCTGCGCGGCCGCGCCAGGTGGATGCAGCTCGCGCGCGGCATCGACGGCGATGTGGCCGTCGAGCGCGAGCGCGTATGTGCCGTCTTGCCGCAAGCCGCCGTTCGCATGCACGTCGCCGCCGAGGAACTGTCCGGAGAGCCGCTCGACCTCGGCGGTGCGTTCGGTGAAGCGCACCCGGCCGTTCAGCCGCGACAGCGGCGGCGCATTGCTCACGCTTAGGCGATTGTTCAGGAAGCCGAGCGCGCCTTCGACGCCCACATGCGGCTTCGGCGTGCGCGGGATCGTCAGCTTCAGCGCGAGCGACGCGGGCCCTTCGGCGCGAATCTTTTCGGTCTGATGCCGCGCCATGATGCCGAGCGAGCTGCGGTTCACGTAGTCGAGCATGTCGGCGAGCGGGCCGCGGCCATTGCCCTGGATGGTGAGGTTCGAGCCTTTGGTGCCGAGGTCGTCGATGCGGCCGTTCACGCCGGTCAGCGCGACGCGCTTGTAACGGCCGCGGTCGATGTCGAAGCGCAGCACGTTCTGCTTGAGCTCGAACACTCCGTCGATGCCGTCGAGCGGCGGCCAAACGTTCGGCGTGCCGTTGCGCATGTTGCGCGGCGGGAACGGCGTCGGATCGAACTTGCCGCCGGTGAACGGCGCGACGATGTGGAAGAGGCCGGCGTCGGGGTCGCGCGCGTAGGGGAACTTGGTCAGGTCGCCGTGCACTTCGATCGTGCCGCCGCGCGACACGCCAGCCTGCAAGCCGTGGCCCAGGTAAATGCGCAGCTTTTCGCTGACTGCGGTCGGCAGATAGCGGGCGATGCGGGTCACCTGAGCCCGCTGGAAGTCGGCTTTCAGGTCGAGCGAGCCGCGGCCGTGGCCGGGATTGCTGTAGCTCGCGGTCGCGCTCGCCTCGACGTCCGGGTTCGATACGCTGAAATCGTTGAGCTTGACCGCGAACGCGGGACGCGTGTCGCCCGGTGCCTTCTTGCCCATCGTCCACTCGGCGCGGCCGCGCAGACGCGCGAGCGTGAGACGCGGATCGTCGAACACGCCCGGCAGCGTGATCGCCAAGCTGGACGTATCGAGGTTCGCGCGGCCGCCTTTTTCGTCGGCGTCGACGGTGCCCCACAGATTCTCGATGCCGGGAATGCCGGCGCGCGGGTGGCCGCGCGGGGTCAGGCCAGGCCCCGGCTCCTGGGCGGCGAAGCTGATGCCCTGCAGATCCCCCTTGAAGCGATAACGCTCGATCGGCTCCGCACCCGTCGGCCGATGGTCGCTGCCCACTTCTCCGGATTCCGGTTTGCCGCGCTCGACCTCGATCACGTAGTTCGCGACCAGCCCGCGCGGATCGATGCGCACGAGTTCGTTCAGAAAGTGCCGCGGCAACGGCAGCGCGCGGCTGAATTCGGCGAGGATGCCGAGATCGACGCGATCGCCGCTGATGCTCAAGAGCTGCCCGTGCTGCTGGGACGCTGTCCGGTAGCGGCTGTCGAGGGTCCGGAAGCGCAGGATGCGCGTGAGCGGCGTGCCGTCTTCGAGCGGCGGCTGGCCGAGCTCGGCGCGCAGATCCGACAACTGCAGCCGGTATTCGCCGTCGTCTGACTCGACGCGCCACAGGAAGTGGGCGATCGGCACCAGCAGCTTTGGCTGGGTCGGACGCACGCGCATCGCGACGTCGTTGCCGCTCAACTGGCCGGTCGCCTGGTTCATGCGGCCTTCGCTGAAGTCGATCCAGATCGCATTGTCGATGCGGCCGGCGAACGTCTCGATCGGGAATTCAATGTAGCGCGCGAGCGTCGGCAGATCGACCGGGCCCGTCGACATATACACCTGGCCGGTCCAGTTGATCGGCTTGCCTATCGCAGAGAGCGGCGCGTGGCGGAAGTGCGTGCGGAAGTCGAGCGGTCCTTTCAGCACGCGGCCGTCGGGCGGCGCCTGCAGCGCCATGCGGTGGTCGTGGCCGTCATTGAGGATCGCGATGCGGATATCGCGCAGCGCCAGTTCGGGTTCGTGGCGCGTCGCGTCGCGCCAGCGCAGCACGCCGCCGCGCACGACGATCGCCTGCTGACGCAACAACCAGGTGGACAGCGCGTCGTTGCCGCTGTGGCGCGTCGGCACCGGCACGCCTGCGACCGACAGCACGCCGTCGTCGCTGCGCGACACCAGCACGTCCGGCTGATCGACGATCAGGCTCGACAGCGCCGGATGAAATTCCCACAGCGAGCGCCAGGACACCGTCGCGGTGGCGTGCGGTATCGTTAGCGCGGGTTGGCCGTCGTGATCGCGGATGACGAGGTTGGTGACGTCGAGCCCAGGCTGGAAGCCGCTCCAGTGCGGTGCGAGCCGGCCGATCGTGAATTGGGTGCGCAGCTTGTCGGAGACCGCGGCTTCGATGCGCGGCCGGAACGTGTCGATACGCGGCAGCACCACATAGCGCAAGCCCAGAAACACTCCCCCCGCGATGAAATAGAGGACGAGTGCGAGCGTGGCGAGCACCCGCAAAGTCCGACGCAGCACGATGTGGTCGCTTCCGCTCACATGCCGGACCTGCGATGGGGCTTGCGGGTCGGCGGATTCGTTTCGCTCGGACATGCTGCGGCGGCTGGGCGTATGGTAGTTTTGCGTGTTAACGACGAAATGTAACACACGGGAAAGCGTCGGGCGGAGTTCCTGCAACCCCTGTCCGATAGCCCGTGACGGGGATTTGCGAGGCCGTCCGGCACGGGGTTCGGCATGCTTGCCGCCGCGTGCCGATCGCACAATAGAACGATATGACAGCGACCCCGAAACGACACCCCGACATCGTCAGAACACCGCCGGACAAATTCGATCAAGCAACGAGCGAGCCAGATTTTTGATGACTGACGCAACCCTCCTGAGTTCCAGCTATTCGGACTATGCCGCGCGCGCCGCCGCGGCCCGCCCGCAACTGGCCGCGCATGTCAGCGCGCTGGCCGACGAACCGTTGACGCGCGAGCGCATCGACGCGCGTCTCGACGCGCTGTGCGGCGAGGCGGCGGGCCCCGCCGGTGCGCCGCTCAACGAAGATGCGCTGAAGCGCGCGCTGCGCCAGTTGCGTACCGAAGTGTTCTGCGCGGTGATGGAGCGCGACCTGGCCGGCGAGGCGGATATCGCCGAAGTCACCGGCGCGATGACCGATCTCGCGGAAACGACGATCCAGCGTGCGCTGACGGTGCTGAGCGCCGAGCTCGAAGCGCTGTATGGCGAGCCGCGCGACCAGCAGGGCGAACGGCTCACGCTGGGTGTGGTCGGCATGGGCAAGCTCGGCGGGCGTGAGCTGAACGTGTCGTCTGATATCGATCTGATCTTCGTCTACGAGGACGACGGCGAGACTACCGGCGGCCAGCGCTCGCCGCTCGCGACCCAGGAGTTCTTCACCCGGCTCGGCAAGCGGCTGATCGGCGCGCTCGCCGAAGTCACCGCCGACGGCTACGTATTTCGCGTCGATATGCGTCTACGGCCGAACGGCGATTCGGGGCCGCTCGTGTGCAGCCTCGGCATGCTCGAAGAGTATTTCTACGTGCAGGGCCGCGAGTGGGAGCGCTATGCGTGGATCAAGGGCCGGCTCGTATCCGAGGGCGCGAGCGCCTCGGCACGGCGGCTGCAGAAGCAGCTCGACGCGATCGTCACGCCGTTCGTCTATCGACGCTATCTGGATTTCGGCGTGATCAGCGCGATCCGCGCGCTGCATCTGCAGATCCGCCAGGAGGCGCAGCGCCGCGCGTCGATGCGCCCCGACAAGGCCGACGACATCAAGCTCGGCCGTGGCGGCATCCGCGAAATCGAATTCAGCGCGCAGGTGTTCCAGCTGATCCGCGGCGGGCAGGACGCCGGCTTTCGCGTGCGGCCGACGCTCGCCGTGCTGCGCCACGCGGCTACGCATGGGTTGATGGACCCGTCGGTGTGCGTGAAGCTGTCGCAGGCGTATCGCTTTCTGCGGGAGCTCGAGCATCGTTTGCAATACCGCAACGACGCGCAGACTCACGCGATGCCCGTCGATCCCGAAGACCGCGCGGCGCTCGCGCGCGCGATGGGCTGCGACGACTACCAGGAGTTGATGACGAAGCTCGACGCGCATCGCGAGTTCGTCGAACTGCAATTCGATCAGATTTTCGCCGACAAGGTGGGCGGTCGCGACGGCTGCGGCGCGCCGGAAGACGGTGCCGCCGCGTGGGTGTGGAGCAGTGCGCTCGCCGACGATAGCGCGGACGAGGCGCTGCGCGCACGCCTGATCGAACTGGGCGTGGCCGAACCCGGCGAGTTGCTGGCACGGCTGCAGGCGGTGTGGCGCTCGTCGCGCTACACGGGGCTGAACGAGCGCAGCCGGCAGCGTTTCGACATCGTCGCGCAGCGCGCGCTCGAAGCCGCGCGCACGCTGGAGCCGGCCGAGCGGCGCGGCGACACGGTCGCGCGCCTGTTCGATCTGCTCGAAGCGGTGAGCCGGCGCGGCGCTTATCTGGCGCTCTTGACCGAGTATCCGCAGGCGCTGCACCAGGTGCTGTCGGTGCTGGGCGGCTCACGCTGGGCGGCCGGCTATCTGATCCGCCATCCGCAGCTGCTCGACGAACTGCTCGACGGCGAGGCGATCAACAGCCCGTTCGACTGGCCCGAATTCAAGCGTACGTTGCGTTTGCGGCTCGCCGCCGCCGATGGCGTCGAGCAGCAGATGGATCTGCTGCGGCACGCGCATCAGGCCGAGGTGTTCCGCATTCTGCTGATCGATCTTGCCGGCAAGCTGTCTGTCGAGCACGTCAGCGACCGGCTGTCCGAGCTCGCCGACGCGGTGCTGGACGTGACGATCGACGCCGTGTGGAATCAGTTGGCCAAACGCCACCGCGACACGCCGCGCTTCGCGGTGATCGCCTACGGCAAGCTCGGCGGCAAGGAGCTCGGCTACGCGTCGGACCTCGACCTGATCTTCCTGTACGACGATCCCGACGATGCCGCGGCCGACGTCTACGCCACCTTCACGCGGCGCCTGATCACATGGCTGACCACCGCGACCGGCGCCGGCACCTTGTTCGACATCGATCTGCGGCTGCGGCCCAACGGCGAATCGGGCCTGCTCGTCACCGATCTCGACGCGTTCCGCCGCTACCAGCTTCGCGAGGGCGACGCGGCGAACACCGCGTGGGTGTGGGAGCATCAGGCGCTGACGCGGGCACGCTACTGCGCGGGCGATCCGGAGATCGGCGCGAAATTCGAGGCGATCCGCGAACAGGTGCTGACGACGCCGCGCGAAGCGCCGCCGCTCGCGAAGGAAATCGTCGAGATGCGCGCGCGTGTCGAAGCGGGTCACCCGAACCAGACGCCGGCGCTGTTCGACCTGAAGCACGACCGCGGCGGCATGGTCGATATCGAGTTCACCGTGCAGTATTGGGTGCTGCTGCATGCGGCGCGCGATCCCGAGCTGATCCGCAATACCGGCAACATCGCGCTGCTGCGTAAAGTGTCGCGTTTCGGGCTGATGAGCGAAGCGGAAGCGGAGACGGTCGGCGCTGCCTATCGGCGCTATCGCAAGCTGCAGCACACGCTGCGGCTCGATGGTATGGAGAAGGCGCGGGTCGATCCGGCGCTGGTCGCAGCCGAGCGCGAGGCGGTGCTGGCGTTGTGGAAAAGGGTGTTTGGGTAATGGCGCTTACGCATTTCGCGTAGCGCTGGCGCATCATGCGCGGCCGGGATCGGTGTGACGTCCCGGCCAATCCGACTCACGCCGTGTGCGGTGAGCTGCGCACGGCGCAATCTCAGGCGGCCAGCATTTCCTTCGCGTGCTTGCGCGTGGTCGCGGTGATTTCGAGGCCGCCGAGCATGCGCGCGACTTCCTCGATGCGGCTCGCCTTGTCGAGCGAGGTCACGCTGCTGAGCGTGCCGCCGGTGCCGTTGCTCATCTTTGCGACCTGGAAGTGATGATCGCCGCGCGCGGCGACCTGCGGCAGATGGGTCACGCACAACACCTGACGCGCCTCGCCGAGCTGATGCAATAGCCGCCCGACCACTTCGGCCACGCCGCCGCCGATGCCGGTATCCACTTCGTCGAAGATCAGCGTCGGTGTCGGGCTGGCCGCGCTCGCGATCACTGCGAGCGCGAGACTGATACGCGCGAGTTCGCCGCCCGACGCGACCTTCGCGAGCGGCCGCAGCGGCACGCCGGCGTGACCGGCAACGCGGAACTCGATCTGCTCGAGCCCATGCGCGCCGCCTTCGGGCAACGGCACCAGCGCGACTTCGAAGCTGCCGCCTTTCATCGACAATTCCTGCATGCCGGTCGTGACCGCCTCGCCGAGCGCCTTGCCTGCTTTCGCGCGTGCCTTCGACAGCTTCTTCGCCTCGCCGATGAACACTTCCTTCGCTTGCGCCTCGGCGGCGCGCAGGCCGTCGAGGTCCGCGGCGGCATCGAGCGCGGCCAATTGCTTGCGGCGCGCTTCGTGTTCTTCCGGCAGCGTCTCGGGCTGCAGGCGGAATTTGCGCGCGGCCGAGTGCAGCGCGTCGAGGCGATTTTCAACCTGCGCGAGCCGCTCGGGATCGAGCTCGAGCTTCTGCGCGTAGTGGCTCAGCGAATACGCGGCTTCCTGCAACTGGATTTCGGCGGGTTCGAGCGCGGCGAGCACGTCGTTCAGCGCCGGGTCGATTTCCGCGAGGTCGCGCACCTTCGACACGATCGAGCCGAGATGCGTGATCATCGCGTCGTCCGATTCGGACAGCGCGCCGAGCGCACCCTGCACGCCGTCGATCAGATTCGCGGAATGCGACAGCCGCCGATGCTCGGTGTTGACCTCTTCCCATTCGCCCGGCTGCGGCGCGAGCTTGTCGAGCTCGGCGAGTTGCCACGCGAGTCGCTCGCGTTCGAGTTGCAGCTCGCGATCGCGCGTTTGCGCGTGCTCGACCGCCTGCGCCTTGTCGCGCCACGTGCGCCACGCGCGTGTCACGGCGGCGGCCAGGTCGGACAGGCCCGCGTGCGTGTCGAACAGCTCGCGCTGCGCGTCCGGGCGCATCAGCAACTGGTGCGCGTGCTGGCCGTGAATATCGACGAGCATTTCGCCGACCTCGCGCAGCTGCGCGAGCGTGGCCGCCGTGCCGTTGATGAACGCGCGCGAGCGGCCGTTCGCGTCGACCACCCGCCGTAGCATCACCGTGCCGCCGTGTTGGCCGTCGTCGGCCGCGCCGAGCGCCTGCGCATCGAGCCATTGATCGACCTGTGCGTGCGTTTCGAACTCCGCGGTGATGTCGGCGCGGCTCTCGCCGGTGCGCACGACGCTCGCATCGGCGCGCGCACCTAGCGCGAGCGCGAGCGCGTCGATCAGAATCGATTTGCCGGCGCCGGTTTCGCCCGAGAAAACGGTAAAGCCGCTGTCGAATTCGAGGTCGAGCGCGGCGACGATGACGAAGTCGCGTATCGAGAGGTGGCGAAGCATGGAGGTCGTCGGGTGAGCGTGGGATTCGGGTGGCGGCCGCTGCGGCGTTTGCGCTTCAAGGCGCCGCTTGCGGCCTCTGGTCTTCTTCGTGCGACGGGTACTCGTGCCAGTGCAGCTTCTTGCGCAGCGTCGCGTAATAGCTGTAGCCGACCGGATGCAGCATCGGCACCGTATGACGCGAACGGCGCACCTCGATCGTGTCGCCGAGCTCCAGCGACGTGAACGACTGCATGTCGAAATTCACGTTCACTTCGCGCCCGGAAACGATCTGGATGCTGACCTTCGAGTCGTCTGGCAGCACGATCGGCCGGTTCGACAGCGCGTGCGGCGCGATCGGCACGAGCACGAAGCCCTGCAATTGGGGGTGCAGGATCGGCCCCTGCGACGACAGCGCGTACGCGGTCGAGCCGGTCGGCGTTGCAACGATCAGGCCGTCCGAGCGCTGGTTGTACATGAAGCGGCCGTCGACCGACACGCGCAGCTCCGCCATGCCCGAAAAACCGCTACGGTTGACCACCACGTCGTTGAACGCGAGCGCGTGGTAGATCGGCGTGCCGTCGCGCACGATGCGCGCTTCGAGCAGCACGCGCTCCTCGCGCTCGAAATTGCCGGACAGCATTTGCGGCACGGTCTCGAGCATGTCGGAGATCGGGATGTCGGTGATGAAGCCGAGCCGCCCGTGGTTGATCCCGATCAAGGGTGTGCGATATGGCGCGAGCTGGCGGCCGATGCCGAGCATCGTGCCGTCGCCGCCGAGCACCACGGCAACGTCGGCGCGCGCGCCGATCTCAGCGGGACGCAGCGCCGGGTAGTCGGTTACGCCGATTTCGGCGGCGGTGTCGGCTTCGAACACGACTTCGAGGCCGAGCATGGCGAGGCACGCGGCGAGCGCGGTCAGCGGCTCGCCGATGCCTGGCGTATTGCTGCGCCCGACGAGCGCGACGGTCTTGAACTGGCTGGTCACTTGCATGCCGGCATTACACCATAGGTAGGGCCTGAAAAGAACCGCAGGCCAACCCGGTAGCGGGTCGGCGCACGCGGGGCGTCTGCGCATGTCGCGATTATCGTTAGAATGGTGAAGACCCGATGACATGCGCGCTCGCCGACGGCGGCGCATTTGCCGGGAGCGGGCGCCGCGGGCGCTCGCGGCTGCGATGCCATTGAGCTAAAATTTTTCGTCATGCTAGATCCTCGCGCACAAACCCTCCTCAAAACGCTGATCGAGCGCTACATCGCCGAAGGTCAGCCGGTCGGCTCGCGCACGCTGTCACGTTACTCGGGCCTCGAGCTGAGCCCGGCCACGATCCGCAACGTGATGTCGGACCTCGAGGATCTGGGGCTCGTGATCAGTCCGCATACGTCGGCGGGGCGCATTCCGACGCCACGCGGCTACCGTCTGTTCGTGGACACGATGCTGACGGTCGAGTCCGCCGCCGACGAAGAAGCGGTGATGCGCGCGGTCAAAACCACGCTGCAGGTGGGCGAGCCGCAGAAGATCGTCGCCGCGGCGGCGAGCGTGCTGTCCAACCTGTCGCAGTTCGCCGGCGTGGTGCTCACACCGCGCCGCAGCCACGTATTCAAGCAGATCGAATTCATGCGCCTGTCCGACAAGCGCATTCTGCTGATCATCGTGACGCCCGAAGGCGACGTGCAAAACCGCATTCTCGCCACCCAGCGCGACTTTTCGCCTTCGCAGCTGGTGGAAGCCTCCAATTACATCAACGCGCACTTCGCGGGCCTCTCGTTCGACGAAGTGCGCCGCCGCCTGCGCGAGGAAATCGACGAGCTGCGTGGCGACATGACTTCGCTGATGCACGCGGCCGTCACCGCGAGCACCGACGAATCCGATACCGGCGAGACCGTGCTGATCTCGGGCGAGCGCAATCTGCTCGAAGTCGCGGATCTTTCGTCGGACATGGCGCGCCTGCGCAAGCTGTTCGATGTGTTCGACCAGAAGACCAGCCTCCTTCAGTTGCTCGATGTGTCGAGTCATGCGGCGGGCGTGCAAATATTCATTGGCGGCGAATCGACGCTGGTGCCGATCGAGGAAATGAGCGTCGTCACCGCGCCGTACGAGGTGAACGGCAAGATCGTCGGCACGCTCGGTGTGATCGGACCGACCCGCATGGCCTACAACCGCGTGATTCCGATCGTGGACATCACCGCGCGGCTGTTGTCCATGACGCTCAGCCAGCAGTAGTCCTCGCGCTTTGCGGCGCTGCCGTCATCGCAGCCCGTGCCGGCCATGATGCGCGAACGGGCGGCGTCTGCCAATCGTCCGAATGGCCAGGGTCCGGCGGCGCCCGGCCGAACCCGCGCCGCTATAATGAATCTCCATTGAATCGACTCGCCGCGTGACGCGGCGATTTCTGCTGCCTATGCGCTTCGACCTCGAGCGGCCATCACAGAACGCCACATCGCATCGCGTCGCCGTGTTGCTGATCAACCTCGGCACGCCCGATGCGCCGACGCCGCGCGCGGTGCGCCGCTATCTCGCGCAGTTCCTGTCCGATCCTCGCGTGGTCGAAATTCCCGCGCTGCTGTGGCAGCTGATTCTGCGTCTGCTGATCCTGCCGTTTCGCGGCCGCAGCTCCGCCAGGAAGTACGCGGCGGTGTGGATGCCCGAGGGCTCGCCGCTGCGCGTGCACACCGAAAAGCAGGTCGAGGGCTTGCGCCATCTGCTGCAAGTCAACGACTACACGGTGCTGGTCGACTACGCGATGCGCTACGGCACGCCCGGCATTCCCGCAATGCTGAACCAGCTGAAGCTCGCTGGCGCCGAGCGCGTGCTGCTGATGCCGATGTATCCGCAGTATTCGGCGTCGACCACCGCGACCGCGTTCGACGAAGCCTTTTCCGCGCTCAAGCGCATGCGTAACCAGCCGGAAGTCCGCACGGTTCGCCAGTACGCCGATCACCCGGCGTATATCGCGGCGCTTGCCGCGCAGGTGCGTCACCACTGGCATCTGCACGGCCGCCCCGATTTCGCGGCGGGCGACAAGCTCGTGCTGAGTTTCCACGGCGTACCCAAGCGCACGCTCGACCTCGGCGACCCGTATCACGAGCAATGCCAGCAGACCGGCGCACTGCTGATGCAGGCGCTCGAGTTGACGCCGGTCGAATGCCGCATCACGTTCCAGTCGCGCTTTGGCAAGGCCGAATGGCTGCAGCCCTATACGGCGCCGACGTTGAAGGAACTCGGCGCGGCAGGCGTGCGGCGTGCTGATGTGTTTTGTCCGGGTTTCACCGCCGACTGCCTCGAAACGATCGAGGAAATCGGCATGGAAGTGCGCGACGAATTTCTACAGGCGGGTGGCAAGGAGTTTCACCGGATCGCCTGTCTGAACGCGTCTCAGCCGTGGGTTGCCGCGCTCGGCGAAATTGTCGCGCAACACCTGCAGGGCTGGCCGGTGCAAGCGGTGCCGGTGCCGCACACGACAGGAGCTTGAATACGCAAATGAACTACCGTATTTCAACCGAACCGGGCGCGAAACTGCGCATCGACAAATGGCTGTGGGCCGCGCGCTTCTTCAAGACGCGTTCGTTGGCCGCGGATGCGGTCGACAAGGGGCGGGTGCGCATCGGCGGCGCGGCCGTGAAGCCGGCCAAGGACGTGCGTGTCGGCGATCTGGTCGAAATCGAGATCGAGCGCTACGTGTGGCAGGTCGAGGTGCTGGGCGTATGCGACGTACGCGGCCCGGCGAGCGTGGCGCAGACGCTTTACGCGGAAACCTCGCAGAGCAAGGAGAAGCGGCAGGTCGAGCAGGAACGGCGCAAGGTATATCACGAGCCGGCCGCCGCGCTGCACGGGCGACCGACCAAGCGCGACCGGCGCACTATCGACAGATTTTCGGGTGGGAACTAAAAAACTGCTCGACCGTGGCATGTGCGCCACCGTACTCGGTGGTGTGGTCGTTGACCGCGCCGGACATGCAGATTGTCGTGGTGCCCGCGATCAGTACCAGTGCGACCACCCCGATTGCAACGGTCAGTTTCACGGTACTCCCCTCGATGGGCTGAAACGGGCTATCGGAACGACTGTCAGGTGTCGGTAAGGCTTACGTCAAATTAAGGGTTAACGTGCGTTGCCGCTCCATGACTGGAGAATAGGTCAGTTGCGGGCTGCACTCAATCCCTATCTGATTGCGCCACGTGAATGCTTGTTACGGCGCATTTCGCCTGCACGACGGTGGTGCGAAAAAACCTCGGAGCCGCTTGAAACGGCTATTTCAGACCCCATCTGGGGTCCGGTCTGGCGGATCGGCGCGAAGACACGTGCCGCGATTTTGCAAAGCACGAATCGTACGGTGTCGGAACGGCTTTTTCCGCCTTTGCTTTTACTTTTTAACGACTTTCAGCGACATGGAAAACACGCAAGAGAACCCGACGAGCCAGAATCCCACGCCCGCCGACGAAGCCGCGCGCCAGGCCGCCGAGACGGCTGAGGCCGCTACTCAACAGCAGAACACCGGCGCCACCACTGAATCCGCCCAGGCAGCCGCCGAGCAGGCGCTGGCCGACGCTCAGGCGAAGATCGCCGAGTTGCAGGAAGACTTCCTGCGCGCGAAGGCCGAAACCGAAAACGTGCGCCGTCGCGCTCAGGAAGACGTCGCCAAGGCGCACAAGTTTGCGATCGAGAACTTCGCCGAGCATCTGCTGCCGGTGGTCGACAGTCTCGAGGCGGCCGTCGCCCATTCGTCCGACGACCTGCAGAAGGTCCGCGAAGGCGTCGAACTCACGCTGCGCCAGTTGAGCGGCGCGCTGGAGAAGGGCCGCGTCGTGGCCATCAATCCGGTCGGCGAGAAGTTCGACCCGCATCGCCATCAAGCCATTTCGATGGTGCCGGCCGACCAGGAGCCGAACACCGTCGTCGCGGTGCTGCAAAAGGGCTTCGTGATCGCGGATCGGGTGCTGCGTCCCGCGCTCGTGACCGTCGCGGCGCCGAAGTAAGCACGTCGACGGGCATCTCGGCGTCAGCGCCGGCGGCGTCTGCCTCGTCGCTTCGCATCGGCGCGCGCCGCAAAACATCCAGTCGATTCAGGCACTTCCGGCGGACCGCGCCGGGGCGCCGTGCAAGCTGACGGAGCGGGCTCGCAGCAAGGATTCACGAGCCCGCCCCGTGATTGAAAAAAATTAAAGACCGCATCGCAATAGAGGTCTTGAAAACGATGTGGCCGCACTTATTTTGAGTGCAGGTAGGAATTGAGAGCGGATCGTCCCGCCGCCAGATGGGCCAACCGGGCGCTTTCCGCAGCGATCAAAGTCAGGAGATTTGTAAAAATGGGCAAAATCATCGGCATCGACCTCGGCACGACCAACTCGTGCGTGGCGATCATGGAAGGCAACTCGGTCAAGGTCATCGAGAACTCGGAAGGCGCGCGCACCACGCCGTCGATCATCGCTTACATGGAAGACAGCGAGATCCTGGTCGGCGCGCCGGCCAAGCGTCAGTCGGTCACGAACCCGAAGAACACGCTGTTCGCGGTCAAGCGTCTGATCGGCCGCCGCTTCGAAGAGAAGGAAGTGCAGAAGGACATCGGCCTGATGCCCTACAAGATCATCAAGGCCGACAACGGCGACGCATGGATCGAAGTGCGCGACCAGAAGCTCGCGCCGCCGCAAATTTCCGCCGAAGTGCTGCGCAAGATGAAGAAGACCGCTGAGGACTACCTCGGCGAGACCGTCACGGAAGCCGTGATCACGGTGCCGGCGTACTTCAACGACAGCCAGCGTCAGGCGACCAAAGATGCAGGCCGCATCGCCGGTCTGGAAGTGAAGCGGATCATCAACGAACCGACCGCAGCCGCATTGGCATTCGGCCTGGACAAGGCTGAAAAGGGCGACCGCAAGATCGCGGTGTTCGACCTCGGCGGCGGCACGTTCGACATCTCGATCATCGAAATCGCGGACGTCGACGGTGAAATGCAGTTCGAAGTGCTGTCCACGAACGGCGACACGTTCCTCGGCGGTGAAGACTTCGATCAGCGCATCATCGACTACATCATCGGCGAGTTCAAGAAGGAACAGGGCGTCGATCTGTCGAAAGACGTGCTCGCGCTGCAGCGCCTGAAGGAATCGGCTGAAAAGGCGAAGATCGAGCTGTCGTCGAGCCAGCAGACTGAAATCAACCTGCCGTACATCACGGCCGACGCGTCGGGTCCGAAGCACCTGAACCTGAAGATCACGCGTGCGAAGCTGGAAGCGCTGGTTGAAGAACTGATCGAACGCACGATCGAGCCGTGCCGCGTGGCCATCAAGGACGCAGGCGTGAAGGTCGGCGAAATCGACGACGTGATCCTGGTCGGCGGTATGACCCGTATGCCGAAGGTGCAGGAAAAGGTGAAGGAGTTCTTCGGCAAGGACCCGCGCCGTGACGTGAACCCGGACGAAGCCGTGGCCGTTGGTGCCGCGATCCAGGGCCAGGTTCTGTCGGGCGACCGCAAGGACGTGTTGCTGCTCGACGTGACCCCGTTGTCGCTCGGCATCGAAACGCTCGGCGGCGTGATGACGAAGATGATCAACAAGAACACCACGATCCCGACCAAGCACGCACAGGTCTACTCGACGGCTGACGACAACCAGAGCGCCGTGACGATCAAGGTGTTCCAGGGCGAACGCGAAATGGCAGCGGGCAACAAGCTGCTCGGCGAGTTCAACCTCGAAGGCATTCCGCCGGCACCGCGCGGCGTGCCGCAGATCGAAGTGAGCTTCGACATCGACGCGAACGGCATTCTGCACGTCGGCGCGAAAGATAAGGCGACCGGCAAGGAAAACCGCATCACGATCAAGGCGAACTCGGGTCTGTCCGAAGCCGAAATCGAGAAGATGGTGAAGGATGCGGAAGCGAACGCGGAAGAAGATCACAAGCTGCGTGAGCTGGCCGACGCCCGCAACCAGGGTGACGCACTCGTCCACAGCACGAAGAAGGCGCTGACCGAGTACGGCGACAAGCTCGAAGCGGGTGAGAAGGAGAAGATCGAGGCCGCGTTGAAGGAACTCGAAGACACGCTGAAGAGCAGCTCGAGCGACAAGGCCGCGATCGAAGCGAAGATCGAAGCGGTGGCCACGGCCTCGCAGAAGATGGGCGAGAAGATGTACGCCGACATGCAGGCTGCGCAAGGTGCCGAAGCGGCAGCGGGCGCGGCGGGCGGTGCGGGTGCCGGTGCATCGGCGGGCGCGAGCCAGCAGGCCGACGACGTGGTCGACGCTGAGTTCAAGGAAGTGAAGAAGGACTAAAGCCAGGTCGGCATCCGACCGTAAAGCCGTGCACAGCGATGTGCACGGCCCGGCTGCACGAGATCGGCGCCCTTGCGGCGCCTTGAGTGCAAGAGCGGTTTTTCGCGCCTGGCGAGCCTTTTGGGCTCTCCGGGCACGTTCGTTTTATGGAGGGCGTTGTTTTGAACCGTGTCGAGACGCGGCGCAGACAGCGGCCGGACGAGTCGTAAGACTCCACAGCATTCACAAGGAGCTACCGCGTCGCTTTGCGCGGCGGCGTTGAACCGATATGGCGAAACGGGATTACTACGAGGTTCTGGGCGTCGCAAAGAACGCGAGCGACGACGAAATCAAGAAGGCTTATCGCAAGCTTGCGATGAAGCACCACCCCGACCGCAATCCGGGCAACAAGGATGCGGAAGAGCATTTCAAGGAGGTGAAGGAAGCCTATGAAATGCTGTCGGATTCGCAAAAGCGCGCCGCGTACGATCAGTACGGTCACGCGGGCGTCGATCCGAACATGGGTGGGGCCGGTGCGCAAGGTTTCGGCGGCTTTGCCGACGCATTCGGCGACATCTTCGGCGACATCTTCGGCCAGGCGGCCGGCGCCGGCGCACGCGGAGGCGGCCGCGCGGGCCCGCAGGTCTATCGCGGCGCCGATCTGCGCTACAGCATGGAAATCACGCTCGAGCAGGCCGCGCACGGCTACGACACGCAGATCCGCGTGCCGAGCTGGGTTTCGTGCGAAGTCTGTCATGGCTCGGGCGCGAAGCCGGGCACCAAGCCGGAAACCTGCCCGACCTGTAGCGGCTCGGGTTCGGTGCGCATGTCGCAGGGCTTCTTCAGCATCCAGCAGACTTGCCCGAAGTGCCACGGCAGCGGCACCTACATCCCCGATCCGTGCAACCACTGCCACGGCGCGGGCAAGGTGAAGGAAACCAAGACGCTCGAAGTGAAGATTCCGGCCGGTATCGACGACGGCATGCGCATCCGCTCGGCCGGCAACGGCGAGCCGGGCATCAACGGCGGACCGTCGGGCGATCTGTACGTCGAGATTCACATCAAGCAGCACTCGGTGTTCGAGCGTGACGGCGACGATCTGCATTGCCAGATGCCGATCCCGTTCACCACCGCGGCGCTTGGCGGCGATATCGAAGTGCCGACGCTCGCCGGCCGCGCGACCTTCACGGTGCCGGAAGGCACGCAGTCGGGCAAGACGTTCCGTTTGCGCGGCAAGGGCATCAAGGGCCTGCGTTCGAGCATCGCCGGTGATCTGTACGTGCATGTGCAGGTCGAAACGCCGGTCAAGCTCACCGAGGCGCAGCGCGATCTGCTCAAGCAGTTCGAAAAGGCGCTCGTGGAAGGCGGGGCGCGGCATAGTCCGCAGAGCAAGAGCTGGTTCGATCGGGTGAAGAGCTTTTTCGATTGATCTGATTTGGCGGTCAGTATGACGGTGGACAGTCGCGGCGCGGTGTTCGCGCTGCTTGACGATTGCGGTGCAACGGCGGCGCGTCCGTCGAGCCGCTTGTACACGGGTTTCGTGCGCGAGCGGCTCTGCACGGAGGCCGCGCAGCTCGAAGCGGTGTGCGACAGCGTCGCGGCCGATACCCGCAACGGTCTGCACGCCGTCGTGCTGGCCGACTATGAATTTGGCCGTACGCTCGTCGGTATCGACAAGCTTCGGCCCACTGAAACGCAGCGTGGCAATGCCACGCTGCGTTTTTTATTGTTCGAACGCTGTGCGAAGCTTTCGCGCGACGAGGTCGACGCGTGGCTGATGACGCGGGACAACGGTGCGCCGGAGCCGTCGGTCGCGGGCACGGCGAACGTGCGCGAAAGCGTCGATCGCGCCGAGTTCGATGCGTCGATCGACGCGATTCACGCTGCGCTGCGCGCGGGCGATTCCTATCAGGTCAACTACACGTACCGCCTCGGTTTCGACGTGTTCGGCTCGCCGCTCGCGCTCTATCGGCGCTTACGCGCGCGCCAGCCGGTGTCGTTCGGCGCGCTGATCGCATTGCCCGACGATGCGTGGGTTCTGTCGTGTTCGCCCGAACTGTTCGTCGAGAAGCACGGCCCGACGTTGCGCGCGCGGCCGATGAAGGGCACGGCGCCGCGCTCGCAAGATCCCGCCATCGACCGGGGCAACGCCGAGTTCCTCGCCACCGATCTGAAGAACCGCGCCGAGAACGTGATGATCGTCGATCTGTTGCGCAACGATCTGTCGCGGGTCGCGCGGATCGGCTCGGTCAACGTGCCGGCGCTTTTTACGGTCGAACCGTATGCGTCGGTGTGGCAGATGACGTCGACCGTGGAGGCGACGTTGCTCGACGGCACCTCGTTCGCGACGATCCTGCGCGCGCTCTTTCCCTGCGGTTCGATTACCGGTGCGCCGAAGCATCGCACGATGCAGCTGATCGACGAACTGGAAAGCACGCCGCGTGGACTTTATACCGGCGCGATCGGCTGGCTCGATGCGCCGGGCGATGATCACGATTGCGGCGACTTCTGCATGTCGGTCGCGATCCGCACGCTGACATTGACTGGGTCGGCGGCGCAAGCGGGCGGCACCGACGGTCTGCGCGGCAGCATGGGCATCGGCGCGGGCATCGTGCTCGACAGCGTGGCCGCCGACGAGCATGAGGAGTGTCGATTGAAAGCACGTTTTCTGACCGGCGCCGAGCCCGGCTTCGAACTGTTTGAAACGATGTACGCGACGCGGGAAGACGGCGTGCGGCATCTGGAGCGGCATGTGCGGCGCTTGTCGTCGAGCGCCGCGACACTTGGCTTCGGGTTCGACGAAGCGCGCATTCGCGAGGAGATTTCCGCGCGATGCGCCGCGCTGCCGGCGCAGACGCCGCATCGTATGCGGCTTGCGTTGAGCAAGACCGGCGCGACGCAGATCACCGCCGCGATACTTACGCCGTTGGCGGACGCAATCGTTGGGGTTCTGCTGGGCCCAGAAGCGCAGTTCGCGCCGACCCAGGCCGCCGATCCGCTGCTGCGCCACAAGACCACCCGCCGCGCCGACTACGACCGCGGCTGGCGCGAAGCCGAGGCGAAGGGCGCCTTCGATATGCTGTTCTTCAACGAACGGGGCGAACTGACCGAGGGCGGCAGGTCGAACGTGTTCGTGAAGCTCGCGGGACGATGGTGGACCCCGCCGCTCGCGTCGGGCGTGCTGCCTGGCGTGATGCGAAGCGTATTGCTCGACGGGGCGTCGGACTTGCAGGCGGGTGAAAAAGTGCTGACGCAGGAGGATGTGCTGAACGCCGAAGCACTGCTGGTGTGCAACGCGTTGCGCGGCGCGATCCCCGCACGGGTTGTTGCTTAGAGCGCTGAGACAAACCGGAATGCCGCGCGTCCGCACGGCAAACATACATCAGAACGTGTGCTCGGCGCCCGGGAACGAGCCGTCCTTCACTGCCCGCACATAGGCCTCGACGGCCGCCTGAATGTTCGGCTGTCCCTGCATGAAATCTTTGACGAAGCGGGGACGCTTGCCGGGGAAAATCCCGAGCATGTCGTGCAGCACGAGCACCTGACCCGAGCAGTCGAGGCCCGCGCCGATCCCGATCGTCGGAATGCGCAATTGCCTCGTGACCTCGCCCGCGAGTTGAGCGGGGATTGCTTCCATCAACAATGTTTGCGCGCCGGCGGCCTGCATCGCGAGCGAATCGCGCAGCAGCTGGCTCGCACCCGCTTCAGTCTTGCCCTGCACCTTGAAGCCGCCGAACGCATGCACCGACTGCGGCGTCAGACCTACGTGCGCGCACACCGGAATCGAGCGCTCGACCAGGAACCGCACCGTATCCGCGAGCCATTCGCCGCCTTCGAGCTTGACCATCTGCGCGCCCGCGCGCATCAGTTCGACCGAACTCCTGAACGCGTCTTCGCGCGTGCCGTACGTGCCGAACGGCAGGTCCGCCATGATCAGCGCCGACGGCCGCGCGCGCGACACGCTCGCCGTGTGATACGCGATGTCCGCAAGCGTCACGGGCAGCGTAGTCGCCTGACCTTGCAGCACGTTGCCGAGCGAGTCGCCGATCAGAAGCACGTCGACGCCGGCGCGATCGAGCAGCGCGGCGAAGCTTGCGTCGTAGCAGGTGAGCATCGCGATCTTTTCGCCGGCGTCGCGCATTGCCTGCAGTTTCGGCACGGTGATCGCGCTCCGGCTCGCTTCCTGCAAATAAGTCATGGTCAATCCAGTGAGAAAAATGAACTAGCCGCGCCGCTTACAGCGACGTGGCTTTGACAAAGAATTCCTTGCGGCCGCGCATCGTCTCGATGCGTTCGGCGAGCAGCGCAAGGTCCGCGTCGGAGTCGAGCGGATTCAGGTGTTCGGCGTTAACCGTCAGCACGGGCGTGCGGTCGTAGTGGTAGAAGAATTCGTTGTATGCGTCGCAGAGCGCGCGCAGATACGCATCGGAAATCTGCAGCTCCATCGGCACCGCGCGCTTCTGGATGCGCGCGAACAGCACCTCGGGACTCGCCTGCAGATAAACGACGAAGTCCGGCTCCGGCGCCTTGACGTCGAGCCGCGCGGCAAGCGCGCGGTACAGTTGCCACTCGTCTTCCTGCAAGGTCAGACGCGCGAAGATGTCGTTTCGCTGCGTGATGAAGTCGGCGATCAGCGGCGTGCCACTCGCCTGCGCGGCGCTCACTTCCTGCGCCTGCTGCGCGCGTTGCAGCGCGAAGTGCAACTGCACCGGCAGCGCATAGCGCGCGGTGTCGCGGTAGAAGCGTTCAAGAAACGGATTGTCCTGCGAGCGCTCGAACAGTTCGTGCATCGACCAGCGTTGCGCGAGGCGCCGCGCGAGTGAGGTCTTGCCGACGCCGATCGGCCCCTCGATCGCGATATAGCCGAACGGCGGGCGCAGCTGCGGCGCGGTGACCGTGAGCGGCGGCGAACTCATTCGCAGCGGCCTTTCTCGGCGGAATTACCGGCGAGTGCATTGAGCATCGGACACTGGCAGGGCCCCTTCACCTTCTCGATGCGCTGATCGCTGACGCTATCGAGCAGCGCGGCGGCCCTGCCATGTTGCGGAATCACGATCGCCGCGTCGATCTCGACCAGCGGCACCAGCGCAAACGCGCGCTCGACGAGGCGTGGATGCGGCACGATCAGATCGGCTTCGTCGATCGATTGATCGCCATACAGCAGGATGTCGAGATCGAGCGTGCGCGGCGCATTGCGGAACGGCCGCTCACGGCCGAAATGATGCTCGATCTTGTGACACAGCGCGAGCAGATGCCGCACGGGGAGCGTCGTTTCCAGCTTCACGACGCAATTGAAATAGTCGTCGCCGCCCGCGTCGATCGGGGCGGTGCGATATAGGCTCGATTTGGCGAGCACGGTGATGGTGTGCTGTTGTGCGAGGCACACCACCGCGTCTTTCAGGGTCTGGCGCGCGTCCCCGAGATTCGCGCCGAGGCCAAGATAAGCAACCGTCATGGCATAACTTCCTGCAACTATCGTTTCGACGGCTCTTCCGCGAACGCCGCGTCAGTCTTCGTGCGAGCCTTCGCGGCCCGCGTCGTTGTCCGTGCGTTCGGCGGACGAGCCGCCCTCCACCCCGTCACCTGATTTGCGGTTTCTGGCGCCACCGCGCCGCCGTCGTTTTCTGGGGCTCCGGTCTTTCCCGCCTTGCGTGAGCAATGCCTCGCGCGCGGCAGCGTCTCCTTCGATGAACTCCGTCCACCACGCACCGACCGACTCGTCGAGTTCGCCCGATGCGCAGCGCAACAGGAGGAAATCATACCCCGCTCTAAATCTTTGGTGTTCCAGCAGCTTCAGCGCGCTGCGGCCCGAGCGCTTTTCGAGGCGCAGCTGCAGACCCCAGATCTCGCGCATGTCGGCCGAGAAGCGCTTGTGGATCGCGAGCTTTTCGGTCTGCATGTCGAGCACTTCGTCCATCGCGCGATGCAGCGCCGGCACCGGATACTCGCCTTCGGCCTCGAACTTCTGCCAGCGCTGCTGCACGTCGTGCCACAACAGCGTCGCGAACAGGAAGCCCGGCGACACCGGCTTGCCGGCCAGCACGCGTGCATCTGTATTAGAGAGTGCCAGAGAAATGAATTTCTCGCCGGTCGGCTGCTCGAGCACCACGTCGAGCAGCGGCAGCAGCCCGTGATGCAGGCCTTCCTGGCGCAGCCGCTTCAGGCACGCGAGCGCGTGACCCGACAGCATCAGCTTCAGCATTTCGTCGAACAGACGCGCGGCGGGCACGTTGTTGATCAGATCGGCCATCTTCTCGATCGGCGCGCGCGTGGCGTCGTCGATCTCGAAGTCGAGCTTGGCGGCGAAGCGCACGACGCGCAGCATGCGCACCGGGTCCTCACGATAACGCGTGGCCGGGTCGCCGATCATGCGCAGCAGGCGCGTGCGCATGTCGGCCATGCCGTTGTGGTAGTCCAGCACGGTCTGCGTTGCCGGATCGTAGTACATCGCGTTGATCGTGAAGTCGCGGCGCGTGGCGTCCTCGTGCTGTTCACCCCACACGTTGTCGCGCAGCACGCGGCCGCTCGCGTCGACCGCGTGAGTGCGGCGGTCGAGCTCGTCGCGCTTCAGACGCTTCGGCGGCGGCGCGTCGGCCGCGGGCGGATCGACCAGCGCGCGGAACGTCGAGGTCTCGATGATTTCCTGGCCGAACTGCACGTGCACGATCTGGAAGCGCCGGCCGATGATGCGTGCTCTGCGGAACAGCTTCTGCACCTGTTCGGGCGTCGCGTCGGTCGCGACGTCGAAGTCTTTCGGCTTCACGCCGAGCAGCAGGTCGCGCACCGCGCCGCCGACGATGAACGCGCGGAAGCCCGCCTGTTGCAGGCCCTCGGTCACGCGGATCGCATTGCGCGAGATCAGCGTGGGGTCGATGCCGTGCACGTCGTGCGGAATGATGACGGGGACGTCCGGTTCGCGCGGCGCCTGTGCGGCGGCAGCGGCGGTCGATTTGCGACGCGGCCGCGCGGCCGTGCCGGATACGGTCGCGCCGGAAGCGGACTTGCCGCGCGCCGGCGGCTTGTCGTTGGCGTGGTCGTCGACGCTGGCGGCGGACAGCGTGTCGTCAGCGCTCGCCGTGTCCTGGCCGAATAGCTTGCGGATGAGTTTCTTGATCACGAGGGTTGGAAGAGTTCGAGGATGCGCCAGCCTTTGGCCTGCGCATGGGCGCGCAACGTGTCGTCCGGATTGGTCGCGATGGGATCGGTGACTTTTTCGAGCAGCGGGATGTCGTTGTGCGAATCGCTATAGAAATAGCTGTGCTCGAAGTCGCTCCACGTCTTTCCGAGCGACGCGAGCCACATTTCGGTGCGCACGATCTTGCCTTCCTTGTAGCTCGGCGTGCCGGTCGGGCGGCCGGTATAAGCGCCGTGCGGATCGCCGCCGACGGTCTCCGCCTCGCACGCGATCAGCGTGTCGACGCCGAATGCCTGGGCGATCGGCCGCGTGATGAATTCGTTGGTCGCCGTGACGACGCAGCACAGGTCGCCCGCTTCGCGATGCTGTTTGACGAGCTCGATCGCCACCGGCTGGATGGCGGGCGTAATGACCTCGTGCATGTACTGCGCGTGAAAGTCCGCGAGCTGCGCGCGCGTGTACTTCGCGAGCGGCGTCAGCATGGCGATCAGATAAGCGTGAATGTCGAGCTTGCCGGCCTTGTAGTCGGCGTAGAAGCGGTCGTTTTCACGGGCGAAATTTTCGGCGTCGACCATACCTTTTTTCACCATGAAGCGGCCCCATTCGTGGTCGCTGTCCGTGGGAATGAGCGTGTGGTCGAGATCGAAGAGTGCAAGATTAGCCATGGGGGCCTATTTTACTTGAAGCCGGAAGAGCGGCGTGTGAACCCGGCGTGGTGGCGGGATCGGGCGAGGCGAGCATCGTGCGCAACAGCGGCAGCGTGACCGCGCGTTTCTGTTCGAGCGAGAAGCGGTCGAGCGCGTCGAGCAGCGCCATCAGGCTCGGCATGTCGCGGCGAAAATGCGTGAGCAGGTAGGCCGGCACGTCGTCGGCGAGCATGATGCCGCGCTCGCGCGCCGCGCGTTTCAGCACCGCGGCCTTCGCGTCGTCGGGCAGCGGCGCGAGATGAAACACCAGACCCCAGCCGAGGCGGGTGCGCAAATCCTCGCGCACCGTCATGGCGATCGGCGCCGCGTTGCCTGCGGCGACGAGCGCGCTGGTCGGATGCGCCCGCACCTCGTTGAACAGGTTGAACACGGCGATCTGCTGCGCGGCCGACAGCGCGTCGCAGTCGTCGATCGCATAGAGCGCGACGCGCGGATCGAAGCCGAAGGCGGCGAGGCTGCTTTGCGGACCGGCGAAGCGCGCATGTCCCGGCGGCGCTTCGTGCACGAGCGCCTGCAGCAGATGCGTGCGGCCGCTGCCGGCTTCGCCCCAGATGTAGAAGGTGCGATCGGCGACCGGTCCGGAGGCGAGCGCGTCGTCGAGCTCACGCAGGCGCGTGACCAGCTCGGCGTTCGCGCCGGCGAAGAAATTGTCGAATGTCGATGGCGGCGGGGTGCCGAGATCGAGCGTCAGTTGACGAAGCACAGTAGGTTAATGCCGAAAATGAGGCTCGCGCCGCGAGTGGCCCGGACCTCGGGGCCTGGAACGTTGCCAGGCGCTTAGTTGTCGTGAAGCGTGCTCGCCGGGTCGTGAGGCCGAGCGTCGCGATGGGCGGCGGACGGAATTGCGCGGGTCGGCGGCGCCGGAATCGGAGTGTCGTGTAGCAAAGTCGTTTCCAGGATTTCGTCGGAACGCGCGAATTCCAGCCGGGCGGCCAGCATCGGGTAAAATCGCATTTTACCGACCTTCGAGCTTTTCCCCATGAATCAACCGAAATCCGCTCCTGACGCCCAAGGTTTGTCGTATCGCGACGCCGGCGTGGACATCGATGCGGGCGACGCCCTCGTCGACGCCATCAAGCCCTTTGCCAAGAAGACCCTGCGCGACGGCGTGCTGGGCGGCATCGGCGGATTCGGCGCGCTGTTCGAAGTGCCGAAGAAGTACAAGGAGCCGGTGCTCGTGTCCGGCACCGACGGCGTCGGCACCAAGCTGCGTCTCGCGTTCCAGCTGAACAAGCACGACACGGTCGGCCAGGATCTCGTCGCGATGAGCGTCAACGACATCCTCGTGCAGGGCGCCGAGCCGCTGTTCTTCCTCGACTATTTCGCCTGCGGCAAGCTCGATGTCGGCACGGCGGCGACCGTCGTGAAGGGCATTGCGCAAGGCTGCGAGCTGTCGGGCTGCGCGCTGATCGGCGGCGAAACCGCGGAAATGCCGGGCATGTATCCGGACGGCGAATACGATCTGGCCGGTTTCGCGGTCGGCGCGGTGGAAAAGAGCAAGATCATCGACGGCAGCAAGATCGCTCCCGGCGACGTGGTGCTCGGGCTCGCTTCGAGCGGCATCCATTCGAACGGCTTTTCGCTGGTGCGCAAGATCATCGAGCGCGCCAATCCCGATCTGAACGCGGACTTCGACGGCCGCCCGCTCGCGGACGCGCTGATGGCGCCGACGCGCATCTACGTGAAGCCGTTGCTCGCGCTGATGCAGCAGCTCGAGGTGAAGGGTATGGCGCACATCACCGGCGGCGGCCTGGTCGAGAACATTCCGCGTGTGCTGCGCGAGGGTCTGACGGCCGAGCTCGATCATCGCGCGTGGCCGCTGCCGCCGCTGTTCTCGTGGCTGCAGAAGCACGGCGGCGTCGCCGATGCTGAAATGCACCGCGTGTTCAACTGCGGTATCGGTATGGCGGTGATCGTGTCGGCCGCGGATGCCCAGGCGGCAATCGGTCAGCTGTCCGCGGCGGGCGAGCAGGTCTGGAAGATCGGCACGGTCCGTGAGAGCGCGGCGGGTGAAGCGCAGACGGTCGTGGTCTAACGATTGACGAGGGTTCGCGTGGCGTGCAGCAACGGCGCGCCACGCGGGCTTCGAATCCTGTGCTTTACATTTCCCGCTTCAAATCCCCGCTTCAGATCCCTCCGATTCCCTCACTTCGATCGTCGTCTCGAACCAGCGTCTCGATCAACTCCACCACCCGCGCCGTCGCGTGCGGATCGCAGCAATCCACCACCTGTCTCTCCGGCATGCTGCGCAGCCACGTGAGCTGCCGCTTGCAGAGTTGCCGCGTCGCGAAGATGCCCTTGTCGCGCATGGTCCGATAATCGACCGCGCCATCGAGGTATTCCCACACCTGCCGATAGCCGACGCAGCGCATCGACGACATCTCTGGCAGCAGGTCGCCGCGCGCGCGCAGCTTCACCACTTCATCGATGAACCCATGTGCGAGCATCGCATCGAAGCGCTGCTCGATGCGCGAGTGCAGCACGCCACGCTCGGACGGCTCCAGCGCGACCGGCACGAAGCGCCATGCCGACGCGGCGTCGTCGGTGCGCGCGGGCGCGGCGAGCAGCGCCGACATCGGCTGGCCGGTCAGCATGAACACTTCCAGCGCGCGCTGGATGCGCTGCGAATCGTTCGGCGCGAGACGCGCGGCCGTGACCGGATCGAGCGCGGCGAGTCGTGCGTGAAGCGCCGGCCAGCCGTCGTGGGCGGCATCGGCGTCGAGCGTCGCGCGTAGTTCGGCATCGGCGCCGGGCAGATCGTTGAGTCCGTGCGTGAGCGCCTTGTAGTACAGCATCGTCCCGCCGACCAGCAGCGGCAGCCGCCCGCGCGCATGAATTTCATCGACGAGCCGCAGCGTATCGGCGCGAAACTGTGCGGCCGAGTACGAGTCGGCCGGATCGACGATATCGATCAGATGATGCGGCGCGACCGCGCGTTCTTCCGCGGTCGGCTTCGCGGTGCCGATGTCCATCTCGCGATAGACGAGCGCAGAGTCGACGCTGATGATTTCGACTGGCCGCCGCGCGGCGAGCGCGAGCGCGGCGGCGGTCTTGCCGGACGCGGTCGGGCCGAGCAGGCACGGGATCAGGGTAGGGCGTGACGTCATGGGCAAGCGGGCGCGCAGCGCGGGCGGTGTGATCGAACGCGGCGCGTTACTGGCCGCGCATGAACAGCCGATCGAGATCGGCCAGCGTCAGCTGATACCAGGTCGGACGCCCGTGGTTGCACTGGTCGGCGCGCTCGGTCGCTTCCATCTGGCGCAACAGCGCATTCATTTCGTCGAGCGTCAGACGCCGGTTCGCGCGCACCGCGTGATGGCACGCGAGCGTGCCGAGCAGTTCGTGCTGACGCTCGGTCAGCACCCGCGAGCCGCCGAACGCGTGCAGGTCGGACAGCACCGCGCGCGCGAGCGCTTGCAGATCCGCGTCCTTCAGCAACGCGGGGACTGCGCGGATCGCGAGCGTGGTCGGCGACAGCATCGCGAGGTCGAAGCCGAGCGCATCGAGCGTATCGCGCTCTTCCTCGACCGTGCCGATTTCGACCGGATCGGCCTGCATCGTCTGCGGAATCAACAGCGGCTGCACGGCGATCGCGCGGTCGGCAAGCGCGTTCTTGAACTGCTCGTACAGGATGCGCTCGTGCGCGGCATGCATGTCGACGATCACGAGCCCGTGGCGGTTCTGCGCGAGCACGTAGATGCCGTGGATCTGGCCGAGCGCGAAGCCGAGCGGCTGATCGTCGGTGGCATCGAATGCGGGGGAAGCCGAGCGCGACGCGAACGGTGGTGCGTCGTACGGCGACGTCGTTTCGCTCGCCGAGTCACGTGCTTCGAGCAGCGACGCGCCCTCGACCCGGCCCGCGAGCGGATCCTTGCGGCCGAACAGCGCGTCGTAACCGGCGAGCGGTTGCGCGACCGGCAGTGTGCCTTGCGTCATGCGCGCCTGGCGCATCCACGTGTTGCCGGGCTGCGAGGCGCCGAAGCTGCTGAACCCGTTGCCGCCGCCAAAGCTGCCACGGCTCCCGGCGTCGAAGCCCGCGCCGCTCGAAACACCGGCGCCCGCGACAATGCCGTCGCCTGCGCCGCTGCTGCCACCCAGCGGCGTCGAGCCAAACGAAGCCGGTCCACCGGCCGACGGCTCCAGGTGCGCCGCATGCCCGCCAGCCGTCGTTTCCGGCGACGCGCCCGCGTGCCGCGCGAGCGCGCGCTGCACCGCATGGAACACGAACTGGTGGATCGAGCGCGAATCGCGGAAACGCACCTCGATTTTCGACGGATGCACGTTCACGTCGACGCCCTCTGGCGGCAAATCGAGGAACAGCACGTACGACGGATAACGCTCACCGTGCAGCACGTCTTCATACGCGGCGCGTACCGCGTGCGTAAGCAGCTTATCCCGCACGAAGCGGCCGTTGACGAAGAAATACTGTTGATCGGCGCGGCCGCGGCTTGCGGTCGGCAGACCGGCGCAGCCGTAGATTGCGAGCGGGCCGGCGGATTCGTCGAGCGGTAAATGGGCGGTCGCGAACGTGTCGCCGAGAATCTTCGCGACGCGCGCGGGCGGCTCGCTCGCGTTCCAGTGTTCGACGGCCTTGCCGTTGTGCAGCACGGAGATCGCGACGTCCGGCCGCGCGAGAGCGGCGCGGCGGATCTGTTCGAGACAGTGGCCGAGTTCGGTCTGTTCGCTCTTCAGGAATTTGCGGCGCGCGGGCGTGTTGAAGTACAGCTCGCGGACTTCGATCGTCGTGCCTTGCGTACCGGCAGCGGGGCTCAGCACGCCGGTCTCCGCATCGATGCGTACCGCGTGCGGCACGTCGGCCGTGCGGCTCGTGATGCTCATCTGCGCGACCGACGCAATCGACGCCAGCGCTTCACCGCGAAACCCGAGCGTCGCGACCGCTTCGAGCTCGGCAAGCGAGCGGATCTTGCTGGTCGCATGGCGCGTCAGTGCGAGTACGAGTTCGTTCTCGGGGATGCCGCAGCCGTCGTCGGTGATCGAGATGCGTTTGACGCCGCCTTCGTCCAGCAGGATGCGCAGCGTCTGCGCGCCCGCGTCGAGCGCATTCTCGAGCAACTCCTTGACCACCGACGCCGGCCGCTCGACCACTTCGCCGGCGGCGATCTGGCTGATCAATTGATCGGGGAGCGGCTGGATCGCGCGCAGCGGACGCGGCGCGGGCGCCGCGCGGGAGCCGTCGGAGGGTGCGGCCGCGGCCGCGGTGCCCGCAGGCGTTTCGGAGAATTCGGACATGGCGAAATTATAGCGACTCGGCGCACGCCGCCCGTGCCGGCGCCCGACCCGCAGTTTTTTAATCGAACCGAGGCACTTTCTGTATCATGTCGCGGTCAATTCGCAGCGGTCGGCCCGCCGCTTGCTGCCCCTGTTATTGGGTCGCGCGACGGCCGTTTCTCCTCTACGCAAACACTGGTTTATAAGGACATTCCTTGGATACGTTGCTCCATTTCGCCAACCTTGTCCTACACATCGACAAGTTCCTCGGGGACTTCATCCAGGTGTATGGCACTTGGGTCTACGCGGTGCTATTCGCAATCGTGTTCGCAGAAACCGGACTCGTGGTTCTGCCATTTCTGCCAGGCGACTCGCTGCTGTTCATCGGCGGCGCGTTCTGCGCGGCCGGGCAGATGCATCTCGGGCTGCTGATCCTGCTGCTGCTGGTGGCGGCAATCGGCGGCAATACGACCAACTATCTGATCGGCCGTGCGATCGGACCGCGCGTGTTCAATTCGCATATTCCGGTGCTCGAGCGTTTTCTCGATCGTGCCGCGCTGCAAAAGACTCACGATTTCTATGAGAAACACGGCGGCAAGACGATCGTGCTCGCGCGTTTCATCCCGGTCGTGCGGACCTTTGCGCCGTTCGTCGCGGGTGCGTCGTCGATGACGTGGAGCCGCTTCCAGATGTTCAATGTCGTCGGCGCGCTGTCGTGGGTGCTGCTGCTCGTGCTGCTCGGCTATTTCTTCGGCAACATTCCGTTCATCCGTCAGTATCTGAACGTGATCGTGCTGGTCGGTATCGGCGCGGCAATCGTGCCGGTCGTGCTCGCCGCGTTGTGGAAGATGCTGCGCAAGAATGGCGCGAACGCGAGTACGCGTTGACGAGCTGTTGCCAGGTTTATTTCAGGCCTTGAAAACCGGAAGGCGTCGCGAATCTCGCGACGCCTTTTTTCATGCCGCGGTGCCGGCGACGCGTGCCGGCTTCGCGCGCATGTTAGATCACATCAATCGCGCGTGATCGCGCGCGGCGCGAGCGGCGTTTCCGGCGTCGGATAGCCGGCTTCCTTGAAGGTCTGCACGATCGCGCGATTGGTGTCGAAGTAGACCTGCCAGTAGTTCTGGTTGGACGAATAAGGACGCACGCACAGCAGCGGTCCTTCCGGCGTGAAGCTCAAGACCTCGATGTCCGGCGCGGGGTTTTCGGACACGTTCGGAATCTTCGCGACGGCGGCTTTCAGACGCGCGATCGCGTCGGTCGGATCGACGCCGTTTGCGATCTTCGCGGTCAGCTCGACGCGCCGGAACGGCAGCACGCTGTAGTTCGAGATGGTGTCGGAAAAGATCTTGTTGTTGCCGACGATGGTCATTACGTTGTCCGGCGTGACGATCGTCGTGCCGAACAGGCCCAACTCGGTGACGGTGCCGGTGACCCCCGCGGCCGTGACGAAATCGCCGACCTTGAACGGTCGCAGCACCTGCATGAACACGCCGGCCGCGAAGTGCGCGAGCAGGCCGCCCCATGCAGTACCGATCGCGAGGCCGAGACCGGCGAGCAATGCGGCGAACGACGTCGTCTGCACACCGAAGATTTGCAGGATTGCGAGGACGAGCAGCAGGTTCAGCAACGCGCCGAGAATCGACGCGAGGTAGTGAGCGAGCGTCGGATCGACCTTGCCATTGCGCGCGAGCACCTTGCGCAACAGGTTGGAGATCAGCCCGATGACCCAGCGGCCGACGATCCACAGCACGATGGCGCCGATCACCTTGGTGCCGATGTCGATGCCCCGGGTCATGATGAATGCACGTGCGGTTTCGATATCCAAGATGTTCCTCGTTATAAGTTGTCATCAACGGATTGAACGACGGTGGTGCCATGACCCACAACGCGCGGTCTTCGGGAGTTATAGCCGACGGCGCCCGCCTGCGCAAGGACCGTTCCTGCGCTGCTCGCGGGCGGCAATTGAGAGACGAAGAATGGCGGGAGTATGTGAGAAGCCGGTCGAGCGCGCCGCGCCTACATGCGCAGCCGCGATTCGGAATACGGTGACGTGCGGATGACAACTGCGTTGTCCTGGTCGCTTTTCACGGCTCGCTTGCGCGTCGACATGCGATGCCACGAGAAAGCGATCACGATTGCGAGCGCATATGCGCCAGCACGCTGAAGAAATAAAGTCGGCCGGACGAATTGTCCGTAGCGGCTCTGCGCGTCGGCGAACACGACAAAGGTCAACAAGCCGTCGAGCACGCACGCGACCAGCGCGAGCACGATGAAAATCACCGGGCCACTCAAGGTGGCACCCAACCCAAACCGGTTATACAGTCGACAGGCCATCGACACGATGGCGAGCAAGGCGAGGTTCGATAGCAGATCGAACAGAAAGTTGGTCATTATCGGTTCAATGAAAAAGCAATGCGCCGTGGGTTTGCCGGAACGTATGCTCACGCAAGGTTCAGACATGCTCCGCTGATTCGGCGGCGATCATTGCATATCTTTTCATCTCGATAAATAACCGGAAGAAGCGATAACCGTGTCACTCTTTCTTTCGAGCGCTTTTGTGTGCAATTGGAATGTGAAGAGTCGCAGGCCTCCGGTCACGCGGAAACCGCTGTCGGCCCAAGGAAAGAAATCGCCGTTGAGACCGCCCTGTCGTAGCCGCATGTCATCTTCGTAGCGATTGCCGCCGACTTCGAAGTTGTGCAACAGATTGCACTGTGGTGAAAACACCAAATCGACATTGTTTAAATTTTGACAAGTCGCGCCGAGCGTCTATCCGTGCGAGGATCAAATGTCGATGTTCCTGACATGAAGATCCAGTTACGGGGGCTCCATGAGTAGCATTCCGCTTATCTGGGCAGCGGTGCCGCATAACAGCGACGGTGTTGTCTTTCAGATCCAACTTGGCCGCGGGCTTCAGCGTTTTCACGTGTCGCGGCGCGTGCTCGAGGATGTGTTCGAGCTCGAACGGAAAGCGTCCGACGCACGCCAACTCGAATTCTTCTACGTGCACGAGCAGCGCATTCTCGCGCGCGCCAGCGCAAAGCGCGCGACACCCAGCTCGACCACCGTTTCATTACAGGCCGCCGATTTCGGCGTGTCGAACGACAGCGAGCGCTGGGCGAGGCCGAGCGGCATCGCGCACGGCCTAGTCTAGGCGAGAATGGGGGCGGTGACTGCTTTCGTCCGCGCCGAACTCGATGTCACCGGATAGACCCGATGCTGCCAGACCCGATGCTGCCAGACCCGATGCTGCCGCGCGTCGCGCGCCATCGTTTTCGACGTTTGCGGGTGCGGGCAACGGAAAAAGAAAAGGGCCGACATGCATTCGCATGTCGGCCCTCGAATCTTTTGGTAGGCCGTACGGGATTCGAACCTGTGACCAACGGATTAAAAGTCCGCTGCTCTACCAGCTGAGCTAACGACCCAAAAGAGAAGCGAAATTATATCGGCGAACCGATGGCCTGTCAACAGTACAAGGCCATCAGGCCAAAATGAAAAGCCCGGGCATCACTACCCGGGCTTCCCAGCGAGAGGCGCGCGTGGCTATCACTTCGGACACTGCGCGTTACTGCCGACAACTACGTCAAAACGTGATCAATCCGCCACCGCGAACTACTTGATCTGCGACAGCTTGCTCTGCGCCGACTGCGCGACGTCCGAGCCGGCGTATTGCGCGACGATCTGCTCGAGCGTCTTTTTCGCCGCGGCCTTCTGGCCTTGTTCGAGCTGATTGTTCGCGATCGCGAGCAGCGCTTCCGGCGCACGCGGATGCTGCGGGTACTTGGCCACGATACCTTGCCAGACCGCCGTCGAACCCTTGTAGTCGCGCAGTGCATACAGCGCGTTGCCGAGCCAGTATTGCGCGGTCGGCTGATAGGGGCTGCTCGGATATTTGGAGATGAAGCTGCGGAACGATGCCGCCGCGCTCTTGAAGTCCCCGCTGCGGAACTGCTGTGAAGCCGCGTTGAACGCATCGGTTTCACCCGGCTGCACCTCGCCCTGGACGCCATCCACCGTCTGCTGCTGCGGCTCGAATTTCTTCAGGCGCGTGTCGAGATCGGTGTAGTAGTCCTTCTGCTGCTTTTGCAGCGTCGTGAGCTGGTTCGCCATGTCCTCGTTCTGTCCGCGCAGCGTCGCGACCTGCTGGTTCAGCTGGTCGAGACGGTTGGACTGATCGAGGATCGTGCGCTGCGCCGCCGACAGCTGGCTCGACAGACTATCGGTCTTCGAGCGCAGATCGAGAATGGCCTGGCGGGCCTGATCGTCGTCGAACATGCCCGCATGGGCGGGCACGGCCACGAGGGCCGTGCCTGCGACGCAGGCCGCTGCGGCAACCCGCAGCCAGGAGAAACGATGCGTCATTCGGCTTATCACCCGTTGACTTACTGTTGATACACGAGGTCGGCGCGGCGGTTCTGTGCCCACGACGCTTCGTCATGACCCGTTGCCAGCGGCTTTTCCTTGCCGAGGCTCACGGCTTCCATCTGCGAATCCGACACGCCCATCAGCGACAGCGAACGACGCACGGCTTCAGCACGCTTCTGGCCGAGTGCCAGGTTGTATTCGCTGGTGCCGCGCTCGTCGGTGTTGCCCTGGATCAGCACGTGACGCTGCGGGTGACCCTTCAGATATTGCGCGTGTTGTTGCAGCAGCGCTTGATAGTCGTCCTTCACCGAGTAGCTGTCGAAGTCGAAGTAGATGCTGCGCTTTGCGAGCGGGCTGTTCGGATCGTTCAGCGGGTCGACGTTGACCGTCGCGACGTCGTTCGGATTCGGTTGACCCGAGCCTGCGCCCTTGCCGGCGTTTTCGTCGAGCTTGACGCCAGAGTGACATGCGGCCAATGCACCGACCATCACGACGGCGAATGCGAAACGAAGTTTGGACATCATTTGATTACTCTCCTTGTGTTATTGCATCAACGTTATTGCATAAACGGGCCCCAGGATGGCTCGCGTACGCTGCCCCCCTGAACGGACAGGACCTGCCGAGTGCGACCATCGGTCGATACTGCGGCCAACACGCCACGGCCGTTCACCTGAGTGGCGTAAAGAATGTACTGACCGTTCGCCGCGAAGCTCGGCGATTCGTCATGTGAAGTGTCCGTCAGGCCCGTAGCGGTTCCGCCTTGCAGGTCCTGGATGTACAGCTTGAATGCACCGCCGACGCGCGAGATGTAGGCAAGCTCCTTGCCGTCAGGACTCACACGCGGGCTGGTGTTGTAGCTGCCCGTAAACGTGACGCGTTGCGCGTTGCCCGCGCTTTCGCCTTGCGCCGGCATCTTGTAGATCTGCGGAGCGCCGCCGCGGTCGCTCGTGAAATAGATCCACTGACCGTCAGGAGAGTAGGTCGGCTCGGTGTCGATCGAGCTGCCCTGCGTGAGACGACGCAGACCGCTGCCGTCCGCGTTGACCGCGAAAATCTGCGTATTGCCGGTACGCGACAGCGCGACGGCGAGCGTGCGGCCATCCGGCGACCACGCCGGCGCGCTGTTGTTGCCCTTCTGGTCCGATACGACGATGCGCCGGCCCGTAGGCAGGTCGTGGATATAGACGATCGGCTTCTTCTTCTCGAACGACACGTACGCGACCTTGGTGCCGTCCGGCGACCAGGCCGGCGAGATGATCGGCTCGGGGCTCGACAGCGCGATATGCGCGTCCTGGCCGTCCGAATCCGAGATCTGCAGCTGGTAGCGGTTGCCCGACTTGATCACATACGAGAGGCGCGTCGCGAACACGCCGCGATTGCCCATCAGCTTGGCGTAAATGTAGTCCGCGACCTTGTGCGCGCTCATGCGCAGACCGCTTTCCGGGCTCACTAGCACGAGGCCGCCGAGGCTTTCGCCCTTGACCGTGTCGTACAGCTTGAAGCGCACTTCGTACTGGCCGTTCGGCAGGCGGTTCACGCTGCCCGCGACGAACGCATTGGCGCCCTTCGCCTTCCATGCGCCGAGGTCGACGGAGTCGGTCTCGGACACTGGCGCCGAGCCTGCGTCGATATTCGTGAATTTGCCGCTGCGTTGCAGATCCTGACGCACGATCGTGCTGACCTGCTGCGGGGAGTTCGCTTCATTGGCGAAATTCGCCGTTGCGATCGGAAACTGGGTGGATCCGACGCCCGTCACGAGGACGTTGAGTTGTGCGTTGGCGGCGCCGCCGACGGCGATCAGGCACGTTGCCACGAGTGTTCGCAGGCCTAGCTTGGTCATCAAACTCATGCTGTATGGGTTCCTCAAAACGGTTTTACTTAATACTCGAAGACAGCAGACAGACCGGTAAACGGTTATTTCGTTCCCGCGCAACGCCGGCCTGGTGGGGCGCGGCGTTGGATGTCAGTCGGCTGTCAGCCTGCACATCAAGCTGCCGGACGCAGCGTGATAGTGAAGTAGTCCGGCGTCTTGCCATTCACGTCCCGCGGCATCGGATCGGAGGCTTTCACCGCTCGCAACGCGGCGGCGTCCCACGCGGCGTTGCCGCTGCTGTGGGTAATGTTTGCGCTCAGCTGATTGCCGTCCGGCGAACAGCGCACGGCGATCACGGTCTCCAGTCCTTCCGTTTCGCCGCCCCAGTTCACATGCTGAAGCACCAGCCGGCGTACCTTGTCCGCGTAACCCGGCGATGCCGCCGTGCCCCCGGAGCCGCTACCCGTTCCGCTCTTGCCCAGTCCGTTGCTGCTAGAACTGCTGCCGCCGACGCCACCAGCCAGACCCTGCATTTGCGCCAGCCGCGCGCGACGGTCCGCATCGAGCTGCTTCTTCGCTTGTGCCGCCGCTTCGGCTTGCGCCTTCGCCTTCGCCGCCTTTTCGGCCTCGGCCTTCTTTTGCGCTTCCGCCTGAGCCTGCTTTTGCTGCTGCTCCTGCTGTTCCTTCAGTTGCTGCTGCTTCTGCTGCTCGGCGAGCTGCTGCTGCTTGAGCTTCTCGGCCTGCTGCTGTTGCTGTTGTTGCTGCTGCGCCTGTTGCTGCTTGAGCTTCGCGGCCTTCTGCGCCGCGAGCTGGGCCGCCTGTTCGGCCGCCAATTGCTGCTGGCGCTTCGCTTCCGCTTCCTGCTGCTCTTTCAGCTTCAACTGGCGCTGCTGTTCGGCCAATTGCGCGGCGCGAGCGGCTTCCTGCTGCTGGCGTTTCTTTTCCTGCAGCGCGATGTCGGCCTGCTCGTCGCGCACGGGCGGGGCAGGGGCGACCGGCGCGGGCGGCGGCGTGACGACGGGATGCGGGATCGCGGAATCCGGCACCTCGGTCCACAGTTCCGCCTGCTCGCCCTCCGGCGTGCTGTTTTGCCACTGGATGCCGTGATAAAGAAAGAATCCGAGCAGCGCATGCATCACCAGCGCGAACAGAAAAGCTCGCCCGGTGCCGCGTTCACGCGGTGGCTGAAGCGGATATTCGGTGTTCTTGCGGATCATTGCGATTTGACAAGCAATCCAACGCGCTTGACGCCCTGAGCCTTCAACTCGGACATCACATTCATCACGACTTCGTACTTCACGGTTTTGTCGGCGGCAATCACGACGGGCTGATCCGGGTGCGATTGTGCCCGATCGGCGATGAAACCTTTGAGGCCAGCTTTCGTCATGTCTTCCTGCTGCTGCGTGCCGGAGTCGTCCTTGTACTTGACGCTCATGTTGCCGTCCGCGCGGATGTTGACGATCACGGGCGGCGTCTGCTGCTGCGGCGCGGCACCACCGACGGTCGGCAGATTGACGATCGACGGTGCGACGAGCGGCGCCGTGACCATGAAGATCACGAGCAGCACGAGCATCACGTCGATGTACGGCACGACGTTGATGTCGGCCATCGCGCGACGCGAGCGCGAGCCACGCATGCTGGAGGAGCGGGAGCCTGCCATCGGAGCCTCCTTAGTGTGCCTGGCGCTGCAGGATGTTCGAGAACTCTTCGATGAAGGTTTCGAAACGGATCGCCAGACGGTCGATGTCGTGCGCGTAGCGGTTGTAGGCGACCACGGCCGGAATCGCGGCGAACAGGCCGATCGCGGTGGCGGTCAGCGCCTCGGCGATGCCCGGCGCGACGTTCGCGAGCGTGGCCTGCTGCACGTTTGCGAGGCCGCGGAACGCATTCATGATCCCCCACACCGTGCCGAACAGACCGATATACGGGCTGACCGAACCGACCGATGCGAGAAACGCGAGGTTCGCCTCGAGCACGTCCATTTCACGCTGGAATGCCGCGCGCATCGCGCGCCGGGCGCCGTCGAGAATCGCGCCGGGATCGTTCAGGCGTTTCTCTTTGCCTTTCAGGAATTCACGCATGCCGGACTCGAAAATCCGCTCGAGCGCGCCGATCGTGTGGCGGTTGTTCGCGGCGCTCTGATACAGCGCCTGCAGGTCGCCGCCCGACCAGAAATCGCGCTCGAAGCGTTCAGTTTGCGCGCGCGCCCGGCGAATCGCAAACCACTTGCGGAAGATGAAAGTCCATGAGAGTAGCGACAGCAACAGCAGCAGAGCCATGACGGCCTGGGCCAGCAGGCTCGCGTTGAGTACGAGTGAAACGATCGACAGATCTTGTGTAGTGTTCATAAAGGTTCGTTTTAACGTCCCGGGAAGGGGGCGTCCGGCTGCAAAGCCGCTTCAAGCTTGCCGTGGGCAAAACGGAAGCTTCGGCGATATCGAAGCCGAACCATGCTTTGTGCTACCTGACCGGTATGAGTTCACTGGCCCCGTAACAACGAGGCTCAGGTATCGTCCGTTGACATGCCGCCGTGGTTCAGTCCGCTCTCTCGCCGACGCCCGGTCCGTGCCGCAGCGCGGCGAGAACCGAAGGCGGGATCGCAACTGGTCGTAGCGTCGCGCGGTCCACACAGCCAACCCGGACCGACCCGCTAGCAAGTAACGTGCCTTCACGCCAGGCTTCCTGCGCGAAATCTACCGAAGCTCGGCCAAGACGCTCGATCCGGCTGATAATTTTCACGAGATCGTCGAGCCGGGCCGGAGCCCGGTAATCGACCGCGGTACTGCGCACGATGAAAATCGCGTCGTTTTCTTCCGCAAGCCGATGCTGGTCGACGCCACACGCGCGCAGCCATTCGGTGCGAGCCCGTTCGAAAAACTTCAGGTAATTGGCGTAAAACACGATGCCGCCGGCGTCGGTATCTTCGTAGTACACGCGGATGGACCACGTATAGCCGATTTCCGTGCCTGGCTGGCTGGTCGACATATTCATGCGGCGCATTCTACCGGAACGCAAACTCTGGGGTCTGTTTCGAAGTGTGAGTTGCGCTCGGTGGGTGCCCGCGGCGATGGTTGCCGGCTCTGCCGGCCGCGCCGGGACTGGAAGCGCGATATCGGCGCGCCGCGCGAAAAAAGTCAGCACGGGTGATAGGCGGCGGCGCGACCAATGGTAGCGGCGGCCGCCTCAGCCCGCCTTCAAGCTCAGCCGCGATGTACGGACAGACCCGCGAACGACTGTGCGACCGGCATCAGCTCGATCGTGTTGATGTTGACGTGGGCCGGGCGCGTGGCGATCCAGTAGATGGAATCGGCGATGTCTTCGGCCGTCAGCGGCTGCACGTTTTCGTAGACCTTGGCGGCCTTGTCGTCGTCGCCGCGATAGCGCACGTTCGAGAATTCGGTGCCGCCGCACAGGCCCGGCTCGATATCCGTCACGCGCAGCGCGCTGCCGGCGAGGTCGGCGCGCAGGTTCAGGCTGAACTGGCGCACGAACGCCTTGGTCGCACCATACACGTTACCGCCCGCGTACGGCCAGCGGCCCGCCACTGAACCCAGATTGAAGATATGTCCGCGATTGCGCTCGACCATGCCGGGCAGCAGCGCATGCGTGACCTGCACGAGGCCCGTGCAATTGGTCTCGATCATGGTGTTCCATTCGTCGAGGCTCGCCTTGTGTGCCGGCTCGGTGCCGAGCGCGAGGCCGGCGTTGTTGACGAGCACGTCGATCGCGGCGAAGTCGGCGGGCAACGAGGCGGGCACGGCTTCGACGGCGGCGCGGTCGCGCACGTCGAGTTCGTACGGCAGCAGCGCGTCGCCGAGTTCGTCGGCGAGTGCCTGGAGGCGGTCCTTGCGGCGAGCAGTGGCGACGACACGATGGCCGCCCTTGACGAACGAGCGGGCGATGGCGGCGCCGAAGCCGGCCGACGCTCCTGTGACAAACACGATCATTGCAGTTCCCTGGTCGGTAAGAGACAAAGGCCCCAAGCCTACTTCCAATGCCGCGCTGCGGCAAGGATGGACGAGCCGGATCGGCGGCTGCCGCGGCGGCGCGCAACGGGTGCGCGGCGCGGTCGGCGTGCTTTCGTCAGATGGCTGCCCAGCGGGGCCGCCAGACAGTCCGCAGGCCCCGCCAGCAGCCGCCGGAGCACCCGCAAGTCGGTTGCCTATTCGGGCCTCTTCCAATACACTAACGCGCTCGACCCTGCGTGACTGGCGATAGAACCGAGTCGTCTGACTCAGCCGATTCAACCAATCGGGTTCAAGGTGGAACAACCCACCGTGAAGCGCAGGGTGCCGTTTTGCCGTTCGCCTGGGCAGCCGTGAACCGCGCGCATTAATCTGCGCTGACGGTGGCTGGCCTGCCTCGCGTGTGCGGCGACTCTCCACTCGCCACGTCAGGGCAAGCCTCGCCGCCCACAGCGCTGCGTACCCCGCTGTGTACCCTCTACGCAGGATTCGGCGCACGATCCGGTCAACCTGAAAACACTCAACGGAACCCGTATGTTTGACAGAGCCCAAAGCACCATCGCCAACGTCGATCCTGAACTCTGGAAGGTCATCGAGCAGGAAAACCGCCGTCAGGAAGAGCACATCGAACTGATCGCGTCGGAAAACTACACGAGCCCGGCCGTGATGGCCGCGCAAGGCTCGCAACTCACGAATAAGTACGCCGAAGGCTATCCCGGCAAGCGCTACTACGGCGGCTGCGAGTATGTCGACGTCGCTGAGCAGCTGGCGATCGACCGCGTGAAGCAGCTGTTTGGCGCGGAAGCCGCGAACGTGCAGCCGAACTCGGGCTCGCAGGCCAACCAGGGCGTGTTCTTCGCAATGCTCAAGCCGGGCGACACGATCATGGGCATGAGCCTCGCGCACGGCGGCCACCTCACGCACGGCTCGCCGGTCAATATGTCGGGCAAGTGGTTCAACGTGGTCAGCTACGGTCTGAACGAAGCCGAAGACATCGACTACGACGCTGCTGAAAAGCTCGCGCAGGAACACAAGCCGAAGATGATCGTGGCGGGCGCATCCGCGTTTGCGCTGCGCATCGATTTCGAACGCATGTCGAAAATCGCGAAGTCGGTGGGAGCCTACTTCATGGTCGACATGGCGCACTACGCCGGTCTCGTCGCAGCGGGCGTTTATCCGAACCCGGTGCCGCACGCC
Organism: Paraburkholderia sp. EG304; assembly: GCF_046543485.1. Lineage (NCBI taxonomy): Bacteria > Pseudomonadati > Pseudomonadota > Betaproteobacteria > Burkholderiales > Burkholderiaceae > Paraburkholderia > Paraburkholderia sp. EG304. Next base: position 16,967 of record NZ_JBKGUA010000002.1, on the reverse strand, counting down.
GACTTCGTCACCACCACCACGCACAAGAGCCTGCGCGGCCCGCGCGGCGGCGTGATCCTGATGAAGGCCGAGTATGAGAAGCCGATCAATTCGGCGATTTTCCCGGGCATCCAGGGCGGTCCGCTGATGCACGTGATCGCCGCTAAGGCCGTCGCGTTCAAGGAAGCGCTGTCGCCGGAATTCAAGGCGTATCAGCAGCAGGTCGTCGAGAACGCGCGGGTGCTCGCTGAAACGCTGGTCAAGCGCGGGCTGCGCATCGTGTCGGGCCGCACGGAGAGCCACGTGATGCTGGTCGACCTGCGTGCGAAGAAGATCACCGGCAAGGCTGCGGAGGCGGCACTCGGCGCGGCGCACATCACGGTCAACAAGAACGCGATCCCGAACGATCCGGAAAAGCCGTTCGTGACCTCGGGCATCCGCCTGGGTTCGCCGGCCATGACCACGCGCGGCTTCGGCGTGAAGGAAGCCGAGCAGGTCGGCAACCTGATCGCCGACGTGCTGGACAACCCGGAAGACGCCGCGACGATCGAGCGCGTGCGCGCGCAAGTCGCCGAGCTGACCCAGCGCTTCCCGGTTTACGGCTAAGCCGTCATGCATTGCCCCTTCTGCCGCCACGCCGATACGCAGGTCGTCGACTCGCGCGTATCCGAAGACGGCGCGACGATTCGCCGGCGCCGCCGCTGCCCGGCCTGCGACAAACGTTTCACGACGTATGAGCGGGTCGAGCTGGCGTTGCCGTCGGTCGTCAAGAAGGACGGCACGCGCACGGAATTCGATCGCCGCAAGATCGTCGCGAGCATGCAACTGGCGCTGCGCAAGCGCCCGGTTGCGGTGGACGCGATCGAAGCGGCGGTCGCCCGCATCGAGTATCAGCTGCTCGGCAGCGGCGAGCGCGAAGTGCGCAGCGAGCGCCTCGGCGAACTCGTGATGAACGAGTTGCGCGCGCTCGACACGATCGCCTATGTCCGTTTCGCTTCCGTGTACAGGCGCTTCGAAGACGTCTCCGAATTCGAGGACGTGATCGAGGAATTCCGCCGCGCCTCTTCCCCGCCCAAGCCTCCCCGCAAGCGCTGAGCGCACGCGTGCCGCAGCTGAGCCGCGGTCATTCGTATCCATCGCCTCGCGCATTTCGCGCTTTTCTTCACGCATCGCTTCTCCCGCCTCCGTGATCGATCGTCACGTGCATTGTTGCGTGCGCTAACGTCTGAATGCCACCTGGCCATTCGGACGATGGTCGGCGCACTCGCAAATCGCTAGATTGGCTGCATCCGTTCGAAACGCTCAGGGATGCAGATGAAAATCAATGGAACTCGCCGGCCGTCCCGCGCCGGTTTCACGCTCGTCGAGACGCTGGCGGTGATAGCGCTCGTGATGCTGATGGCGGTGATGGCGATGCCGTCGTTCGCCGCATGGCAGATGCGAGATCAGGTCGACGCGCGCTCGAAGGCGCTGCTGTCCACCTTCGCCTACGCGCGCAGCGAGGCGCTGCGGCGCGGCGCGCGTATCACGGTGTGTCGCGTCGATGCGGCGCACGTCTGTCTCGCGTCGGGCCAACCTTGCGCCGACGGCGTCGCCGACTGGGCCTGCGGATGGGCTGTATTCGCCGAACGCGGCGGCAAGCCGTCGTTGTTGCGCGCGCAGCCGGCGCTTGCGGCGGTGAGCATCGCCGGCGTGCAGACGGATATGACGTTCACGCCGCCCGCCGGCCAACTGATCGGCGCGTTTCGAAGTTTCGATATCGCGCCGCGGAGCCCATCGAAGTCGATGCAGGGCAACCCGTGGCGGCGCTGCATCAGTGTCGCGGCAGGAGGTCGCGCGCGGATCTCGGAAGGCGCGTGTGGAGCGACGTCATGAGACGGCCCGCATTCCACACCCGGTTGCGTGCGCATGCGTCGGCATGTGGCGGCAGTTCGTTGATCGAGGTGATGCTGGCGGTCGCGTTGGTCGCGGTGAGCGCGCTGGGGTTGATCGCGGCTCAGGTGTGGACCGCACGTGAAGCGCGCGCGATGTCGCTGCGCGAGAGCGCCACGTGGATAGCCGACTCGATCGCCGAAGCGACGCGCACGCCTTCCGTGGGCAATGCCGCACTCAATCAATGGAGCGCTTGGGCGAGTGTTCTGCTGCCGCACGGCGACGCATCGGTCGGCGAGAGCGGCGCAGTCGCTGCGGCGCGCGTGACGTGGGCTTCCGTGCGGGACCGGCCCACTGCGGGCGATGGGATCGGCCCGTCGGCGGAGCCTTGCGGCGGCGTCGATGCACCGGCCGGATCGTCGTGTGTCGCGTTGGCGTTCGCGCAATGAAGCGGCTGCATTGCCCACGCGGTCACACGCTGGTCGAATTCCTGATCGCGATGGCGCTCGGGCTGATCGTGACCGCGGGGGCCGTGTCCCTTTACACGACGCAGCGCAACGCGTTCGTGCAGGCGAGCAACGCGGCCCGGATTCGCGAAGCCGGCTTGACCGCGCTGATGCTGATCGGCCAGCAATTGCAGATGGCCGGCTTCGTTCCTGCCGATGTCGTTGGTTATAACGCGGCGCCTGCGCTGTTCGGCTGCTCGGGCGGTCGCCCGACCGGCGCCGACGACAACCTCACTTGCACCGCGTTGAGTACCGGCTCCGATGGCGTCGCGATCCGCTACGTCGCAGACGTCGTATCGACGTGGCCATCGTCGAGCGGGCAGGTCACCGACTGTGTCGGCCAGGCCGTCAGGAGCAGCGACGCAGTTCCTGGCGATCACGGCGCGCCGGTGGTCAATCGGTACTTCGCCAACCTCAGCGGCTCGACCGGCGAGCCGGAGCTTTACTGCGTCGGCAGCGGCAATGCGGGGTCCGCGCAGCCGCTGGTCGAAGGCGTCGAGCGCGTGCGGTTGCGCTACTGGCTGAGCGGTGCGGCCAATGCTGTGAACGCGTCGGCCGTCGCGGCGGATCAATGGACGAACATCGTCGCGGTAGATGTCTGCGTGCTGGTGCGCGGCGCGCCGCAAGGACGGCGCTCAAAGTACATCGATTGCGATGGCGTGAGTACGCTCGGCACCGACTTGCGGCCTCGACAGGCGTTTTCGCGCAGGGTGGCGCTGCGCAATCGCGCGGAGGTATCGTCGTGATGGACCGTGACGCAGCAACGCAACGCTGCCGCGCGTACGACATATGCGGCGGGGCAGGTGGAAAAGCGAAACACTTAGGCAGGCGAAGTTGTCGGGACGGTGCCCGACGCGCACATCAACGCGGGGTCGTGCTTGCTATCGTGCTGCTGATCTCGGCCATGATGCTCGCCACGTCCGCGATCTGGTTCGAAACATCGCTCGCGGCCGCACGCGCGGCGACCAATACGCGCGACTTTCTGCAGGCTTTCCACGCGGCGGATTCGGCGCTGAGCTTGTGCGAGCGCAACGTGCTATCGGCACCTGGCGACGCGCCCAATGCGCCGCTCACATCCGGCGAGCCGGTTCAATGGAGGCTTGAAACCGCGTTCGACGCAGGCGCCATCACGCCTGTGTCGCAGTGGCCGGGATCATCGCGTGCGCCGCAATGCCTGATCGAGCCTTGGCGTCTCGCGAGTCGACCCAACGCCAGCGCTTATCTGCTGACCGCGCGCGGCTTCGGGCAGAGCAGCGAGTCACAGGTCTGGTTGCAGATGGAACTGGTGACCGAGGATGGCGCGATCGAGCGTCATTGGCGGCGCGTTGCCGCGAGACCATTCTGAAGAACGCACCGACTGGACACGTATGAAAAGCCCGAACACATCCGCATTCACGCTGCTCGAACTCGTGATCGCGCTCGCGATTGCCGCCACGCTCGCCGCCTTTGCGATCCCTTCGTATCGCAGCCACATCGCGCGCACCCATCATATCGACGCGGCGTCGGCGTTATATCGGGCTGCGCAATTCGTCGAGGCCGCGGCGAGCGATGGCGTGCCGGCCTTGCCACCGGGCATCGATCAGGCGCCGCAGTTCGGCGCGCCGGTGTATCGCGTGCGCGTGCTGCCCGCGGACGACACGAACGGCGGCTATTCGGTCGAAGCGGTGCCAGCGGAAGCGGGCCCGATGCGCGATGACCCGTGTGGCACGTTCACGCTAGATGCGACAGGTCAGCGAGGCAATAGAAACGACACGAGCGGCGCGACGCCCACGAGCAGCGAATGCTGGAATACGGGTTAGCAGGTGATTGAAAGCCGACGCGCGCGGCCGTGCGAGCGGACATCCGATATAGCGCAGATCGCAGCCCCTCGTAGCGGCCACGACCTCAATAGCCGCTTCTCGTCGAATCGACCTGCTCAGCCGCCGCCTGCGCGGTAGCGGAAACCGCCGCCGCCGACTCGTTCTTCATCTGTTGCCAGATCCGGAACGCTTCCCACGCGCCGAGCGCAAGGCTGCCCCACTTGAGCGCGGGCCTTGCGCTCCTGACGACAGTCGCGCGCAGCGGTTTGGCGAGCAACAGCGAAACGACCGAACTGATGAACGGGTACTGCTTGAGCAATGCGCCGATCGTGCCCGCGTTGAGCACGCTTGCCTTGGCCCCTTTGCCGACGCGCACGCCGCCGAAGCCGGGGATCACGAACTTGAGCCAGCTGAAATGCGTGACGGCCTGGCGCAGTTCGAAGACGGCCTGCGCGAGCTCGACGCGCTCCACGTCCGCGCGCACGAGCAGCAATTCCTTGCGTAGCGCCCGCAGATGCGGGGCGCTCAGATCCTTCGACGGATGGCGCTTGTTACGAAAGGCTGTATCGGGACGGGATGGGCTCATGGCGTGTCGGCGGGAGTGGAGATGAGGCGGTGGATCGGATGCAGACAAACTTGCCCATCAGTCGCGGCTGCGAAACGCTTGGCGATCTTTTTCGAACTCGGCGATGGTCGCTTCGAACACCAGCGGCGCGTTGCGCAGACCGCTGCGCGCCTTCAGCGCACAGGCGAGCCCGGCAATCGCGTAGACCGCGGTGATGCCGGCAAGCGCCTGCCATCGGTAGGTGTCCCAGAAGGCAATGGCGACGAGTGCGGTCAACGCGATCAAGGCCATCGTGGCGAGCATCATTGCGGCAAGACCGAGAAACAGCACGCCGAGCAGGCGGTCTTTTTCCTCGGCGAGTTCGATGCCCACCAGTTCGAGCCGCGTCTGCAGAATCGCAAACACGGAACTGAGAATACGGCGCAACGGGCTGTGTTCTGCGCGCTGCGAGTGTGTTTCGGTCGTCATGGCTGTGGGCGTTGCGCGTGAGGGCCTGGCCAGCGCGCACGCGCGCCAGCAGAAGGGGACCGGCGAGGCTCGCGCCGGTCCGCCTGTATCGCCGGTGCGCCGGACATGCCTGCTCCGGCGGACTCACCGACCTTTACTTGCGATTGATCAGCAGACCGACCACCATGCCGATGCCGGCGGCGATGCCGATGGACGCCCACGGATGTTCGTGCACGTAGTCGTCGGTAGCGCGGGCAGCCTTCTTGCCTTTTTCGACGACCACGACCTGAACGTCGGCTGCTTTTTCTTTCGCCTGCTTCAGGCGCGTCAGCGCGGTCTCGCGCAGTTCGGACGCGCGTTCGCCGGTAGCGCTCGCGGCCTGTTTCAGCAGGTCTTCAGCGTCCGCGAGGACGGTTTTGATATCCGACATCAATCTCTCCTTGTTGACTTCCGACATTGACAGCTCCCTTTGTCTCACGCTACGCGTAAATCGTAACCAAAGAAACGGTCGCTGGCGAGCCTAGTGCCGGTTGCATGGCGCCGACGCACGATCCGTTCCCGGCAGCGCATGGCAACACCCGTTTGAGGGCACTTTGCTCCAGACCGGTATCGGATTGAGTTGATCTGTCCCGCAAAGTTTCCATCAAACGGGAGAAAATTACAAAAACGCATAAAGTACTGACGCGATGTTGGTTCGCCATGTACCACCACGGCCTTATGCTTTATCGTCTGGCCGTCGCGGGCACACGCCCGCGACCTTATCTGGATACGTTCCGAATACCTACAGGAGATGCACTATGAGTCTACGTCTTGGCGACATTGCGCCGGATTTCGAACAGGAGTCGAGCATTGGCCGCATCAGTTTTCACGACTGGCTCGGCAATAGCTGGGGCGTGCTGTTTTCGCATCCCGCCGACTTCACGCCGGTCTGCACGACCGAGCTGGGCCTGACCGCGAAGCTTGCAAGCGAGTTCGAAAAGCGCAACGTGAAGACGATCGCGTTGTCGGTCGACAGCGCGGAGTCGCACAAGGAATGGATCAAGGACATCAACGAGACGCAGGCCGCCAGCGTCGGTTTTCCGATTCTCGCGGACGGCGATCGCAAGGTTTCCCAGCTTTACGACATGATTCATCCGAACGCGAACGAAACGTTCACCGTGCGTTCGCTGTTCATCATCGATCCAAACAAGAAGGTGCGTCTGATCATCACCTATCCGGCGAGCACCGGCCGCAACTTCGACGAAGTGCTGCGCGTGATCGATTCGCTGCAGCTGACCGACAGTCACTCGGTCGCGACGCCGGGCAACTGGAAGCAGGGCGATGACGTCGTGATCGTGCCGTCGCTGAAGGACGAGGAAGTGATCAGGCAGAAATTCCCGAAAGGCTACAAGGCGCTGCGCCCGTACCTGCGCATGACGCCGCAGCCGAACCAGTAAGCTGCGCGGCATCAAACAGAAAAGCCGGTTCGAATGAACCGGCTTTTTTTGCACTTAGCGGAACGCCAGCGGCATCAGAAGAACGCCTGAATACCGGTCTGCGCACGGCCGAGGATCAGCGCATGAACATCGTGGGTGCCTTCGTAGGTGTTGACGACCTCGAGGTTCACCAGATGGCGGGCAACTCCGAACTCGTCCGAGATGCCGTTGCCGCCGAGCATGTCCCGCGCGAGGCGGGCGATGTCGAGCGCTTTGCCGCACGAATTGCGCTTCATGATCGACGTGATTTCGGTGGCGGCCGTGCCTTCGTCCTTCATGCGGCCGAGGCGCAGTACGCCTTGCAGCCCGAGCGTGATTTCAGTTTGCATGTCGGCGAGCTTCTTCTGGATCAGCTGGTTCGCGGCGAGCGGCCGGCCGAACTGCTTGCGATCGAGCACGTACTGACGCGCGATGTGCCAGCATGCTTCCGCCGCGCCGAGCGCGCCCCAGGCGATGCCGTAGCGCGCCGAGTTCAGGCAAGTGAACGGACCGCGCAGGCCGCTGACGCCAGGCATGATGTTCTCTTCCGGCACGAACACATCGTCGAGCACGATTTCACCGGTGATCGACGCGCGCAGCCCGATCTTGCCGTGGATCGCCGGCGCGGACAGACCCTTCCAGCCCTTCTCGAGAATGAAGCCGCGGATGTTGTCCTTGCCGTTTTCCTCGAGCTTCGCCCACACGACGAACACGTCGGCGATCGGCGAATTGGTGATCCACATCTTCGAGCCCGACAGCGAATAGCCGCCATCGACCTTCTTCGCGCGCGTGACCATGCTGCCCGGATCGGAGCCGTGGTTCGGCTCAGTCAGACCGAAGCAGCCGATCCACTCGCCGCGCGCGAGCTTCGGCAGATATTTTTCCTTCTGCGCGTCCGAGCCGAATTCGTAGATCGGCACCATTACCAGTGACGACTGCACCGACATCATCGAGCGATAGCCGGAGTCGACACGTTCGACTTCACGCGCGATCAGCCCGTACGCGACATAGTTCAGACCGGGGCCGCCGTACTGTTCGGGAATCGTCGGGCCGAGCAGGCCGAGTTCGCCCATTTCGCGAAAAATCCCGACATCGGTCTTTTCATGGCGGAACGCTTCCAACACGCGCGGCAGCAGCTTGTCCTGCGAGTAAGCCGCGGCGGCATCGCGCACCATGCGTTCGTCTTCGGTCAACTGCTGATCCAGCAGCAACGGGTCTTCCCAGTGAAACTGCGCGGCTACGGCCATGACGTATCTCCTGATTTCACGCTCAGAACAAGCTTGACTTGAGTTCCGCCTTGCGAAACAATGTTTTGCAAACGACGCCCGAGTGTAGCACCCTATGACGCTGCCATCCACTTTCTCCGCTCCGCTCGACGAACGCAAATTCGTCGTCGCCCTTGCCCGCGGGCTGGACCTGTTGCGCGCTTTCCAGCCGGGCGACACGATGCTCGGCAATCGCGATTTCGTCGAACGCACGGGTTTGCCGAAGGCAACCGTGAACCGGCTCGCCTACACGCTGACCGTGCTCGGCTATCTGCGGCTCGACGAAAGGCACGGCAAATATGCGCTCGACGCGGGCGTGCTGTCGCTCGGCTTCGCGCTGCTATCGGGCAGCGACATACTCGAACTCGCGCGCCCGCACCTGCGCAGCCTCGCGCGCGAGGTCGGCGCGGCGGTTTCGCTCGGGTGCCGGGATGGGCTCGACATGGTGTATCTGGAGACGATCCGCAGCGAAACCGCGTTGACGCTCGGCCTCGCATCCGGCTCGAAACTGTCGATGCTGACGAGCTCGATGGGCCGCGCATATCTCGCCGTGCAGCCGCTCGACGCGCGTACCGCGTTACTCGCGGAACTGAAAAAAGCGGCAGGCAGGGCGGGCGCGATGCTGGTCGCCGAAGCCGAACAGGAGATCGCCGCGTTCGCGACCGAACGCTGCTGCTACTCGTTTCGTGCGTGGCATGACGACGTGAACGCGGTCGCGGTGCCGTTTCGCGAGCCGCGCGAAAACCGCTGGCTCGTGCTCAGCTGTAGCGGGCCGGCGTCGTCGATGGGGGAGGAAGTGTTTCGCGAGAACGTCGCGCCGCGTCTGAAGGCGCTCGCGGCGCGGCTGGGGGAGCCGGGCTGAGCGAAGGCCGGGGCGCCCGCGCCAACCGGGCCCACGCCGTGTTACGCCGCCCGGTCGTGATAATGCGCGTTGAACAATGGACCTTGCACGAACCGCACGTCGTACTGCTGTAGCGCGGAGAACTGCGTCTCGTCCATCACGCGATTGAAAATCAGCGGCACCCGCAGCCGGCCCGCGTAGCCGACGAGCGGCTTCACGGTCGCGTCGCGCAATGCGGCCGTCGCATCCATCTTGATGAAATCGAGCCGCGCGGTTTCCGATACCGACAGGATCTGCCCCGCGTTCGACAGATTGCCCGCCACCTTGAAGCCGTAGTGCTGATAGCTGCGCGTCAGATAACCCAGAAACGTCTTGTGCGCGACCGCCGCCGCCGGCAGTTCGATGACGATGCGCGTCGGACTCAGATTGAACGACGTCAGCACGCTCGAAAAATGCCGGCCGTGATCGTACTTCACACTCTTCAACAGCCTCTCGTGCACGCGTAGAAACAGCAGCCCATGCCGCTGCGGGCCAAAGAAGTTGATTGCGTGCAGCGCGCGCGACATGCGATCAAGCGCGACCAGCTGCTGATCGTCGGCGATGTTGTCGAACGGATCGAACACGTCGAACGGCGGTGCGCCGAGCCGGTGCGTGACCGCCTGAAAGCCGAGCTCATCGCCGAAACGGTCGACTCCTTCCGCGCCGCATGATAGCGACTGCGCGAGCCCATGCACGCTGATGTCGAAGATCGGCTCGTAGGCGCTCGTGAGCTCGATGCCGTCGAAATGCGCGAGCGCGATGCCTGCGTGCGTGCCTTGTCCCATGGCCAGATGCTCGCCGAGAAACGGGTGATGAGCGGCGCGGGCGATCAGATCGGGGATGGTCGGCGAAATCATGAAGGCGAGTGAAAGGCGACGATGAACGCGCACGGGGCGCGTGGCTGCGCGACGCGATGGCCGCATCCATTGATGGTAGCAGTACGGGCCCTGCGCAGATTAACAAAATGTTCATAACGTTATTGGCCTGACGCTTATGGGCCGGGGCTCAGCGCGCAATCACGAGGTTGGCATGCCCGCTTCCAAGGGTATACGTGAGTTTCACTATACGTAATTAGTTTTACTATACGTAAAACGTGATTTCACCAGCTCGCGCGTCCGAAGCCGAGCCGGCCTGAGCGTGACTGCAAAGATCACGTAATCGGGAAAGAATCGAGCAACTCGCGGAGAACCTTGTATGGATACCTCAACACGTACGCCGGCCGACCAACGCCTGCGACCTGAAATCGAGCCCGGCTATCAGTCGGGTTTCGCGAATGAATTCGCAACCGAGGCGTTGCCTGGCGCGCTGCCGACCGGCCGCAACTCGCCGCAGCGCGCGGCCTATGGTTTGTATGCCGAGCAGATTTCGGGCACCGCGTTTACGGCGCCACGCGGTCACAACCGTCGCTCGTGGCTGTACCGGATTCGTCCCGCGGCGATGCACAAGCCGTTCACGATGATGCCGTCGGAGCGGCTCGTCGCGAACTTCGCCGAGGTGCCGCCGACGCCGCCGAACCAGCTGCGCTGGGACCCGCTGCCGCTGCCGTCCGAACCGACCGATTTCATCGACGGCTGGGTGACCATGGCAGGCAACGGCTCGGCCGAAGCGATGAACGGTTGCGCGATCCATCTGTACGCAGCGAACCGTTCGATGCAGGACCGCTTCTTCTACAACGCCGACGGCGAACTGCTGATCGTGCCGCAACAGGGCCGCCTGCATATCGCGACCGAAATGGGCCGCGTCGATATCGAACCGTTCGAGATCGCGGTAATTCCGCGCGGCGTGCGCTTCGCGGTGAGCCTGCCGGACGGCAGCGCGCGCGGCTATATCTGCGAGAACTTCGGTGCGTTGCTGCGTCTGCCGGAACTGGGGCCTATCGGCTCCAACGGTCTCGCGAATCCGCGCGATTTCCTGACGCCGCACGCCGCGTACGAAGACCGCGAGGGCGCGTTCGAACTCGTCGCGAAGATGAACGGCAATCTGTGGCGCGCGGACATCGGCCATTCGCCGCTCGACGTCGTGGCATGGCACGGCAACTACGCGCCGTACAAATACGACCTGCGCCGCTTCAACACGATCGGCTCGATCAGCTTCGACCATCCGGACCCGTCGATCTTTCTCGTGCTGCAGTCGCAAAGCGACACGCCGGGCGTCGATACGATCGACTTCGTGATCTTCCCGCCGCGCTGGCTCGCCGCCGAAGATACGTTCCGCCCGCCATGGTTCCATCGCAACGTCGCGAGCGAGTTCATGGGTCTCGTGCATGGCGTCTACGACGCGAAGGCCGAGGGCTTCGTGCCCGGCGGCGCGAGCCTGCACAACTGCATGACGGGCCACGGTCCGGACGCGGACACGTTCGAGAAAGCGTCGCATATCGATACCTCGGTGCCGAAGAAGGTCGACGACACCATGGCCTTCATGTTCGAGACGCGCACGCTGATCAAGCCGACGCGCTTCGCGCTCGAAACCGCGCAACTGCAGGCGCATTACTACGAGTGCTGGCAAGGCCTCACGAAACACTTCAATCCGGAGCAACGATGAACGCGGTGAACGACCTCCAGGCGACGCTCGATGCGTCGCGCAAGAGCTGGATCGAGTCGGCCAACGAGCCGGCGAGCGACTTCCCGATCCAGAACCTGCCGTTCGGCATTTTCAGCGATCGTGGCAACGACGCGCGGCGCGCGGGCGTCGCGATCGGCGACCAGATCGTCGATCTCGGCGCGTTGCAGGCAGCGGGTCTGCTGAACGTGCCGGCGCAGAACGTGTTCGCGCGCGATGCGCTGAACGATTTCATCGCGCTCGGCCGCGACGCATGGCGCAGCGTTCGAATCCAGCTGAGCCAACTGCTCGCGCGCGACACCGCGACGCTGCGCGACGATGCCGTGTTGCGCGCGAAGGTGCTGGTGAATCAGGCCGATGCGCGTCTGCATCTGCCGGTGCAGATTCCGGGCTACACGGATTTCTATTCGTCGAAGGAGCATGCGACCAATGTCGGCTCGATGTTCCGCGATCCGAAGAATGCGCTGCTGCCGAACTGGTCGGAGATGCCGATCGGCTACAACGGACGGGCGTCGTCGGTGGTCGTGAGCGGCACGCCGGTGCGTCGCCCCAATGGCCAACTCAAGCTGCCCGATCAGGAGCGCCCGGTGTTCGGCGCGTGCCGCAAGCTCGATATCGAACTGGAGACGGGTTTCATTATCGGCGGCGGCAATGCGCTGGGCGAGCCGATCGCATGCGAGGACGCGGAGGCGCACATCTTCGGCATGGTGCTGCTGAATGACTGGAGCGCGCGCGACATCCAGCAATGGGAATACGTGCCGCTCGGTCCGTTCAACGCGAAGACCTTCGCGACGACGATCTCGCCGTGGGTCGTCACGCTCGATGCGCTCGAACCATTCCGCGTCGCGCAGCCGGTGCAGGAGCCGGAGCCGCTCGCGTATCTGCGGCATCGAGGAAAGCATGCGTTCGACATTCATCTCGAAGTGAGCTTGCGCGCGCCACACGCGCGGCAAGCGAGCACGATCGCGCGGACCAACTTCAAATACATGTACTGGACGATGGCGCAGCAGCTCGCGCATCACACGGTGTCGGGTTGCAATACGCGGGTGGGCGACCTGATGGGCTCGGGGACGATCAGCGGACCGACCGAGGATTCGTACGGCAGCCTGCTCGAACTGACGTGGAACGGCACGAAGCCGCTGGAGCTGCACGAGGGCGGTACGCGCACGTTCATCGAGGACGGCGATGTGCTGACGCTGGTGGGCTGGTGCCAGGGCGACGGGTATCGCGTCGGGTTCGGCGCGTGTGCCGGAGAGATTCTGCCGGCGCGAGAGTGAGCGCGCGGCAGTCACGATGAACGAGGGCCGGCAACGAATGCCGGCCCTCGTCGTTTGTGCGAGACCTTGGCCGTGCCGTGTCGCAATGACTCGGCGCGTCGTCCGCTTCATCTACCGAGCAACCCGAACACCGCCACGCCATTCGTCGTGCCGACATACACCTTGCCGTTCGCGATCATCGGTGTGATGAACTTGTTGCCGGTGCCGAACTGATCGCGCGTGCCCATCTGGTTGCTGTTGTACAGCTCGTTGAGCGTGACCGGGTCGAACGCATGGAGTGCCGCGACGTTGCCGTTTTCGGCGGCCCATACGATGCCATTCGACGTGCCATTCGCCGAGACGCTCGGCGTCGTGCCGGGATAGGCGAACGTCATCGCGCTTTGCGCGGTGGGTGTGATGGACAGCTTCGCATTGGTCACGGTGAATGCCTTCAGATGATCGCCGACCGAGCCGAAATACACGCGCCCGTTGAAATAGGCGGGCATGCCGAACTCGCCGCCCGCCAGCTGCGCGGTAATCTCCTGATAGATGTTGTCGGTCGTCGGGTTGAACTTGCCCATCGAATCGCGATTCAGCACGTAGATGGTGCTGTCCTTGCCCGCGCCGAGCGTCAGATGCTGCACGACGCCGTTCGCGTCGGTCAGGTCCGGCAGCACCAGTGCGCCGCCGGAGCCGAGGTCGATGTCGTCGTTGGCCTCCTGCACGACGTTCGTCATCGCGAAGTAGTCCGTGACCGACAGGCCGCCCGACGTGCCGAGCTTCAGGAACGTATTGCCGAAATCGTTGTTGGCCGGAAAGCCGCTCGAGGTCATCGTCGTTTCGAAGGTGCCGTTGGCATCGAGCAGATAGATCGACGAGCCGTCCGACGCCGGCCCCGCGCCGCTCATCCAGATCGCGCCGCCGATGCCGTTAGGCGTCACGTTGAGCACCGTGGTCTGCTGCAACGTGTCGGCGGCGTAGCCCATGATCCACCCCGTATAGCCGCCGTCGTCGCAGTGCGAGGTCCATGTCGTGTAGACCGTGTTGCCGAGCAATAGCAGCCCCGCGCGCTCCGCGTACAACGACGGGGTGAACGGCAGGACGCCGTTCGTATTGCCCGCGCCGGTGCCCGGGTAAGAGGCGACGGCGACTTCGGTGGGACCGTTCAGCAGTTCGGCGCCGGTCGCGAGGTCGAGCGCGTGAACGCGATGATGGTAGCCGCCGGCCGGGTCCTTCGACATCGCGACGACATAGATCGTGCCGTGCGTGCCGCGCGAACGGTCGATCACCGGTGTCGAGGTGATGCCGATCGTGTTCACGATCTGGCTGCAGCCGCGGTCGTCGCTCGGGGTTTCGCCGCTGCCGAGTGTGCGCACTTGCCACAGGGTCGCGCCGGTGTCGGCATCGAATGCGTACACGGTGTCGTTCTCGGTCGCGACGTACAGCACGTTGTGCGTGCCACCCGCGATCGCCAGCGAAGCGACGAATAGCGGCTGCGCGTCGACCTTGCCGTCGACGCTAAAGAAGCCGACCTTGCCGAATGTCGCGGCTGTCACGTTGGCGGGCGCCAGCGTGGTTTCGCCGAGGTTCTGGCCGGTGCGCGCGATGTCGTTGTGATAGGTGAGCACGTCCTGCACGGCTGCCGTTGACGTGCCACCCATCGACGTGGCCGAGCCGCTGCCCGCGGTGCCGGTGCTACCGGTGCCGCCGCTCGTGGTGCCACCAGTGGTGGTGCTGCCGCCGCTTGCCGCGGCTGGGGTCGATGCGCCCGATGAGGCGCTGCCGCCGGCGCTCGTGCCCGTCGGGGCACTGCTGTTTCCGCCTCCGCCGCCACCGCAGTTTGCGGCGACGATCGCGGCTACCGCTATCGCCGTGCCCAACAGGCTGGCACGGAGCAACAAGCGCATCGAGACCATGGCGGACTCCCCGTTGCTTGCGGTGGCACCACAAAATATGGGCCGTGTCGAGTGCCCGCGCAACGTGGGTTGAAGATTATCACCCGGCGTATAGATCGTAAAAGCCAGCAACTAGCGTCTAATCGTCAACTCGCCGTCCGCAGCGTGATCCGCCGACGCTCCCACCACACCGCCACCAGAAACGCGAGCGCCGCGCACAACAGCACGCCGACCACCGCATCGTGGCCGACCGATTTCATTTGCATCAACGCAGTCGCGCAGGCCACCACCAGCACCGCGCCGACGATCACCTGACGGCCGCTCGTCGTCATCGACGCCGATCGCGAGCGTTGGCGCAATACCGTACCAGTGAGAGACGTTACCCCACGACAGATAAAGGGTGCCGTCGCGAGGCTCGCAAAAGACCTCCGGCGCGCCCATGTCTTCTGCATGTCCGTGCGCGTCGAATTCTGACTCGATGTGCGGAGTTTCGTCGCTTGGATCTGCCAGTTCGGACGTGCGGACGGCCCATCGCTCAGGATTCGTGTAAAAGTCCAATCCGGTCAACCGGTGATGCCGGTCGACAAGCATCGATAAGGTGCCCGCCGTGAGGACATAAGGGGGGGCGCCAATGCCGAAGCGTGCATCCAGCAAGTCGCTGAGATTGTTTTGTGGGTCCGCCGGCGCAGCCAAAGGCGGATATGTGACCTCACAGGTCCGCGTAGAGCTTTGTTCATCCCACCACCGCACGACGGCGGAAACGCCGGTGGCAGGGGTAGTCGCGTAGACGGTGGGATGCCTCTTCAAAGAGGTTTATAGGCAAAGTGCAGAACGGTGTGATCGCTCTCGCGAACCGCGACTTCGGTCGGCAAGCTCACCCCGCCACCACCAGCCGCCGTTCGATCGACACCGACCACAACGTCAGCAGCAGCGCACCCAGCGCGGTCGCGACGCCGACCCACGGCAGCGTCGTCAGCGGCGCGCCTGCGCCGATCGCCATGCCGCCGAGCCACGCGCCGGTTGCGTTGCCGAGGTTGAAAGCGCCCTGATTGAGCGTCGAGGCAAGATTCGGCGCATGGCTTGCGCGATCGACGATCAGCATCTGCAGCGGCGGCACGATCGCGAATGCGAGCACACCCCACACGAACACGGTCAGCATCGCCGGAATGCGCGCGTGCATAGTGCCCGCGAACACGCACAGAATCACGACGATCGCCATCAGGAACGCGACTAGCGACGGCATCAGCCGCCAGTCCGCGAGCTTGCCGCCGAGCGTGCTGCCGACCGTCAGCCCGAGGCCGAACAACAGCAGCACCAGCGTGACCGCGTGCGGCGTGAAGCCGGTCACGTCTTCGAGAATCGGCGTGATGTAGGTGAAGGTCGAAAACAGGCTCGCCGACGCGAGCACGCTGATGCCGAGCACCATTAGCACCTGCGGGTTCTTCAGCACGCTGAATTCGCGCACGAGGCTCGCCTTTTGCATCTCGATCTTCGCGGGCAGGCACACCGCGAGCGCGGCCGCCGCCAGCACGCCGATGCCGGTCACGGCCCAAAAGGTGGCGCGCCAGCCGACCGCCTGGCCGAGCGCGGTGCCGAGCGGCACGCCGAGCACGTTGGCGAGCGTGAGGCCGGTGAACATCAGCGCGATTGCCTGCGCGCGGCGATTGGGCGCGACGAGGCCTGCCGCGACCACCGAGCCGATGCCGAAAAACGCGCCGTGGCAGAACGCGGTGACGATGCGCGCGGCCATCAGCACCGCGTAACCCGGCGCGATCGCGCACAGCAGATTGCCGACGATGAACACGCCGATCAGGCTCATCAGCGCCTTCTTGCGCGGCATGTTGGCGACCGCGATCGCGACGATCGGCGCGCCGATCGTCACACCGAGCGCATAAGCGGACACCAGCATGCCAGCCGCCGGAATCGACACGGACAGATCGCGCGCGACGTCGGGCAACAGCCCCATGATGACGAACTCTGTGGTACCGATTCCAAACGCGGCAACGGCAAGGGCAAGCAGAGGCAAAGGCATGGCGATGATGGGGTGTGACGCGTGAAGCGGCGCGAAAAACGGGCGCCGGGCGGGCGTTTCTGAAGGCGGAAACGCTGTCGCCGGATAGGGGAAAACAGTAGGGGATTCTACCTAAGGCTACGCTGAACAAGCAGCTGAATTTGCGACGTGTCGGCGATGTAGAGGTGTTCAGGTCGTGAAGCCGACCGTCATCCTTTGGTTTTTGGCCCTTGCGGGCATTGCACGCGGGCGTTTTGCCCGCTTTTTGCCCATTACGGGCGCACCTGTGTCATCAATCGCGTGCGCGACAGGTAGACGTTGGCGAGCGCCAAAGCTACAAAGGCCCGATTCGCATTCTTCGCCAACCCGCGGTAGCGCACCTTCGTGAAGCCCCACAGTCGTTTGACCACCGCGAAGACATGCTCTACGCGTGCGCGGATCCTCGACTTGTTGCGGTTCTTGCCGCGCTGCACCTCATC